>NZ_JABURJ010000056.1 GCF_014762745.1 Kangiella sp.
AAGAGTAATATGGATTCGTCAACTTAATCAGGTCTTTTGGAGAGTAATTATGAAAAACACATTGTTTAAACATTTCTTTGTACAGAATCAAAGCTGGGCACCGCTCGTCATCCGCGTACCACTTGGTATTATCCTTATGGCACATGGTGCTCAAAAGTTGTTTGGCTGGTTTGGTGGTTATGGCCTGGAAGGCACAGGCCAGTGGCTGGCAAGTGTTGGTTTTGAACCTGGCTATCTAATGGCTGTTTTAGCAGGCAGTGCGGAGTTTTTTGGCGGCTTAGCCTTAATTCTAGGGCTATTAACACGCCCAGCAGCGATCGTTACTGCTTTCACTATGCTGATGGCTATGACTGTCCATATTGGTAATGGACTCTTTGTAAGCAACAATGGTTATGAGTTTGCTTTAATGCTTCTAGCAGCGTCAGTATCTCTAGCAATATCTGGAGCAGGTAAATTATCAGTCGACTCGATTGTAAAAGCAAAAGCTTAAAAAGCAAAAAGGCACCTACTCATAATAAATGGGTAGGTGCCTTTCTAATTAAAATTACAGTCGTTGTTTAGGCGCCAATTTTTCCTCAACTACTTGCCCAGCTTGACGATAAATAACTCCTTTTTTCATTACGAAATCTACGTCAGATAACAAGTTCATATAACGCAGTACATCCCCTTCTACAGCAATAATGTCAGCCTGTTTTCCTGGTGTAATACTACCTAATCGATCTTGAACACCCATCATCACGGCTGGCCAATATGTCGCTGAACGAATGACGTCCATAGCAGGAATGTTCATATCATTGGTCAGCACCGCCATTTCATTCCAGGTGCTCTGGCAGTGAAATTTTGTTGGGATACCGCTATCAGTACCTATCAAAAAAACTACTCCAGCTTCTTTAAGCTGTGCAATTTTCTTTTTCAACGTTGGTTGGCGTAAAGGTGTTAGCTGCATATAGTCTAGCTTACCGGGATCAGTTAACGATGCCTTAATGTCTTTGATGGTTTCTTGCTTTAAGCCCCTATGCCAACAAGTATTATCCAAACGCTCAGGATTTTTAATCAACTCTGGATATTGATAGAGACCTTCAACTGTAGGGGTCCAAAACAAAGGCCCACCAGCGACACGTCCAGTTGCTGTTCTTTCTTTTAAAAGCTTCATGACATCTTCTGGATACTCCGGCGCTGTAGTTAAGCCTGTATGCTCAAAGTTATCAACTCCAATTTTTAAGCCGACTCGGATTTCATCGGGTCGATGTGAATGACCTATGACCTTTAAATTATTTTCGTGGGCGGTATCAACAATAGCTTGAGCAACTTCGAGATCCATTTGATCCTGATCGACCAGCTTAATCATGTCGACGCCAGCTTTGGCTAGCTGTCTGACTTTCTGTTTGGCTTCGCGAACAGTTTTAACACCCCAACGGTAATGATCTGAGCCAGGATAAGGTTCATACTGTAAAAATGGGCCTGAAACAAATAAATTAGGGCCTGCAATATCACCCTTCTCTATCTGCTGCTTAATTTCGATTGAGTCCTCAAGATTCGCACCTAGATCTCGCGCGCTGGTTACACCTGCAAGCAACAACTGCACAGCACTGGCAGGCATAATCTCATCAACTTGTCGCTCGCGATAAGTCGGTTGCCAATGGCTATAATCTGCGTGTCCATTTAACATCAGGTGCGCATGGCTTTCCCAAAGTCCTGGCAACACATCCATTCCTTCGGTTGAGACCACCTTATAATCGCCGGGGATTTCTAGCTTGCCTACTTGGCCTACTGCCTGAATGGTTCCATCTTCAACCAGAATAATGCTGTTTGATAACGGTGGCCCACCGTAGCCATCAATTAAGCGCCCGCCTTTTAAGGCATACTTTTCAGCAGTTGCGTCAAAAGATAGAAAAAGACCAAGAAGCAGGAACACAGAAAGGAATCGAGAACGTATCATTATTACCCCCAAGCATTTATTAATGTCGATTAACCTTATCCCTAATAAAGCATTGAAGCAAGCCCAGAGCTCTATGAGAAATCTAGGGAAGAACCAGTGTTGCCAGAATGTAATAACGGAGGAATTTTCCAATAGTGACCAAAATTAAGAACCACAGCAATCGGATGCGTAAAATACCAGCCATGACGGTCAGCGGATCGCCGATGATAGGAACCCAGGCAAAGAGTAACGCAACGATACCGTACTTTTTAAACCGCTCTTCGGCGCGCACGAATTCACTTTCAGACATGCGCAACCATTTCTGAATTACCGTCTTACTCGCCCAGTAACCCAAACCATAATTGGTTAATGAACCAAGTACATTGCCGACAGTAGCAACAATAACCAAAAACTCGGGTGATAAACCATTAAGCAGTAATGCAGTAAGAACCAGCTCAGAACTGAGCGGCAAAATGGTGGCAGCAAGAAATGCAGCAATAAAGAGGCCGATATAGCCAAGTTCAGCGAAGTAGTCCATGACTAGTCGCTAACCAATATATTGAACATGATCAAATTAATCGCACTTCTTTTTTATTGACGACTATGCGCTCAGGTAGCTAACGCTAAACAATTCTTCTTCATCAAGCCAGCTTTTTTGTAGCGTAAAGCCTGATTTTTGCGCAAGTTCGGCGATACCGTCCAGTGTGTATTTATATGAGTGTTCAGTGTGTATCAGCTCTCCACTTTCAAAGGTAATGGTGTTGCCGAGAATTGTATACTGTTGCAGGGATTTACTGCGCAGGTACATTTCGATGCGTTGCTGTTTGGAGTTATAAAGGGCGTGATGTTCAAACTGATTGATGTCGATACCAGCTTCAAGAATCTGGTTGATGTGATTTAGGGTATTGAGGTTGAACTCTGCCGTAATGCCTTTTTCATCATTATAGGCGGCATGAAGTATTTCGTTATCTTTATGCAAATCTACGCCCAGCAACATACCTCCTCGGCTTCCTACCAGTTTATGCATCTGCTTTAAAAAAATAACCGCATCTTCTGGCTCAAAATTACCAATGGTAGAGCCGGGATAAAATACATGCTTTGCGAACTTTTGATAGTTTTCGGGCAATTCGATTGGGTCAGAAAAGTCGCTTATGATTGGATGAACTTTAAGCCATGGGTAACGCCCGGATAATCTTTGTGCAGACTTTTGCAGGAACTCTTCGGATACATCCTGTGGCACGTATATGCTTGGTCGAACAGCCTCTAACAGATACTCAATCTTGGTGCAATTACCCGCTCCAGGCTCAACAATCAATGAGTCTGGTTCAAAAAGCTGAGCTATGTCCTGCGCATAATCATTCAGAATTGTCAGCTCTGTTCTTGTTGGGTAATACTCATCAAGCTGTGTGATTCTCTCAAACAGTTTTGAACCACGATGATCATAAAAGTATTTAGGATTGATCGTTTTCTGATTTGAAATTAATCCATCCAGTATATCTTGCTGTTCTTTGTTTATGGACGGTTCTTTTATGTTCATTGTTCTGACCTAATTTAAAATGGTTATCTAGATATCTCGAGCTAAACGAATGCCGGAGAATTGCCAGCGTGCGTCTGGATAGAAAAAATTACGGTAAGTCTTACGGATATGATTGCGGCTGGTTACACAAGAGCCACCTCTTAGTACATATTGATTACACATGAACTTGCCATTGTATTCACCAACTGCGCCGCTGGCCGCTTTGAACCCGGGATATGCTGAGTAGGCGCTGGATGTCCATTCCCAGACATCTCCGTACATCTGTTGCAAACTATCAATGCCTTTTGCAGATACTGGATGTAGGACATCATCTTCTACAAAATTGCCAATATCTGTTTCTACCGACTGATCATTGGCAATCGATTCCCACTCTTGCTCTGTCAGTAACCGCGCATCGCTCCAACGTGCAAAAGCATCTGCTTCGTAATAGCTGACATGAGCTACAGGCTCATTGAGATTGAGTGGTTTTACTCCATTTAGGGTATAAACAAACCAATCGCCATTCTCTTTAAACCAATAAAGCGGCGCCTGCCATTGATGTTCTCTGACTGCATCCCAACCATCACTCAGCCAGTATTGAGGGTCCTGATAGCCGCCCTCTTCTATAAACGCATGGTATTCGCCATTGGTTGTTAAACGATTAGCAACTGAAAATTGATGGCGATAGAATTTATGCTTGGGTGCTTCATTATCATAAGCAAAACTGTCTTGCTTAATCGTTTCATCTTTAATATCAGTACCAATTGATACCAGCTCATCATCAAGTTGAATCCACTTAATTGGCCGAACAGGAAAATCATGAGCTGAGGTTATGCCGGCCTCGCGGTAAGCTGGATGCAAAGGGTTTTGGAATAGGTTGTACTTGAGATCAGTTAATAATAATTCTTGATGCTGCTGTTCATGGTTGATGCCGAGTCTTATAAGGCTTAAAACTTGGCTTAGCTGCTTATGACCTTCTGCGGATAACTGATTCACTAAGTCAGAGATTTGTTTAGTGACAAACTGCCGATATTGATAAACTTCTTCGACACTTGGACGCGATAACAATCCTCGTTGGGACCTGGGGAATTGCTCACCAATGGAGTTATAGTAGGAATTGAACAGGTATTCGTAGCGTGAACTGAAGGGAGTGAAATCTGAATGAAACTTCTTAAGGATGAATGTTTCGAAAAACCAGCTGGTGTGTGCCAGGTGTCATTTTACAGGGCTGGTTTCAGCAATGGCTTGCAGGTTGTAATCTTCAGCTTTTAATGGCTCACACAGCTGCTCGGTAAAAAATCGAGCGGCAATAAAGTCAGAGATAACTTGCTCAACAAGCTCTGTTGACGACTCTTCTTTAACCTGATCAAGCATTAATAGTAACCTTTCCTGAAATCCATACCTTGCCACCTTCGCACTCGACCTCAATGACGGCACCTTCTGCGGACAATTGTCTGGCCTTAAATTTACTTTGATTCAATTTGCTTTTCCAATAACTGGCTAACACTCGGTTAGCTGATCCTGTCGCCTTATCTTCATTGACACCATGCTGTGGCGCGAAATAGCGAAGGTCATAATCAAAACCTTTGACTTGCGATCGAGTCGTTGCTATCAAGGCTCGCTCTGTTGCAAACGTGAGTTTGTCGAAGTCGATTGCAAGCTCCGTTAAATCAAAACCTTCAGGCCACTCAAAGATCCAGTAACCATTGCTTGGCCCTACTTTAGATGCACTAACTGGCGCGATGTTACAGCAATCTTCAGCCCATACTGGAATTGCCGTTGGCTCAATCGCAATAGGATCAAATCCGATCCATACCTGATGATTGGTATCTATTTTAGTATTGATATGTGAAGATTGGGTGATAAATTCGATTGGATTTGCGTCGGTCGATTGCTTACTGTGTTCCTCATAAAGCACCCTGGCGGCAGCCAACAAAGCGTGACCACACAGTTGTATTTCGGTTTGTGGGTTGAAAAAGCGAATATTAAAATGTTGTGGTTGTTCGGAAGGCCAGACGAAACAAGTTGCAGCGATATCCTTGCGTTGCGCAATACTCTGCATTTGCTCGCTAGTTAATGACTCATTCTCCAGAAATACTAAAGCTTCGGTTCCGGCGTGAATTTTTCCGCCGTAGTTTCCAGAGAAGACTGAAACATGAAATACCGATTGCCCTTCAAATTGATGCATAAACTCCCTCAGCTGTAAATATAGCTACTAGCCTACTTTATTATAAATATTATTCAAGGCTATGATTTTATTGGTTTTTATTTCTGATAACTCGTAGGAAAACAGTCTCTCCTATTACAATAAGGCCCAATCCAATTAAGCTAGCCCAAATGACGAACGGATCCATTTGCCACTTAATCCACAAAAAGGCACTCAAAATAATAACGTCCAACGTGATTGCGAAAGAAACGATATAAGGATTGGCCTTAACTTCATTTTTAAGCTTGGTCAGAACACCCCAATGAATAGCAATATCCATGATGATGTAGAAAATAACCCCCATCGAGGCAATGCGGCTCAAATCAAAAAACAGCGTCAATAATATTGCAATGCCAACGGTGTAAACCACATTATGTTTTTGAATACTGCCTGGCATACCTAAATGACTGTGAGGCACCAGTTTCATATTGGTAAGCATGGTCAGCATACGGGAGACTGCAAAGATACTGGCAATGACTCCTGAAACCGTTGCCACTATCGCAAACAATACGGTAATCGTCAGGCCCCATTGCCCAAATGCAGGTTTAGCAGCTTCAGCTAACGAATAGTCACGTGCCGCCACGATTTCGGGAACAGTAAGATTGCTGCTGACCGAGACGGCTACTAACAGGTAAACCAGTGTGCAGATACCAATCGCAATCGCGATGGCTCTAGGGATGTTACGCTTAGGATCGGTTATTTCATCGCCGCTATTGGTAATGGTTGTAAAGCCTTTGTACGCCAATACGCTTAATGCAACCGCAGAAATGAAGCCCCAGACAGGATTGAGAGCGAGATCTTCTGTCAGCTTCGAATGGTTTGCCGTCTCAAATAAGCTATTAAAATCAAAGCCAGCAGCCCAGAGTCCACCCAGAGCTAATAGAAATAAACCAACCGCTTTAATGAAAGCCATCACAACCGATAAACCTTCAATATATTTATTACCAATAATATTAACGAAAAATGCAAACACCAATAATAGTGCGCCGAGTATTGGAATTCCCCATTGACCAAACTGCTCAATTTCAAACAGTTGCAGAGTGTAGGTACCAAAGGTTCTGGCAACCAGACTTTGATTGATAATCATGGAAAAGAACATCAGCAATGCAAAGATTGCTGTGGTTGCACCTTTGCCATAAGCCTTTTGCAGAAACATGGCGATGCCGCCAGATGATGGGTAGTTCTGAGAGAGTTTAATATAGGAGTAAGCGCAAATACTGGTGACTATCATCCCGACAAGAAACGCCAATGGGAATAATGCGTTAGCTAGCTCGGCAATTTGCCCTGTTAACGCAAAGATACCGGCGCCAATCATGACACCAGTACCCATCGAAACAGCACCCAGTAAGCTTAGAGATTTTTTTGAATCACTCATGCAGGCTCCTTCAGCAACTTTAGTTAAAGCCTACGTGAATAAAATAATTTATCAAGCTAAGCAAAGTAGAAGAATATTAGCAGCTATTGGGAAAAACAAATTATTCAGGTTTTTCAATAGCAACATTTTGGTTTTCAATATCACTGAAAGTATTATTATTTATCTGCTTTATGCTGCTAGACTTTGATAGCCAAATACCTGATCCATTGTATTCTTTCCAACCAGAAAGAACTGGATCAGAGCTATTGACGTAATTGCCGGGGAACGGCTCTCTCTTTTTAATAGAATTAATTGAATTATCAATAATTGTATTATCAGATGCATTGAGTATTTCTATACCCAAGCCACTGCCACCGTCTATTCGATTTCCTTTAATTAGAGTATTTGAAAGATTTGCAGGGCTTTCATTAATGCTGTTGATGACTGCAATTGGAATTCCAACAGAAGCTGGCTTAGCTTCAGTCACGATAGTGTTATTGATAATTTCATTGCCTATGCACGAACTATTTGGGGCGAACAAATGCAGTACAACACCATCAGAGTGACTAGCGATTCTATTGTTGCTGATAATATTCTTACCACATGTTTGTGCTGGCGGTATCGGGGCTATGATAATTGCCCCACCAGCAAAGCCAGTAACAGGTATGTCTTCTGGGTTCTGTGCATGAATTAGATTAGAAGTAATTTCTGCGTCAGAGCCGTTGATAACAATGGCATGAAAAGTATTGATAAAACGATTGTGCTTGAATATGTTTCTCTGCACCGATTCACCTATAACGCGAATTCCATTCGAAGAGTTTTTAAAGAGACTATTTTCAATAATGTGACCGCCTAGTTGAAGCTTTTGCTCCGAACCTCCTTTTTCTGCCTCTTCAATATTTTTCGGAAAGCAACAGCCTACATAAAGACCATGCCAGGTATTTTCAAAAGTTAGTCCCTCAATATGAGTATTGCCGCTCCTTAACTCGAATCCATTACAGTTAAAAATTGCATATTCCTGATTTTGGAAAGACTCAATATCGCAGCCCTTTATTGTAGTTCCTTCCGCACTTCCAACCAATGTTAAGTTTGGCTTGTCAATTGCAATAAATGGGCCGACATAATAAGTGCCTTTAGAAAACTGGAGTGTATCGCCGGCATTGGCTTTGGATAATGCTGTGAGTATAGCCTGCCTATCGTAACTTAAATCATTTTTAGGAGGTGCTACCATAATCGGCTCTTTATCTAATATCGATTTAGATAGAGCTACAGTATGGAGTGATAAAGTTAAAAAACCTAGAATAAGAGCTGTAAGAAAGTTCCATTTCATAGCTAGTATGCCCCAATATTTAGTTATGCTTTTTCTCTTCCATTAAACCAACGAGGTTGTCGTCAGGGTCACGAAGAAAGCCAGTCCACAGATCGTGGTCAGGCATATTCGCCGCCAGTTGCGGCTCACGTTCAACTTTTGCACCCTTCTCCACAAACTCTTTGTAAGCAGTCTCGATATCTTTGGTGTTGAAGTAAAGAATAGAATTGGCACCAACCGCCCCTGCCCCCTGAGGAGTGCTCAGCATGATTCGAACGCCATCAGCATTTAGAAATGCCAAATTTGGACCTGCGTTAAAAAGAAACTCCAAACCCAAAATATCGCGATAGAAGGATAAAGCTTTCTCAACATCGCTAACAGTAATAGCGATTTGTTTGATGGTTGAAACATGTGTAGTCATAAACCAAGTCTCGTAATCATAATTTAAATACTGATAATCGATTGCTGGTGCCTTTTGCGCCTGCCTGTGTAGCCCCAGCAACTACATAAATACTATCGTTAATTGTGACTGCACCCAATCCATGGCGCGGTACTGGCATTTCGCCAATTTGTTGCCACTTATCTTCTTTGGACGAGTACTGCCAGACTTTTTTGTAGACTCCGCCACCGTTGGTGAAATACTCACCGCCGAATACGTAGATATGCTCGCCCATTACTGCAGCTGCTAACCCACCCTGCGCCTGTGGTAATGGTGCAAGACTGCGCCATTTATCTTCTTTGTAATCATAAACCTCGTGTGCATCAAGATTGCCGCCGTTAACGGTGCGACCGCCAATGACATGCCACAGGTCATTCAAATAACCGCCAGCGGCACTGTTTCTCGTGGTTGGGATAGGATGCGCGCAGTCCCAGGTCATAGATGAAGGATCGAGGACTTTATGGCTACTCGCGTCAACATGATCACTCCAGTTGCCGTTGCTCAAACCTTTAGGCCGTCTGCCGCTAGCGAGATGAATCCGCCCATTAATCGAGGCAGCTACTGTTTCGCACAAAGGATAGCTCATGTGGTTAGGATACTTACGCCAGCGTTCATTCTCTTCGTCCAGAACCAGCACATCGCGACTACCAAACCAGCTACCGTTTTCAGCCACAGTAAAGCCGCTGAATGCAAATAGCTTACCAGCATGAGAAACAAGATAAGGATGATGTCTTGGTTCAGGTAACGAAATAGATTCTTGCCAGGAATCAGAAGCAGGATCGTAAGCCACCACTTCATCGTACACATCAAGCTCGTTACCCTTTACCGTCAAACCGCCTGCAACGTAAATCTTGCCATTGTGTACCGCCGGATAAATCTCCTGAACCTTAAAAGGAAGTGACGCCTTAGTTTCCCACTTCGCCATTCCCGGTAAAGCAATAGCCGAAGCAGACAGCAAAGAACCTTTTAAAAATGTACGGCGTGTGAACATGCGAATTACTCCTAACTAATCGTGACGCACCGTTATCGCTGATATACAAATTTATAATGAGTTTTTCTCAACATATTCTCTAATAGATTCAAATATTACTGATAACTTACTCATTGGGATTCTAGCTTTACGACTGCTATCCTCAGTGCTATTAGCTGAAAGCTCCTGTGAATGCTCGAAATCCGATAAGGCTTCCTCAGTTGTTTTTGTTTTAGACCATATAGTAAGCGTAAACCTTCCAGCCGTTCTACCTGAAAGTACTAATTTATAATCACCTAGATGGAAGTGTACTTTTTGCCCATTCTGAGAAATAGTATGATCAATTCCAAGCTCATCTAAAGTTGGAACTACCTCCGTAAGCATCCTGTCAGAATTTTTCTTTTCTAAAGTCTCTGTTGCAGCTTTAACGTCGGGATCATCTGAAACCCCTATTTCTTGTGCATCAGGATGATAAGTAAGGATAAAGTCACTCACTGAATCAACCAGTGTTTCATTACCATCCCAAAAATACTCTCCATCTAGTCGAGTATTATCCAGAATGTTGTGCAGCATTCTCTCGATTTGCCTTGCATCCAAATTAGTCCAAGCCTTAATGATGGAAACCTTGATAGGGCTTTTAGTTCCCAAAAGCTCCTTTTCTCTTTTGTTAGGAGCATCATGCGTAATACCAATTTTTTTAATTGGCGGAAATGAAGCCTCACCGTCAAACTTCTGTAGCATTTCTGAAAAGATAGGCTCTGCAATGTAGAGTGTATTCTGCATACTCTTTTACCTCTTAAAGAGTTGACAATTATATGTAGGGTGCGTCGTGACGCACCGCTTTGAATTTATACTAATTCCAACCAACTGAATGACGGTGCTCACAGGCAAATTGTATCGTTCGAAGGAGTGGGAACTGTTCTGGAATTGCTGACCTAGCAACCT
This sequence comes from Kangiella sp., assembly GCF_014762745.1. GTDB lineage: Bacteria > Pseudomonadota > Gammaproteobacteria > Enterobacterales > Kangiellaceae > Kangiella. The sequence continues at coordinate 10,658 of NZ_JABURJ010000056.1, forward strand.
TCTTATTACCGATACCACTTACAATTTCAGCGAATAATTCAGCAGCTGTCATTACCCTGCCGCCAGCAAGAGATTTAACATTAGCGTTGCTAGCAAAACCTAACAAAGCTATCTGCTCAATCTCATCAGGCAAGGCTAAACCTCCAAACAAACTTGGAATATATGCTCGACCAGCTGCAAATTTTTTTGAATATCGTTGCTCCCTCTTGGCCCAGGAATGGGCATCCATGGAAGGCTCAATATGCACTAAATGTTGTGTAACAGGATTAAAAGCCACAACATCTAACTCACATTCATAACCGCCGTTTACTCTTGGGCCAACTTGGATATTTCGCCGGACAAAGTAACCCCTGTATTCATACCATTCGGCAATTAATTGCTCTAAGTGGTTCATCTAAATTACCTGGTCTTTTAAATCAAGCTTATTGGTGCGTCACGACGCACCCTACATTTGCTCAATACTAGACAGCTTACTATGAATTGCAATAAAAAAATGCCTGTTCACTTTGCAGTAAACAGGCTAAGTCGAGTCTGGGGTGTTTAAGTTTGTTAAGGCTGCGTCCATAGGGCAGGCTTCGCTCGGATACGCTGCCAAGCTACCAAACTATAATTGTTGGGATTCGCTTTGCTCATCACCAACCTACGAGGTGTACTACCTTGCCAGGTAACCACCATCGATGTTGATGGCCTGGCCGGTGACGAAGCTGGATTTGTCTGAGCAGAGCCACATGACGCTGTCAGCGATTTCTTGAGGTCTGCCTGCGCGCTCCATCGGTTGCAGTTTAGCGAATTCTGCTTGAATGACTGGATCATGATGGGTGATGCGTTCGACCATTTCGGTCATGATCACTGCGGGGCAAATTGCGTTGACGCGGATATTGCGCGTTGCGTATTCCAGAGCTGCGGTTTTGGTCAGCTGGATTACGCCGCCTTTGGAAGCGCAGTAGGCGGGAAGATTCATGAAGCCGACTTCGCCAGCAATTGATGAGATATTGACGATAACACCACTGCCCTGCTCACGCATAATCTCTAGCTCATGTTTCATGCCATAGAAAACGCCATACAGATTTACTTTGATGGTTCGATCGAAGTTTTCAAAGGTGCAATCTGCGGTTTCATTTTGCTCGCCTTCGATACCGGCATTGTTAACCGCATAGTCCAGTCGTCCGTAACGGTCTTTAATGGTTTCAAAAAGACGTTTAACCGACTCAAGATCGGACACATCAGTTTTCATGAATAATGCATCGCCACCTTTTTGGCGAATTTTATCGGCGAGCTTTTCGCCTCTATCCTGATCGAGATCGCTGATGACCACTGCGTCACCGCGCTCTGCGAATGATTCTACGATTGCTTTACCAATCCCTGCGCTGCCGCCTGTTACCAGCGCTACTTTTTTGACCGAGTCTGACATAGTAAATCCTTTTCAGTTATATTGCCCATAGAGTTAGAATAACTGTTTCAGTCTTCAATTTCTTGATATATATCAAAAGAAACAGCAATTTTGGTTTATAGTAGAATGAACTCTGGATATTGATTAGGGAGTTAACTTTATGAGTAATCTTGCAAACAACGAATTAGAAATTCAGTGTCAGGAAAAACCCTGCTCCGCGATTGAGAAGGTGATAAAGCCGCGCGACAAGGATTTGGGCGAGTTCATGGTACGACGCTCGATTCCCACAACCGAACAAAAACAGATTGGCCCCTGGGTTTTCTTTGACCACATGGGCCCTGCGGTATTTCAGCCCGGCCAGGGCGTTAATGTCCGCCCTCACCCACATATTAATCTTGCGACCGTTACTTATCTTTTTGCTGGTGAAATCCTACATCGTGACTCATTAGGCAGCGAACAAGCAATTCGTCCGGGTGATATCAATTTGATGGTTGCAGGCAAGGGTATTGTTCACTCAGAGCGCGAGCGTCGTGAAGTCACTGACTCTGTGCATCAATTACACGGCTTGCAGCTTTGGCTGGCATTACCTGAAAAAGATGAAGAAATCGATCCCGCTTTTTATCACTACCCTACGGCTGATATTCCTGAAACCGAAGTAGATGGCGTGACAGTTAAAGTCATGATGGGCAGTGCTTATGGCAAAACTTCGCCAGTGAAGACTTTTGCTAAAACCATCTATCTTGAGGCCAGTATGGACCACGAGCAAAGCCTGAAGCTTCCCGATGCGGAAGAACGTGGTCTGTATGTGGTTGAAGGCGAAGTTGAGATCGATGGTGTTACCGTTGAAGAACATTCGATGGCTATACTCAGTGGTAAGCCTGATTTAACGGTGAAAGCCATTAAATCAAGCCGTATCGCATTAGTTGGTGGAGAACATCTGGGCAAGCGTTATATCGAGTGGAACTTCGTCTCGAGCCGCAAAGAGCGTATTGAACAGGCCAAACAGGACTGGAAAGATGGCAAGTACCCAAAGGTTCCGGGAGATGAACTGGAGTTTATTCCGCTGCCGGAATAGCTGGTAAATAGTCAAGTAGAATATTAAAAAGGAATCGTAAATGATTGATATTGATTGGAACTTAGTAGGGATGCATAGTATTACACTAGCTGCGGCGTACGTACTGGCTCTACCGATTGCCTTAAACCGCGAAGCCAAGGCGCGTGGTGCTGGTTTGCGCACTTTTCCACTGGTCAGTATCGCAGCCTGTGGCTTTGTGCTGATTGGGATAGACATATTTGACGGGGCTGAGCCGGAAGCTCGGGTGGTCGCGGGTATCATTACAGGTATTGGCTTTATCGGCGGTGGAGCTATCCTTAAAAACAATGATCATGTTAGCGGTACAGCTACCGCAGCCAGTATCTGGGCAACAGGCGCCATTGGTATCGCAGTGGCATACAATCGCTATGAAGTCGCGTTATTGGTTAGTGTCATCACATACTTAACCCTACACTTCGGCTATAACGCTAAAAAGGTGGTCAAGAATGGTGATACAGAAACTGAAGAAAAAAGTTAGCCAATGAATAGAAACGACGATGAATGTTGCGGTTGCTCGGACGATTCACCAAAGGAATCCAGTAACCCTATTGAGCGAGAAACCGGGCATGGCATTCAATCTGATGCCCGTCATTTATTAACTCAGTTCAAAGTCCCCAAAATGGACTGCCCTTCCGAAGAGCGTATGATTCGCATGGTGCTGGAGGACATTAAACCTAAAGTAACCGTTAAGTGCGACATCCCCAACCGTTCAGTGTCGATCTACCATCAGAATAACCTTGAGCTTATTACGCGCAAAATGGAAAGCCTCAACTATGGCGCCTATGTCGTTAATACCGAAACTATTGATCCTAAAGCATTAACATCGATACATGAGCAGAATGAAGAGCTCGATATTAGGCAAGCCGGCATATTAAAGTGGCTACTGATGATTAACGGCCTGATGTTTATCGTCGAAATGACCATTGGCTGGATAGCTCAATCTGCTGGCCTGATTGCTGATTCCCTGGATATGTTTGCTGATGCGATGGTTTATGGTCTGGCACTCTACGCTGTTGGTCACACTGTGAAGAAGAAATTGAAAGTCGCGCATTTATCCGGATGGCTGCAATTGCTATTAGCGCTTGGCGCATTGTTTGAAGTATTTCGCCGATATTGGTTCGGTAGTGACCCAACGTCGGATTTAATGATGTTGATAGGTTTACTCGCCTTAATCGCAAACGTCACATGCTTGTGGTTAATTTTCGGACATCGTGAACAAGGCGCGCATATGAAGGCAAGCTGGATATTCTCTGCCAATGATGTCATCGCCAATACTGGCGTTATTCTCGCGGGCGGTTTAGTGGCATGGACCGGCTCTCGCTATCCGGATCTCGTTATAGGTTTAATTATCGGTCTGGTTGTATTGTTCGGAGCTACCCGAATATTGAAACTCAAAGCCTGATTCAGCTCTTGACGAAACTATGCGACAATCTGGTTCTTTCAACTCCTAATTAATCACTTTAAAATGCTCAGCCAACAAGAACTCATCCACTACAGTCGCCACATCATACTCCCCGAAATTGATGAAGCGGGTCAGGAAAAGCTCAAGCAGAGCTCGGTGCTGATAGTAGGTATGGGAGGTCTGGGTTCACCTGTGGCCATGTATCTCGCTGCGGCAGGTGTTGGTCACTTAATCATTGCGGATCATGACACCGTTGAGCAGTCGAACTTGCAACGCCAGATTGTGCATAATCTTGAGTCAATTGGTGACTCCAAAGTGTCGTCAGCCAAAACGACCCTGCAAAACTTAAACCCCTGGATAAAAATCACGACCATTGAGCAACGTCTAGAAGCAAGTCTGCTTGATGATGCTGTGGCAAATGTCGATCTGGTTATTGATTGTTCCGACAATTACTTAACGCGTTTTGCCCTGAACAAAGCCTGCGTTGGACAGAGTAAAACTTTAGTGTCAGGCACTGCCATTCGATTCAAAGGACAGGTTGCAGTCTTTAACCAAGGACCTGATTCAGCTTGTTACCAGTGTCTATATCAAGCCGATAACTTTAATGATGAAAGCTGCGAGGACCAGGGAATACTGGCACCAGTGGTTGGCGTTGTTGGCTCACTGCAGGCCACTGAAGCCTTGAAAATCCTAATCAGTATTGGGCAGAGACTGGATAGCCGATTGCTGATTTATGATGCGCTTAATACCAGCTTTAAAACCATTGGCATCACCAAAGATCCAGCCTGTGAGATCTGTAGTCATAGGTGAAGCCCTCCTTATGTAGGGACAACTCATGAGTACCCGTAGGGCAGGATCTTGTCCGTACGACAGCATATGCAATATTGATAACCTCATCTCAGGTCTTACCACAGCCTTTATCTAATCCTTTCTCATCGCCTCTTGATCCAGGTCAAGAGCTTTTAGCTCGCTAGCCGTTAACCTTACGCTCACATTTTTATAGCTGAAAATATGGGGCTTTGGTTATGGCACATACAACTGAGCAGTCTGACAATCACAATTATCTGGGGCTTCGCGGTATTGAGTTTACGGAGTTCGCGAGTCCTGACAGCGATTACATGGAGAAGGTTTTCGCAGCTTTTGGTTTTTCTAAGCTAAAGAAGTTTAAGGGCAAGGATATCTTTTATTACAACCAGAATGATATCCACTTTTTAATCAATCAGGAGCGAGCTGGCTTTTCGCGTGAGTTTGCCAAAAGTCATGGACCAGCAATTACCTCGATGGGCTGGCGTGTAGATGATGCTGAAAAGGCTTTATCGATTGCCATTGATCGTGGCGCAAAGGCTGCCAATCCTGAAGATACTGACCTTCCCTACCCTGCAATTTATGGTATCGGCGATAGCCTGATCTACTTTATTGATACTTTTGCAGATTCAGAGAACACCTCTCAAGCCAAGTCAGGCTCAATCTATGAACAGGACTTTGAAGATTTAGAGAATCCTGTCATTGTAGAAAATAAAGGTTTCTTACGCATCGACCATCTGACCAATAATGTTTACAAAGGCACCATGCAGAAATGGGCTGATTTTTACAAAAATGTTTTCGGTTTCACAGAGGTTCGCTATTTCGATATAAAAGGTCAGGAAACAGCCTTGCTATCTTATGCTTTGCGTTCACCGGACGGAAGTTTCTGCATTCCTATCAACGAAGGAAAAGGCGATGATCGTAATCAAATTGACGAATATCTACGTGAATACAATGGCCCAGGCGTTCAACATATTGCCTTTGAAACCAATGATATTTTGGGTTCATTAGATAAGCTTGATCATTCGGTGATTGATACTCTGGATATCCACGAAGACTATTACAAAACGGTATTCGATCGTGTGCCGAATGTGCGCGAAGACCATCAGCGCATTCAGGATCATCAGGTCTTAGTCGATGGCGATGAAAACTCCTACCTGCTACAGATTTTCACCAAGAATCTGTTTGGCCCTATCTTTATCGAAATCATTCAACGTGCCAATAACCTTGGCTTTGGCGAAGGCAATTTCCAGGCGTTATTTGAATCGATAGAGCGCGATCAAAAGAAACGCGGCGTACTCTAGTCTTATTTAAACCGGGAGCTGATAATGAAAATAGAACAAATACACCACGTAGCCTATCGCTGTAAAGACGCCAAAGAAACGGTCGAGTTTTACACCAAAGTATTAAACATGGATTTCATTTTAGCAATTGCTGAAGACCGGGTTCCATCAACTAAAGAACCGGATCCTTACATGCATCTGTTCATGGATGTCGGCAACGGCAATATTCTGGCTTTCTTTGAATTACCGAACTCGCCTGAGATGGGCAAAGACCCAAATACCCCAGAGTGGGTGCAGCACATTGCGCTGCGCGTTAAAGATGAAGATGCTTTGATGGAAGCCAAAAAAGAAATCGAAGCGCATGGCATTGAGGTGCTTGGCCCAACCAACCATGAAATCATCAAGTCGATCTATTTCTTTGATCCAAATGGCCATCGTTTAGAACTGACCTGCGTGACTGCAACTGACGAGATGATGCAAAAACTGGATGAAGTCAAATGGGACATGCTGGACGAATGGAGTCGCACTAAGAAAGCACCCAAGCATGCAGAATGGTTGCATAGCGAAGAGTTTGTCGAGGTATAGCATGACCGCCTACCAAGCTAAAACGCCTGATGAAAAAGGTTTTGTCGCTTACACCGAAGAAGAAAATGGTACCTGGGAAATCCTTTATAAGCGTCAGATGGAGCTCATTAAAGGACGAGCCTGTGATGCCTACATGGATGGACTTAAGCGACTGCAAATGTCCAGTAACAGTATTCCACAGTTACCTGACATTAATCATGTGTTGCGTAAAGAAACTGGTTGGGAAGTGGTTGCAGTTCCAGCATTAATCCCTTTTGGTAAGTTCTTTGAGTTATTAGCGAATAAGCAGTTTCCAGCTGCAACCTTTATTCGGACTCGTGAAGAAATTGATTATTTACAGGAGCCGGACATATTCCATGAAATTTATGGCCACTGCCCACTTCTGACCAATCCTGTATTTGCTAAATTTGTCGAGAACTATGGCAAACTGGGTTTAGCCGCTTCTAAACAGGAGCGCATCTACCTAGCTCGCGTGTTCTGGTTTACTGTTGAGTTTGGATTAATTCAACAGGCCGAAGATGATTTGAAAATCTATGGCGCTGGAGTTTTGTCTTCAACTGAGGAAACGGTATATAGCCTGGAAAGTGATAAGCCTCTGCGCAAACCGTTTGACTTGATGACAGCGCTTAGAACGCCTTATAGGATTGATATTCTGCAAACAACTTATTTCATCATCAAGCAGTTTGAAGATATCTACAACATCATGGATAGCAATATTATCGAGCATATTCATCATGCCATTGAGCTTGGTGATTTTGCAGCAAACTTTCCAGCCAAAGAGATTCTATCAAAAGATAAAGCTGAACCTCCGAGAAACGAACACGACTGCTAACCAGTCTACAGCCAAGCTAACACATTATGAAAATACCTGAACTACTGTCCCCTGCCGGGACATTAAGAAACATGCGTTATGCATTTGCTTATGGCGCAGATGCAGTTTATGCCGGACAGCCCCGCTACAGCTTGCGGGTGCGTAACAATGATTTTGGTCTGGATAATATTGCGACTGGTATTGAGGAAGCGCATGCGCAGGGCAAGAAATTTTATATTGCCAGCAATATTGCGCCGCACAATAGCAAAATCAAAACCTTCATGAATGACATTAAGGAAGTTATAGCCTTAAAGCCAGATGCATTAATCATGTCTGATCCGGGTTTGATTATGATGGTTCGGGAAGCTTATCCAGAACAGGAAGTGCATCTTTCAGTGCAGGCCAATGCTACCAATTATGCAACCGTCAAGTTCTGGTATCAGCAAGGTATCAAGCGAGTCATCTTATCCCGCGAATTGTCGATTAAAGAGATTGAAGAAATTAAAACCCACTGTCCCGAAATGGAACTTGAGGTGTTTGTACATGGCGCGCTGTGTATGGCCTATTCAGGTCGTTGTCTGCTTTCAGGCTATTTCAATCATCGCGATCCCAATCAAGGAACCTGTACTAATGCCTGTCGCTGGAAATACGACTTGCACGAAGCCACAGAAACCGAGTCCGGTGATATTATTGCGGTAAGTCAGCAAGAACCTGCGGTACAAACCGTTGATCCTCAATCTGTATTTTTGTTACAGGAAAAAGAGCGCCCCGGCGAATACATGCCAGTGTTTGAAGATGAGCATGGCACCTATATCATGAACTCCAAAGATTTGCGTGCCGTGCAGCATGTGGATCAGTTTACTCGCATGGGCATTGATTCGCTCAAAATCGAAGGTCGTACCAAGTCGCACTATTACGTTGCTAGAACTGCCCAGGTCTATCGCCAGGCGATTGATGATGCTGTGGCAGGAAAACCATTTAATATGCAGCTGATGGATGAATTGGAAAAACTAGCCCATCGTGGCTACACTGAAGGCTTTTATCGTCGCCATGTGCACGATGAGTATCAGAATTATGAAACGGGCAACTCAGTGCGCGACCGTCAGCTGTTTGTTGGCGAAATCAGTGACAAAACAGAAAGCACTATAACCGTTGAAGTTAAAAATCGTTTTGAAGTTGGCGATACCTTGGAATTAATGACGCCCAAAGGTAATCAGTATTTCCAGCTTAGAGCCATGGAAAATACCAAGGGGCAGTCTATGGATATAGCACCAGGCTCGGGACATAGAGTAGTTCTGCAACTTCCTGAAGGTGTGAATGTCGAGAATATCGACTCAATGTCATTATTGATGAAGAATTTGTAGGAACGAGTAATTTATTGCTCTTTTTGGTAGGGGCGGATCAATGTGTCCGCCGAAATGATGTTCGCACAACAACTTAGTGGGCGGACACGCAGGTCCGCCCCTACCGCTTTTGATAGCTATGAACAGAACTGCACATAAAGATGCATTAAAAATACATTTATTGACATATATCAATATAGCATCAATTTAATAAGGTAAGGTAACTAGTGAAGAATAAAAGCATTGTGGAGCTGACTATGACCCATTTGACAAAAATATCAATCGCCGTGGCTGGAGCCTTATTGTTAGGCACTGGCATGGTACAAGCGGAAGAAACGAAGGAGCAAGCTAGCAGCTTTGCCGAGTCGCTGGAAAATACTAAAGTCAAGTGGCATTTCCGCTATCGTCTTGAAGACGTTGATCAGGATAATGCGCTAGAAGATGCAACGGCCTCTACCCTGCTCTCCCGCGTAACTCTAGATACTCAGTCCTATAATGATTTCAGCTTCAAACTTGAGATTGATAACGTCAGCGCGGTAACTAACCGAGATGATTACAACAGCACCTTAAATGGTAACACTGACTATTCAGTAGTTGCCGATCCGGAAGCGACTGAAATCAATCAGGCTGCACTGAGCTACAGCGGCTTTGACAACACCAAAGTTATCGCAGGCCGCCAACGTATTAACCTGGGCACGCAGCGCTTTGTCGGTGGCGTGGGCTGGCGTCAGAATGAACAGACCTATGATGGTGTCTTGATTAGCAATCAATCAATCGACAATACCAACATCACTTATGCCTACGTTAATAACATTAATACGATTTTTGATGGCAATACCGACACCCGGAGTCACTTTGTAAATTATGACTGGGCGCTGGCTGACAATATGGATTTGAACTTTTACGGCTATTTCCTCGACTTTAAGGAAGCTCCATTAAGTTCAACTAAAACCATAGGCGCTCGATTTTCTTATGGTGGCACGTCTGACTTGCCGCTGTTCTTCAATGCCGAATACGCCAAGCAGTCTGAGTATGAAGAGAACCCAACCGATTTGAGCACTGACTATCAAAATCTTGAGCTGGGCTATAAATTCCACAACTGGACTTTTGCCGCTGGTCAGGAAGTTCTTGGCGGTGATGCCAATATTGCCGGTCAGGCATTCCAGACCCCACTAGCTACTAAACATAAGTTTCAGGGGTGGGCTGACCAATTCCTGGTAACACCTGATGCAGGTATCGAAGACACTTATTTCAGTGTAGGCACCAGCTTTGTCTATTCATCAATTGGTATTAGCTACCATGACTATCAGGCAGATGCGACCAATCAGGATTATGGCTCGGAAATCAATATGCGCTATGCAACGAAAATTGATGAAAACCTGAGTTTTGTGGCCAAACTGGCTGACTATTCATCCGATGGCTTTTCAGTCGATACCCGAAAAATATGGCTCATGCTAGTGGCTAACTTCTAATCAAAGAACCACAGCAAATTTGTTTGGCTAAAGTAGATAAAGAGAGAAAATATGATGGAAGCAATGCAACTAACCAGTCTGGCACCCACATTGCGTCGCAATGCGATGTTCAATTGCCTCAATGATGAACAGCTACAGAAATTGCTAGCCATCAGTAAACTCACCTACTTTAAGCCAAACAAACCAGTTATCAGCCAGGGACAGCCTGCCAAATATTTTTTCCTGGTGCTTGATGGTCAGGTTAAACTGCATCTGATATCCACCGAAGGCAAAGAAAAGATCATCAAGTTTGTTAACGGCAATGATACTTTTGCCGAAGCATTAATGTTCTTACAGAAAAAGTTCTACCCTATCAACGCAACCAGCACCAAACGCACACAAATCTTAGCCGTACCGAGCGAGTACTTTTATAATTTGTTACACAGTAACAGCGACCTGGCCATGAAAATGTTGGGGAATATTTGCTTGAAGATGCGTGGCCATATCAATGAAATAGAAATGCTGACGGTGCTTGATGCTTCGCAACGTGTTGCACGCTTTGTTTACGACATGATGCCGCATGATATTGAAGATGGTGGCACCTTCCCAATCAATATTTCAAAGAAATCCATAGCAGGCAAGCTATCAATCAGACCTGAAACCTTCTCGCGATTACTGAAGAAATTTGAAGACGAAAATGTTTTCTCTTTTAGTAATGGCAAAGTCACCGTATTGCAGCGTGATCGATTATCAGAGTATTACCTGGAATCCAGTGATGGTGTGGCGAGCTTGTAGATAGTTTAGTTTTGTCTTGTCCATTAGTTACAAGCAGGTGCTCTGTCATCCTGAACTAGATTCAGGATCTGCTCTTAATATTTTCCATTAGATACATAGCTGCAGATTAACTTTAAACTCCTGTCAAAATCATCTCCCTAAAGGGATTCCCTTTGGTCACACATTTTGATTGCTATATTTTTGTACGCGTCTCAGCTCAATATAAATGGGAAATTGCCACAACCCACAGGCCACTTGCTTTTCTTAATATACTAGAATATGTAGGTGTTTCAGTTAGTAAACAAATTGAAAAGTGAAACTACTCTACCCATTTAAAGTTATCGAATAAAGGCGCTATTGCGGTGCATAGCTGCTGGCGGGTTTCTTTATCAATCATTGAGTAGGCAAACTCGTCACTGCGGAGACTTTCATCCAGGGTGTTTTTGTTACGGGCAATTTGCAGGTTATAGTTTTTAATGCCTTTGGCAGCTAGGGTTTCGGCCAGCTTTAATACTCGCTCTGGATTGGTTAAATTCCAATGCACCGTTGTTCGACACTCATAATCAACGCCACTATGAAGTAACATATCAAGGCTTTGCCAGTTGGCTTGTGCTGCGCCTTCAACGCGTATAATGGCATCGCCGTATTCCGGCAAATCTTTGACGTCAAATCCCACCCAGTCAGCATTAGGAAGCACTGCTTTGAAACGCTTCGGTGCAGAACCGCCAGTATGCAACCCAACTTTGAACCCCATAGCTTTAACCGTTTCGATTGCTGGAACTAATGCTGATTGTAGTAATGGTTCGCCACCACTGAAAACCACTGCTTCAAGCAAACCTTGTCTTTTATGCAGGAATTCAATCAGCTCCTGCCAGTCGTAAGACTGATCAGCCTTGGTCGGTATCAGTTCAGGGTTATGGCAATAGCGACAGCGCCAGGCGCAGCCCTGACAATAGACAACACAGGACAGATGGTTGGGAAAATCAATGGTGGTAAGGGGCGTGATGCCCCCTACTCTTAAAGTAACATCCTGTTTGACGCTACTTATAGGTTGAGCCACTTTGAGCATTAGACGCGCTCTTTAAAGTGTTGACGCTCTTTGTGCTCAGATTGTTTGCCTTTGTTGAAGGCTGACACTGGACGATGGTAGCCCATTACTCGTGTCCAAACTTCGCACTTTTGACGGTCTTGATTGTTAAGTTGCATAGTAGATTTCTCCTTTGTTGTTGAAAGCTTTAGGTGATACTTTTCTGAGTGATACAAATTCACTAACTCAGCATCCTGTAAATAAAATTCAAACATCAGCAGCACACCTTTTCGTTGTTCTTGCCACCGGATTTCTGCACTAATGTTTCATCACAGCGTGGGCAATACTCATGCTCACCCTGCAAATAGCCATGTACCGGACAGATGGAGAACGTTGGCGTGATGGTGATATACGGTAAACGGAAGTTGGTTAATGTCTTGCGCACCATTTTCTTACAGGCTTCGGAGCTTGAAATGCGCTCGCCCATGTAAAGGTGTAGCACTGTGCCGCCGGTATATTTGCTTTGCAGCTCATCCTGTAGTTCTAGTGCTTCGAATGCATCATCGGTATGGCCAACAGGCAACTGCGATGAGTTGGTGTAGTAAGGTGCGTCCTCATAACCCGCCTGAATGATATCTGAGTAACGCTTCTTATCCTCTTTGGCAAAGCGATAAGTGGTACCTTCTGCTGGTGTTGCTTCCAGGTTGTATAAATGTCCGGTTTCTTCCTGGAACTGCACCATGCGCGCACGCACATGATCGAGCAATTCAATAGCTAACGCATGACCTTCTTTTGAAGTGATATCATGCTCATCATTGGTGAAGTTGCGAACCATTTCATTAATACCATTAACACCAATAGTCGAAAAGTGATTACGCAAAGTTCCAAGGTAGCGTTTGGTGTACGGGAATAAATCACTATCAATATAGTGCTGAATCACTTTGCGTTTGACTTCCAGAGAGTCTTTAGCCAGCAGCATCAACTCATCAATGCGATCCAATAAAGCCTTCTTATCACCTTTGTAGAGATAGCCTAATCGCGCGCAGTTGATGGTCACAACACCCAGTGAGCCTGTCTGCTCTGCCGAACCAAACAATCCATTGCCGCGCTTTAACAGCTCTCTAAGATCAAGCTGTAAGCGACAACACATGGAGCGGATCATATTGGGAGACAGCTCCGAATTGATAAAATTCTGGAAGTATGGCAGACCATACTTAGCCGTCATTTCAAACAGTAAATCAGAATTTTCAGAGTCCCAGTTAAAGTCTGGTGTGATGTTGTAAGTTGGGATTGGGAAGGTAAAGACACGTTTTTTGGCATCGCCTTCAATCATGACCTCAATGTAGGCACGATTGATCATGTCCATTTCTTTTTTCAACTCACCATAGGCAAAAGGCATTTCTTCGCCTGCAATGATTGGGATCTGCTCACGTAGATCTTCCGGGCAAACCCAGTCTAAAGTGATATTGGTAAATGGTGTTTGTGTACCCCAACGCGAAGGCACATTCAGGTTGTAGATGAACTCCTGAATACATTGCTTCACATCTTCATACTTCATGGCATCTTTGCGAACATAGGGTGCGAGATAGGTATCAAACGAACTGAAAGCCTGCGCCCCTGCCCATTCGTTCTGTAATGTGCCGAGAAAGTTAACCATCTGACCAATGGCGCTGGATAAATGTTTTGGTGGACCTGAGTCGATTTTACCTGGTACGCCATTCAAACCTTCATGCAACAAGGTTCTTAATGACCAGCCTGCGCAATAGCCTGCCAGCATGTCCAGATCATGAATATGTAAATCCGCGTTGCGGTGAGCCTGACCGATTTCTGGTTCATAAATATGATTAAGCCAATAGTTGGCAATAACCTTGCCAGAGACGTTCAGGATTAAACCACCCAAAGAATAACCCTGATTGGCATTAGCTTTAACACGCCAGTCGGAGCCCGACAAATACTCTTCAACCGATGAGGTAATATCCAGCAAGGTTCTTTTATTCTCTCGAATCTGCTTGTGTTTTTCGCGGTACAAAATATAAGATTTGGCGGTCGTAAAATACTGATTCACTGCCAGACAGTGTTCAACAATATCTTGCACCTGTTCGACGGTCGGTACAGTCAGATTGGTAAACCGAAAACTTAAAACATCAATTACCTGACGGGTTAATTTTTCTGCTTCATCAGCGTCAAATTCCCCAGAAGCTTTACCCGCTTTTAAAATCGCTTCATAAATCTTTGAGCGTTCGAACTTGGCTTCTGACAAATCCCTCTTTACAATCTTGATTGGCATCGGTGCCTTTTCTATTTCTATACCCATATCATTATCTCCATTGCTATCTGCTCGTTAGAATCAACCGATACAGATTCAATATATTGTGTCTTCGAGATTGATTTAATCAATATGTGGTATATCAATCCTTGATCTAGCTCAATCTAAACCTATATTTTTTATACTTCTTAATTGACTCAGATCAATTGCTATTCGCCAGCTAAACGTTACATTGACCACCCAGCTAACAGAGACATTTTGGTTGGTGTTTTTATGGCAACAAACGAAAAACCTCTTGTTTATTCATGCTCGGGTTGTTCCAACCTGGCGCAAACTGCGAACCACCTTGCAGTCACCCTTAATGCAGAAGAAAAGGCAGAGATGTCCTGTATTGCCGGTGTTGGTGGAAACGTCCCTTCGTTGGTTAAAAAGGCTAAATCGGGACGAAGAATCATTGCCATTGATGGTTGCCACTTGGCCTGTGCCAAGGCGTGTCTGGGCAATCATGGTGTAACGCCTGAACAACATCTGGTGTTGACCGAATATGGCTACAAGAAGCGTTATAACCAACCGGTATCGCAGGATACGGTTGATGACTTATTGATTAAAGTGCGGTTAATTGCTGAAGAGATGACTGAAGACTAGCGTTAGTGCGTAGAGTCTTCTGAAAGCATTCTAGTTGATTATGATCAATACGCCTTTAAGTGATTCGCTCTACTCTGTTTAAAACATCTTAGGATAAAAGATCATGAATTTAGAATTTTTAGCACCTTATTTTTTAGGACCTTACGGCGAAAACAATGACGTTTTCGAAAAGGTTCTAACAGAGCTATTGCGCGATCATATTTATTGGCGTCGAAACATCCACCCGGAAGACTTACCGGCGATATCCACTTTTGCGTCACAATCACCAGAGTATCAGGAAGCGATAGCCAAGATGCGCACGGAGCTTCATAAGCTAACCGCTTCATTAAAAAAATCTGTTCCGTTCTTTAGTCCTCGCTATATTGGCCATATGTGTTCTGACCTGATGATGCCAGGCCTGATCGCACAGATGGTCACAACTTTATACAACCCGAACAATGTGTCCTTTGAGGCGGCGACGGTTACCGTCGATTTAGAACTCAAGGTGGGCAAGCAGTTTGCAGACATGTTTGGCTTTAATACCGATGAAACAAAATCTCCTTGTGCCTGGGGTCATTTAACGTCAGGTGGCACGGTTGCTAATTATGAAAGCCTCTGGAATTTCCGAGCTGCTAAATATTATCCGGTTGCTCTGGCGGAAGCAGTCAAAAAACTGCAATTGAAACTACCGAATAGCATTATCCTCAATGGGCCGTTAGCGGAAGCCAATCTATGGCAGCTGACCAATCTGTCGATTGATAATGTTCTAAGCCTGAAGCATGAGACCGAAGTTGCTATCAGCAAGGCCTATCCAGAACTGGGCAGCAAGTTTAATGATTGCGTCGAGCAGTACCGTATCGAAACCGTTGGCCCAGCCTACTTCTATTCCAATCATTTAGGTCTTAAACAGCCTTTAGTGCTTGTACCCGGCTCTGCGCACTACAGCTGGCAGAAAGCCATGCGCGTGATGGGCTTTGGTTCCGATCAGCTGATTAAGATTCCTGTCCACTCCAACATGCGCCTGGACATCAATGCGCTTCGCAAAACGCTGGAAGGAGCTTTGAGCAAAAACATTCCAATCCTTGCCTGTGTTGGGATTTTGGGCACGACTGAATTTGGTACTGTTGATCCGATCCATAAAATTCTCGAGCTGCGCGATGAATTCAGTGCCAAGGGCCTGGATTTTTATGTGCATGTGGATGCTGCCTGGGGTGGCTATTTGGCCAGCATGTTTCGCGAAGAAGATGGTTCAACCATGAGCCATGGCAAAGCTAAGAAAATGTTTAACTACTTCCCGTCCAAGGAAGTTTTTAAGTCGATTACCAGCGTTAAAGACGTCGACTCAGTGACCATTGATCCGCACAAACTTGGCTATCTACCTTTTGGTTCGGGCGGTTTTATCAGTCGTAATCAGAATATTACCGACCTGCTGACTCAGGAAGCACCTTATGTCTTCGAAGAGATGGATAAATCGGTTGAGACACCAGCGACTAAGCAATTCGAAAAGCTAGGACAATACATACTGGAAGGTTCAAAGCCTGGCTCTGTTGCTGCGGCAAGCTACGTCACCAATCAGGTCTTGCCGTTAGACTATAAAAACTTTGGTCGGGTGATTCGTCAAAGTATTAAAACTTCTGAATACTTCTTCGATAAACTTCTTGAGCTTAAAGAAAAAATCAAAGGGCGTGCCAATTTGTGTCTGCCCTACACGCCTGACACTAATTTAATCTGCATTGTTATCAATCCTGTGGGCAATAAATCCATTACCTACTTGAACGACTTTACCAAACAGATTTATCAGCACCTCAAAATATCGCGTGACAGCTCACCGAAAGATCGTGAATTCATCGGTTCAAGCACACAAATCATGCGTAAAAACATCAGTGATAATCATGCGGTTGAATTGTGTGAAATGCTGGGTATTCAGGATAAATATTTCGTTAAAGAAGTGAACAATAAAACTCTGGAAAGCGACCGTATCATGTTACTACGTCATACCATCATGAATCCCTGGCTGGCTAATGATACGAATGGCAATGATTATGTGGTTAAGTATTGTGACTACCTTGAGTCTTTAATCCTGAAATACTTAGATATCGAATAGAGTAAACTTTCCCCTGTGTGTGTCATGACTATGGATAGAAGTGACACACATTACTCTACAAGATTCTCAATATTCTAGTACCACTTTTTGTATTTGAACCAGACCAATAGTCCTACCGCTAGAAGCCCGCAGAAGATGGATACATATAAAAAGGCATTGTCATTTTCCAGACCTGGTAGACCGCCAATATTCATACCCAGAGCACCTGTCAGGAAGGTCAAGGGCAAGAATATGGCGGATATAATGGCTAACACATAGAGTCTGCTGTTTTGCTGATGAGCAATTCTCGCCAGATATTCTTCCTGTAAGACAATGGTTCGCTCACGGGTTAACTCAATATCTTCTAATAGCCTTGTGAATTTATCGAGGTCGTCGCGAATGTTGTCCAGATCCAACTTGGTAATCAGAGGGCTTTGACTTCGATACAGCTTCTCAAGTGCATCTTTTTGCGGAGTCAGGTAACGTTTAATGGTCGCGCTTTGACGACGAAGTTGACTGATCTGAGCATAGAACTCGTCAAAACCTATACCTGCTAAAGTATCTTCCTGTTTATCAAGGTTGACATCAATTTCTTCAAAGAACTCTTCTACCCGGATTGCCAGGCGCTCGATTAACAGCGAAATAAACTCGCCACTAGACTTGGGGCCTGCGTTCTGCTCCAGTGCTCCACGAACATCAGAAATAGACCAACTATAGCGGTTACAGCTCGATATAATAGTATCTTCGGTCACCCAGAGCCGGATAGAAATCATGTCTTCCGGTTGTTCGTCAGGGTTAAGATTCACGCCACGCAAACACATTAGAATAAAGCCATCCTCCATATAAAAGCGTGGGCGTGTTTCTGCTCGAAGCAAGATATCCTGAGCCACCTCATTGACGCGAGGCTCCTGATCTAACCAGTCTTTGGCTATATGAGATGTATAATTAATATGATGCCAGGTAAGCGTTTCACCAACCTGCGTCGTATCAATCGACTCAGGAGCAACCAGGCCGCCTTTGCGATTTAAATGCAGGCTAACAATCGGTGGATGATATTTTTCGGTCATAATAACTATCCTTAGCTCTTTTGATGGCTTTGTTCGGTCTCTTCTACCGAGTTATCAGCTTGATCATCTTTGGACTTATCTTCAATAGATTGCTTTGAAACTGAATTTTGAAGTTTTTGAACAAGCTGTTTGGCAACATCATCTGCAAAATGTAGATGCACATCTCGTTGTGGGAACGCAATGACAATATCATTTTGACGGAATCGCCTATCAATCTCAAAACGCAGATCACTGCGAATCTTTCGTAGCTCTCTAATGGTATTGATTTGTGCCCAATACCAGATCTCGAATACAAGAGCGCTGTCGCCAAAATCTTCAAATATAACGGTCGGTTCGGGATCTTTCAGAACGCTGTCACTGTCCTGCATGATTTGCATGAGGATGTCTCTAACTTTTTCAACATCGCTGCCATAGGCTACCCCTACTTTAACTGAGTTTCGGATATTGGGATCCACAAGTGTCCAGTTAATAAGGTTCGATTGCAGTAAAGTGCTATTGGGAATGACCAGATGGGCCCCATCAATTCGCCTGATCATGGTTGAACGATTACCCACTTGAATAACTCGTCCAAGCTGGTCTTCCATTTCAACCACATCATTAATGCGAACAGGGCGCTCTGACATCAATATCCAACCACTGATAAAGTTGTCCATGACATTCTTTGCGCCAAAACCAACACCAATAGCAATAGCACCTGAGATAAAGGCAAAAGCAGTTAAAGGAACTTTCAGGAATGACAGGACTGTAACGACAATAATGCCGAGCATGACAAAGAAAACGAGCCGCTGAATGATGATCACATTGTCATCACTAATGTTCATCATTTTCAGTATCTTGCGGCCAATGAACTTTGCCACATAGCGACTTACCAACCAGGCAATGATAACAAACAACACAGCCAGCAAAAGCTGCCAAAGATTAATACTACTTCCCTCTTTTAGACTTATAAGAGGTTTGTTCATTATTTCTTCAAATTTTGAAAGAGTACTTAATAGAGTGGGTATTGCTTGCATTGACTAATCCCGCAGTAAATTCCTAAACCCTTTTTATTATATCTGATACAAAAAAGCCAGCGGAATGCTTAATGCCGATCAGTTAAGCACATAAAGCTTGATTTTTGGGAAGATAAGATCAAAA
>NZ_JABURJ010000114.1 GCF_014762745.1 Kangiella sp.
ACTGCCTGAATAGGATTAAAGCAGCTGCCATCGTGAATATTAACGAACGAAAGTCCGGCTTTCGAATCACGACGAGTACGTACCCAGCCTTGGACGGTGACTTGCTCACCGACGCCGGGTTTGCCCGCGAGGGCGTCGACAATAGATACTAACATGATAATAAGGCTCCGATTTACCTTCAAAATTAGATATGAGAATGTTTATTAATATTGATGCTAAAACTTTTGTTTTCCTTCGAGTTTCAGGCGCAGATTGACGGCTTTTTTCTGGTCATCGGTAAATGTATGCCAGTTGAGCACTTCGTCGAAGGTTCGACCGCAACCACGACACACTTCATCGCCCAAAACGGTGCTACAGACGCCTATACAGGGCGAAGCAGTAGGACTTCTTTGGCCTTTACTTGAAATGGACACGATTTCTCCTGCAAAACTCACGAAAAAACAAACGCCGTATGTTACAGTGTGATGCGGTTATTGGCTAGTGATAATCTTAATACATAAGCACAAGATGTGGTAATACCCAGTTACTATCTAAGGCTTGTAATTGTTGGGCCTGTCAGCTATCTTGCCGCTATTCTTAACTTGATGTACATGCCATGTTTCAACTAGACGAATCGCAAATCCAAGAATACCAGAATGACAAACCTGAATATTATCGCCAGTTAGCCCTACAGCTGGATGCTTTGTTGGCAGAAGACAGTAACTGGATTACCAATATGTCGCAAATGTCTGCTTTTATATTCCAGATGCTGCCTGAGCTTAACTGGTCTGGTTTTTACCTGGTCAATCCTGAAAAGGCTGACAGTCTGATACTTGGTCCGTATCAGGGCAAGGTGGCCTGTGTTCACATTCCCTTTGGCCGTGGTGTCTGTGGAACGGCGGCTGCTACGCTTGAAACTCAGTTAGTCGAAGATGTACATCAGTTTGATGGCCACATAGCCTGCGATGCTGCTTCACAGAGCGAAGTAGTGATTCCTGTAGTAGTTGGTGGAGACCTGAAAGGGGTACTGGATATAGATAGCCCGATCACTAACCGCTTTGACCAGCAGGATGCCGATGGTTTGACGCTTTTGCTCAATACCTTCGTCAAACGCACACGATTCCCACAGTAGGTCATTGCAATGAGTATTCGTCCTTTTCACCTGGCCATTCCGGTGCATGATCTGGAGCAGGCCAGAAAGTTCTATGGTCAGGTTTTAGGTTTCTCGGAAGGCCGCTCCAGTGATCACTGGATTGATTATGACTGCTATGGTCATCAGCTGGTGGTGCATCTTGATGCATCTATGGAATCAGCCGAGAAGGCACATAATCAGGTCGATGGCCATGCCGTGCCTGTGCCTCATTTCGGCGTCGTGCTGGATATGGCGACCTGGCAAGATTTAGCCAAGCGATTAAAAGGACAGGGCGTCCAGTTTGCCATAGAACCTTATATTCGATTCAAAGGGCAGCCCGGCGAACAGGCGACTATGTTCTTTTATGACCCATCGGGCAATGCGCTGGAATTTAAAGCTTTTAATGACTTAAGCCAGTTGTTTGCGAAATAAGCGTTCACCTGATAAAAATATCCCAGCTTCGCGTTTGACTTAAAAGTAACAATTTATTCTGTCATTCGCCCAGCTGTGACCATCAGGAATACCTTTAGGTACCTTGGGAATCCAAGTTTCTATTAACAGGCTCTATCAAGTCCTTGAATCCCGCGGCCGAGCCGCGAGATGACAATATTGGATTTTAACTGTAGACATTTAGTCTGTGTTTGGCTTCTAAAAATTCATCGCCTTAATCACTTCGTCTGGTAGCTCTGGAAGTGCCGAGCGTGGAATCAGGAAAGTGGTCAAGTTGAACAGATCACGGAAGAAGCGGTTGTTCTGGGTCGTTTGGCGTAAGTAGTCATGGCCTGCTGAGCCACCAGTACCAATCTTGGAGCCAATCATGCGCAACACCATGGTCGTGTGGCGATAGCGCCAGGTGGTGAATTTCTCATCAATTTCAACTAACCCCTGCAATAATCTGAATGGGCCATTGAGCATGGGTTGCTCGCGGTAAAGGTTAATGAAAAGGGCGCTGAGAGTAGCTTCCTGGCTCATGCGGAAACGACCCTGAGTTTTGAGCTCGTCATACTTGTTTTTGTCAAATAGAGCATCGAAAGTAGCGCGGGTATTTTCAAGGTCATTCAACTGGAAGGTTTTTTCAGCATCACTGAGATAGTCTGCTTCCTTAAGCACTTTTTCGTCGTGACTGAGCATGGTTTCGACGGCATTTTTGAAAATGTTCCAGAATTTAAAATCACCAAACTCAAGGAAAGGCATGCGCTCCAGCCATTTCTCAACTGCATCAAATAATGAAGGTTTCTCTTCAAGATCCATTAAGTAATTACGATCCTGTTCATTAAGGCGGCTGTAGAAAGATTTTTTGTCGAAATTAATGCGGTATTCGGATTTAAGCCCAAGCAGAATTTCAATTTCTTTGAACTGAATGCTCTGAAAGCCTGAGGCTGGAATCAGGTAGTCACGGAAATCCAGAAAGTCCAGTGGAGTCATGGTTTCCAGAATATCAATCTGATCGACCAGCACATCTTGAATGCGATGAACACGCTCCAGACGTAGATTCACGGTGCTGATCTTGCTTTCATCGACATGACTTTGCGACAGCACAGGTAAGATTGAGTGAATTTCATGCAGAATTTGTTTAAACCATAGTTCGTAGGCCTGATGCACAATGATGAACAGAGTTTCATCATGCGCTTCGGCGCCATATTTCTTACTCTCCGGATGTTGTGCGTCGAGTAGTTTGTCCAGCTGTAAATAGTCTGGGTAATAACAGGGTTTGGTATTTTTTTGCATGGTCCACCGCTTCTAATTTGAAAGACAGGCTGTATCGCCTTGCTCTTGTTCTATCGTTAAAAATTTTAATTCTAGAAAAACAAAAGGAGCACTCGAAGTGCTCCTTTAAATTATAGATCTTTGAAAAAAATATTGTCAGTAATAATTTTTCAAAGTTGGGTACATATTGCTGGATTAACGCTTCTTAATATCCACGTAATCACGCTCAGTAGCACCTGTATATAACTGACGAGGACGACCAATACGACGGTCATCTTCACCAATCATTTCGTGCCATTGAGATACCCAGCCTACAGTACGCGCCAAGGCGAAAATTACTGTAAACATATTGGTTGGGATACCCATGGCGTCAAGAATAACACCCGAGTAGAAGTCTACATTCGGGTAAAGCTTCTTCTCGATGAAGTATTCGTCTTCAAGCGCGATCTTCTCCAGCTCAAGAGCAACCTTGAAGATAGGATCGTCGTGCTTACCTAATAGATCCAATACTTCATGAGCGCTTTCACGCATCACTTTAGCGCGTGGGTCAAAGTTCTTATAAACGCGGTGACCAAAGCCCATCAAACGGAATGGGTCGTTCTTATCTTTGGCGCGCTCAATAAATTCAGGGATACGGCTAACGTCACCGATTTCACGCAACATGTTCAAGCAGGCTTCGTTTGCTCCACCGTGCGCAGGACCCCACAAACAGGCAATACCTGACGCAATGGCCGCGAATGGGTTAGCGCCAGAAGAACCGGCTAGACGAACCGTTGAGGTTGAAGCATTTTGCTCGTGATCCGCATGAAGAATGAAGATACGGTCCATTGCTTTGACTAGTACTGGATCAGGTTTCCAGTCGTTGGTTGGCATGCTGAACATCATATTCAAGAAGTTTTCAGCCA
>NZ_JABURJ010000028.1 GCF_014762745.1 Kangiella sp.
TTCTTTATCTCGCTATTAACCGGCTTCGGCGTCTACATTGTCGCGGCCTTAATAGAGCGACACTTTTCGGGGCCGGCAAAGGGTTTTCAGACTGCCTAAAAAATAGCCAGTCGCCACTGGCTAATGCCCTTTTGCTAATGGTATAATTCGCGCCCATTTTATGTAGGCTGGTAGGCACAAGCGCTTACCAGCCTGATTTTATCTTATTGATTTTACGGCCAAAGTGCCAAACAGCGGTGATTGAAAGCATGAGCAAAAAGTTATTTATCAAAACCTGGGGTTGTCAGATGAACGAGTACGATTCGTCGCGTATGTCGGATCTGCTGAATAAAACTCATGGTTTAGAAGCGGCAACCTCGGCTGAAGAAGCTGATGTGGTGTTGCTTAACACCTGCTCAATCCGCGAAAAAGCGCAGGAGAAAGTCTTTTCTCAGCTGGGCCAGTGGAAAAATTTGAAAGATAACAACCCTGATCTAATCATTGGCGTGGGAGGTTGTGTGGCCTCGCAGGAAGGCGAAGCGATTCGTCAGCGCGCTCCTTATGTGGATGTGATTTTTGGCCCACAAACATTACACCGTTTACCTGAAATGATTAAAGAAGCCAGCGGCCAGAAAAAGGCCGTTGTTGACGTCAGTTTCCCAGAAATTGAAAAATTTGACCGCTTGCCTGAACCGCGCGCCGAAGGCCCAACTGCCTTTGTATCGGTGATGGAAGGTTGTTCAAAATACTGCTCGTTCTGCGTGGTGCCATACACCCGTGGCGAAGAAGTCAGCCGTCCGTTTGATGATGTGTTGGCAGAGTGTGCGCAACTGGCCGAGCAGGGCGTGCGTGAAATTAACTTGTTGGGTCAGAATGTAAACGCCTATCGCGGTGTGACTCATGAAGGCCATACTGCAGATTTGGCCGAATTGATTACTTATGTGGCGGCAATTGATGGTATTGACCGCATCCGTTATACCACCTCGCATCCGGTCGAATTTTCTGAGCGCCTGATTCAGGTATATGCGGAAGTGCCAGAACTGGTCAGCCATTTGCACCTGCCAGTGCAAAGCGGTTCGGATCGCGTATTGGCGATGATGAAGCGAGGTCATACAGCACTTGAGTACAAATCAAAAATTCGCAAACTGCGCCAAATTCGTCCTGACATTTCGATGTCATCTGATTTTATTATTGGCTTCCCGGGCGAATCGGATCAGGATTTCGAAGATACCATGAACCTGATTGCTGACATTGGTTATGATCATTCATTTAGCTTTATCTACAGCGCGCGTCCTGGTACGCCTGCGGCGGATATCGTCGATGACACACCGATGGAAGTGAAGAAACAGCGCTTGTCGATTCTGCAACAGCGCATCAATCAGCAGGCTTTTTCAATCAGTCGCAATATGATTGGCACAACTCAGAAAGTGTTGGTTGAGGGCCCATCGAAGAAAGATCCGATGGAGCTGCGTGGTCGCACCGAAAACAATCGTATCGTTAACTTTGTTGGTCCGCATAGCCTTATCGGCAAATTTGCTGAAGTGACCATCACTGATGCATTCCCTAATTCATTGCGTGGTGATTTTGTTGCTGACGGGCTGATTCATTAATCGGCCCTCTTTGCATCAAAAAAACAGCAACCCCCCACGCTTTTCAAATCAAAGGATAGTACTTGTCACAGCTTACCAACCAAACGTTTGAATTACTGCCCGCTGACAACAATCGCTTGTCAGCCTTGTGCGGTTACCTGGATGAACATCTGAAACACATTGAACGACGCCTTGGCGTTGAAGTGAATATCCGCGGCAATCAGGTTAATGTGATTGGCGAAGGCGTACATGTCGTGGCCGCGCGTCAGGTAATCGAGTCAGTTTATAAAGACACCGAGAAAAAACGCAGTGTTGATAGTGCTGACGTACACTTGGCCATTCAGGAAGCTTCCGCTGATATAGAGTCACTGGAAGGCAACAAAATACAGGGCGAAGACGTCAAGTTGATGACCAAGCGTGGGTTGATTAAGCCGCGTAGCCCAAATCAGAAGCAGTATATTCAGGCCATCAAACATCATGACATCAGTTTTGGTATTGGCCCTGCCGGTACCGGTAAAACCTATCTGGCAGTTGCCAGCGCTGTGGATGCCTGGGAAAAACAGCAGGTTCGTCGCATTCTGTTAACACGCCCGGCGGTAGAAGCTGGCGAACGGTTAGGCTTCCTGCCCGGTGATCTGGCTCAGAAAGTCGATCCTTATTTGCGTCCACTCTACGACGCGCTGTATGAAATGTTTGGTTTTGAAAAAGTGGCCAAACTGATGGAGCGCAGTGTGATTGAAGTGGCGCCACTGGCCTATATGCGTGGTCGTACGCTGAATGATGCCTTTATTATTCTCGACGAAAGTCAGAACACCACGCCGGAACAGATGAAAATGTTCCTGACCCGTATCGGTTTTAATTCCAAAGCGGTGATTACCGGAGATATCACTCAGGTGGACTTGCCCCGTGGACAGCGCTCAGGGTTACGTCACGTCATTGATATTCTGCAAAAAGTGGATGGTATCAGCTTTACCTTCTTCCAGTCGAAAGACGTGGTGCGCCATCCGGTAGTGCAACGTATAGTGCAGGCCTATGAAAGTTTCGATGTCAGCGAAGAAGCCAGACGCGCCAAAGCCGAACAGAAGCAGGCGGATAGGCAACAGTCATCAGACGGTAAAGATTAAGAATTAAAATGGAAACGCCTTTATTTAATCTGGATCTACAGGTCGCCTGCGATGCCGATAATCTTCCCGATGAAGAAGATTTTAAGCAATGGCTGGCTACCGCTTTTGCCATAGAGTCCGAAAAATTTGGCCGTAAAAAAAACTTGGCGCAGCCCTTTGAAATCACGGTACGAATCGTCGAACCCGAAGAAAGTCAGGCACTGAATAATGACTACCGCGGTAAGAACAAACCAACCAATGTGTTGTCCTTTCCCTTCGAAATGCCCGATGGTATTGAAGGACTGGAGCTATCCATTTTGGGCGATTTGGTCATTTGTGCAGACGTGGTAGCAGAAGAAGCTGCCCAGCAGAAAAAAACACTCGGTTCACACTGGGCACATATGGTGGTTCACGGGGGCTTGCATTTGCTAGGTTACGATCATATAAAAGAGTTTGAGGCGCAGGAAATGGAGGCTCTGGAAGTCGACATTTTGGCGCAATTGGGGATTGATGATCCCTATCAGGTGCGTGACTAGCAATTCCGCTGGCACGTATTATTTTTGGGCAACATGAGGACAAGATAAAACGCTATGAGCGACGACAAACCTCCGTCGAGAAGCTTACTTCAACGATTAACCGATATTTTCACATCTGAACCACAAGATCGTCAGCAGTTGGTGGATCTGTTAAGAACTGCGAAAGACGATAAGCTGATCAAACCCGATTCTCTATCCATGATGGAAGGGGTGTTGCAGGTTGCAGAGATGCAAGTGCGCGACATCATGATTCCACGTTCGCAAATGGCCGTCATTCAAGAAGACATGAGTCTGGATGAAATAATTCCAATCGTTAAGGACTCGCGCCATTCTCGCTATCCTGTGGTCGGTGAAAATCGTGATGATATTGAAGGCATCATGCTAGCGAAAGAGCTCTTGAGTTACGCTTTTGCTGATAATGGCGAACGCGCAGCTTTTGATATTAAGGACATCTTACGTCCTGCTTATATCATTCCTGAAAGTAAACGCCTGGATGTG
>NZ_JABURJ010000137.1 GCF_014762745.1 Kangiella sp.
TCCCCAAAGTTATCCACAGATTTTGTGAAAAAATGTTTACAGAATTTTGACGCTGCCGTGACAATGTGACACTTCATTTATCTCAAAGCGTCACATCTCATATAAACAGGGGATTACAGAGGTTTTTAAGCTATTGCTTGGTGGCGCTGGCGACAGTGTAAGCGGGGCCTTGTTTGTGCTTTTTGTAATTGCCGAAAATTTCCTTAAATGCCTTTTTCATAAAGTCACGCAATCCAGTGATGGTCACAACATAGAAAGTGCCGCCGGGTTCCAGTCGATCCCAGGCATCCTGTAGGAAGATATAAAGCAGTTCATTGCCGACTTTGGCCGGGATGTTAGAGCAGATAACGTTAAAGTGTTTTTCTGACACAGCACTGAAACCATTGCTTAGGCGTGCGCTTGCATTAGAAACGCCATTCAATTGGCAATTCTTATTGGCATAATCTACTGCCACAAAATCTTTATCCACCATCAGAGTCTGGCCCTGAGGTGCCTTTTTCGCCATAGTAATGCCGAGCGCACCGTAACCACAGCCTAGATCCAGACAATTGTCCGTAGGCTCAATATCCATGTATTTGAGCAACATGATAGTGCCATCATCGATATTACGCGGAGAGAAGAGCCCCCAGGTGGTTTTAAACTCCAAAGGAAAGCCACACAGCGTTTCCTTGAAAGAGAGGTCTTTTTTCAGTTCTGGGATGTCTGATTTGGTGTAATGGGCCATGGTGTCGAGTTCACAGTTCAAGATGGCGCGATTTTATCACCATGTGGGAGGAATCCCTAATGGTTGACAGGTCGCTAAGAATATTAGCTAACTACATGTATATATTTTGCTCTTATCTAACTTAGGGTATTTCTTAACGAGAACTCATGGCATAAAGGTATTAGTAAGTATTCTTCAGACTTGCAAAATGCCCCTTTTGATTGAGCTGAGTAGTAGCCAAGACATAGCAATTCAAATCCTGGATGATTTGAATAGTAAAATTCGGGCCAGGGATGGAACGTATTTTACGGTGCGTTAAGTGGCTTGGCGGAAACGAAGGGAGTTGAGCGAAGCGAAACCTCAATCACGGGGTGGTCTTCTTTTATGAAGTACATCCTGTACTTCACCCTTCGGGCTAGCTTCGCTATTCAAAATCGTTCCTGACGATTTTGTGGTTACTTATTACAAGACAAATTTGTCCGGAACAAATTTGAACAGCGGAGTGAAACGACGCTGGCTTCAGCGGAATACAGGGATGTATTCCGTAAAAGTAACTCGCCGAGGGGCGAAAAGATACTATGAATATGGCTAGGTTTGTAGGGAGCCCCATCCATACCTACCAAATAGTTACTCTGAAGATGTATTTAGTAATTGTATGCCTGTGATAGAATGAATCGCATATTTTCGCCGTGAATAGTCAGGTTTCATGAATCAAACGCCTTTTGTCTTTTTTTGTCGTCCGGGTTTTGAGTCGGACTGTGCCGCTGAGGTGCAGTCTTTTGCCAATGCCTGTGATTTGGCGGGTTATGCCAACACGTCGCCGAATTCGGGTTATGTGCGTTTCTTCCTGTTTGATGAGGCCAGTGAACAGGCATTTTTTGAAGAGCTGGATATTCATGAGCTGATTTTTGCGCGTCAATGGTTCTGGGCCAAAGCGGAGCTGGTTGAATTGCCACTTGAAGATCGGATTACGCCAATTCTGGAAGTATGCAGCGAAGTGGCTATGGCGCAAAAAGTGCTGGTCGAGCATTTAG
This sequence comes from Kangiella sp., assembly GCF_014762745.1. Lineage (GTDB taxonomy): Bacteria > Pseudomonadota > Gammaproteobacteria > Enterobacterales > Kangiellaceae > Kangiella. The sequence continues at coordinate 1,738 of NZ_JABURJ010000137.1, forward strand.
ATAGCGATGAAGGACGTGAGCTTTCAAAGTTCTGTAAAAAGTTTTCGACACCGGTAACCATTGCGCTCGAGAAGCAAGGATTGGTCCATGACGACAGTGAGTTTCAATTACACCTGCTGTTTTTGGCAACTGACCACTGTCTGGTGGGATTTTCTCCTGTTGGGCGCGCCTCTGAGCTGAAAGGCGGTATTTTGCGCCTCAAGTTCCCCAAGGATGCGCCAAGCCGTTCAACGTTAAAACTGGAAGAGGCGATCCAGACTCTGATGTCCGGCAAGCAGCGCAAAGCAGTCTTGCGCTTGGGCCATACCGCAGTTGATCTGGGCGCAGCTCCCGGTGGCTGGACTTATCAGCTGGTGCAGCATGGTTTGCAGGTAACGGCGATTGATAATGGCGCCATGGACAAGAAGCTGATGCAGACCGAGCATGTGATTCATCTTAAAGAAAATGCTCTGGCCTGGATGCCGGAAAAGCCGGTTAAAATTCTGGTCTGTGATATGGTGGAAAAGCCGTCGTTGGTTGCCAAGCTGATGGCCAAATGGCTGGTAGCAAGTAAAACCGAGCATGCTATTTTTAATTTGAAATTACCCATGAAAAAACGCTTTCAGGAAGTGAATGATTGTATTGGCATGATTTGTGATGAACTTGAAGAAGCCGATATTGATTACTTCTGGCAGGCCAAGCACCTGTATCATGACCGTGAAGAAATTACGGTCTATTTCCGACGCAAGATGAAAAATCAGCATCAGTAGCCCTATAGTATCAGTATGCAAAATCACGATTCATCAAAAGAAATTTCATCACAAGAGATTCCATTAGGTAAGCAGGTTGAGTACCCGTCGCAGTATCAGCCTGAGCTGTTGTTTCCGGTTGCGCGCCAGCTGAAGCGCGATGAGATTGATATTCAGGGGCAGTTACCTTTTCACGGCACTGATATCTGGAATGCTTACGAGCTGTCATGGCTCAACAGTAAGGGTAAACCGCAAGTTGCCATTGCGGTGTTCGAATTTGATTGCGCCAGCACCAACATCATTGAGTCGAAATCTTTCAAGCTCTATCTCAACTCATTAAACCAAACTCGCTTTGCTGACTGGCAATCGGTTGAAAAAACATTAACCGATGATTTATCGAAAGCGGCAGAAACAGCTGTTTCGGTAAAGCTGTTTAAGGTAGAAGATTATAATCAGGCGGTACCCGTTAAAGAGTGGCAAGGAGTGTTGCTGGATGAGTTGGATATTGAAATTGATGGTTACCAGTATCAGCCCGAGTTATTGGCGCTTGAATCTAATGAAGTGGTTACTGAGTCTTTATACAGCCATTTATTGAAAAGCAATTGCCTGATCACCTCCCAACCAGATTGGGCCAGTATTTTAATTGAGTATAAAGGCCCGAAAATTGATCAAGCATCGCTGCTCAAATATTTAATTTCCTTTCGCAATCATAACGAGTTTCATGAGCAGTGCGTCGAGCGTGTCTTCACCGATATCATGAGCCACTGCAAACCTTTAGAATTGACCGTATACGCGAGATACACACGTCGGGGTGGTTTGGATATCAATCCATGGCGTTCGAACGTCAGCGGCAAAGTCTGCTCAAATCAGCGGCACTCTCGGCAATAAATCTGAACACTTTACTTGCAAACGGGCAAAGTAAAAATCTTGAGCAATAAAAACCCGACATTTGAGTCGGGTTTTTTGTAGTTGGCAAGATTGATTAATCTGCACCAGCCATCAGCTTCTTGATCAGTGGCGATATAAGCAGCATAAAGACTGCAATACCAATCGCCACATAGCCCACATTCGAGTAGACATCGATGTAGGTAGCTTTAGCCGCGGCTACGTCAGTTAACTGACCACCAATTGTTTCGGCACCTGTTGTACGTGCAATGATACCGGCCAGGAAGTTTGATAGGCCGCTGTACAGGAACCAGGCTCCCATACTCATCCCCACTGCCTGCACTGGCGCTAACTTGGTCACAGCGGATAAGCCCACTGGAGAAACCATTAACTCACCCATGGTGTGGATGAAGTAGATAAGGAAGATAAAGATGACCGCAGTCATGCCCGCGCTTCCTGTTGCTTTCATACCCAGTACAAGTACAAGATAACCGGCACCCGCTAAGAATACGCCCATGGCGAATTTAACTGGCGTTGATGGGTTCATTTTCTTTTTTGCAAGCCATATCCAAAGCCATGCCAGAAGTGGTGCAAAGGTGAAAATAAAGAAAGCATTAAGTGCCTGGAAAACTGGCGCAGGTACTGACCAGCCTAATAGTTCACGATCAACTAAGCGATCCGTGAAAAGGTTTAACGATGAACCTGCTTGCTCAAACAATGCCCAGAATGGAATCTGCGCCAAGATGAAGTAGATGGCCGCAAACATACGTTTCTGCTCATCGCCACTAAGTTTAATCAAGGCATAAGCAATCAGGTAGATAAACATCAACAAGCCGATTGGGCCCAGGATGCCACCCATAATGTCCGGGTTCATAACAAAGAACATGGACAAGGCAATGATGCCGACACCGATCAAGTAGCACATCCACTCGAAGTTAACGAATGCGAAAGCTTTTTCTTTTAGCTTTGCAGGATTTGGTGGATCAGCTTTGCCTTGCAGCCAATCTTGCTTCCAAAGGAAGGTCACTAACCCCAGTAGCATACCAATGCCTGCAAGACCGAAGCCGTAAGCCCAACCCCAGACGATACCGATGATACCGCAGGTTATTGAAGACAAGAATGAACCCAGATTAATACCCATATAGAACAGCGTGAAGCCTGAATCACGGCGCGTATCACCGAAGCCGTAGAGCGAGCCCACAATGGTTGAGATATTGGCTTTCAGGAAGCCAACACCAGCAATAATTAAGGCTAGCGATAAATAAAGAATGTTCAGATATAAAGGCTGGTGGACAATTCGAGTTTCGTAGTCGCTACCACTAATAGATGCAGGCAGACCAACAGCTTCTGGATTCTCAATAGTAAATGAACGGTTCTCGCCATAAACAATTGGTGATTGGCCGCTTTCAGAGACGATGATTGGTGTTGCATCGCCGCCTCTGCCATCGAGAGTTAACTGATACTCGGCATTATTGTAGGTCATGATTTCTTTGGAACCACTGCCTTCAAATGCCATACCGGTATGGCCAAGCACAAGTAAAATAGCACCAAAGGTTACTGCTTTTCTTGCGCCTAAATATTTATCAGCTAATGAACCACCGATAATGGTCATCACGTAAACCAGAGCGGTGTAGGCACCATACAGAACAGAAGAACGTTCGTCTGAGAATAAGAAATGCTGGGTTAAGTAAATAATAAGAAGGGCGCGCATGCCGTAGTAAGAGAAGCGCTCCCACATTTCTGTGAAAAACAGCACTACCAGGCCCCGAGGATGCCCTAATATGGTTTTTTCATCTTTTGGTATTGGGTTTGTTTCGGCCGTCATTGTCGGCGGACTCCTATAAAAATGGATTTGAACTTGAATGAACGATTTATAGTTTTATAGTGTTTATCACTGGTATCAGTGATAAAACGATCACGTTAGTTTAGCTAGCAGTCACCTGAAAGCAAGGGGAAATGGACTTTTTAACGTAAATCAGGTTAAAAAATATACAGTTTATAGTGGGTTTCCATGCAACAATCCAGTCTTTTCACGTCACACACTTCGGAATTAATTCAGCTCAAAGATGCTGAACTGGAGTATTGGCCTGAGTTTGTGGCTGAGGATGAAGCCTCCCGATTGCTGCATAAGTTGCTGCAAACCGTAGATTGGCAGACCGAAACCATACGCATTGCCGGTGTGGAGCGCCTAGTGCCAAGATTGACTGCATGGTATGGCGATAAAAATGCCAGCTATAGCTACTCAGGAGTGCTACATAACCCAATAGCCTGGACTGACGAGCTGCTGAAGTTAAAGCAGCGGATAGAAGTGGTTTGCCGCTGTAACTTTAATAGCGCCTTGCTTAATTTGTATAGAGATGGGCGGGACAGCGTAGCCTGGCATAGTGACGACGAGCCTGAACTTGGCGTTCAACCAATCATTGCATCATTAAGCTTTGGCGCGCCGCGTAACTTTCAGTTAAAACATAAAAAGGAGCGGCATTTACGTCACAAACTGACGTTAACTTCTGGTAGTCTATTGGTCATGCGTGGAAATACGCAAAAATGCTGGTCGCATCAGGTGCCGAAAGAGCCCGCCGTTAGCGAACCCAGAATCAATATTACTTTTCGCAATATTGTTGCTAACTCTAATCGATAAGGAGCCACCGTGTCATTTCTTGCCTGTCGTGTCTTTGAAAATAAGAAGCTTGAAAATGAAGAAAAAGAATCGAAAATTATTCACCAATTGGTGCAGATGGAAACTGATGAATTGACAGCTGGTGATGTGCTGATCCGCGTCGATTATTCCAGCATCAATTACAAAGATGCCCTGGCGGCATCAGGCCGTGGAAAAATCATGAAAAAGTTTCCGCTGAATGCGGGCATTGACCTGGCCGGTGTGGTCGAACATTCGGATAATCCAAGCCTTAACCAGGGCGACCGAGTGCTGGTCAATGGTTGTGGTATTGGCGAGCAGTTTGATGGCGGTCTGGCGCAATTCGCGCGAGTGAAGTCTGAATGGGTGATTAAGATCCCTGAAGCCTATGATGCACGCCAGGCGATGATTATCGGCACAGCAGGGTTTACCGCTGCATTGGCCATTCATCGAATGCAGGTCAATGATCAGAAGCCAGAAATGGGCCCTATCGTGGTTACAGGGGCAAGTGGTGGAGTGGGGAGTATTGCAGTAAATCTGCTCAGTAAATTAGGTTATGAAGTGATTGCGCTGACCAGCCGCAAAAGTATGCATGACTATTTATATGAGTTAGGTGCAAATCAGGTGGTCAGTGAAGAAGAACTTGGCATGAGCAATAAACCATTGGGCAAAGCCTTGTTCGGCGGTGCAATCGACAACATTGGTGGCAAAACTTTAAGTAAAATTATTGCCCACACGCAGTTATGGGGTAATGTGGCGTCAATCGGCTTGGCACAAAGTCCTGATTTGGAAGCAAAAGTCTTTCCCTTTATTTTACGCGGAGTGAGTTTGCTCGGTATCAGTTCGACTAATTGTCCTATGCCGTTGCGCACGAAAATCTGGCATCAGTTTGGTAAAGAGTTACCATTACCGGACTTTGAAACAATCGTCAGTAAAGAAATCGTGCTTGAAGATGTCTCACCTTATTTTGATGAGCTGATCGATAAAAAACATCATGGTCGCCTCATCGTAAATTGCCAATAACAAAACATTAGAATAAGAATATTATGCAAACAGGATTCCACTTCGAAGCAGTAGACGCCGAGCAGACTATTATTATTACGGCGAGTCGCCGTCAGTCGCGTTTTATACGTGAGCAATATTCCGAGTTTCAGTTACAGAAAGGCTTGGAAGTCTGGCCGAGCTTAAAGGTCATGCCCTGGCAGGCCTTTATTAATTATTGCTGGGAGATAGTGCAGCAAGATTCGGTTTTGCCATCACGGTTAACACCAGTGCAAAGCCAGTATCTTTGGCAAAAAATAGTTGCAGATTCTGAGGTGACTCAATCACTGCTCAATAGTCGACAGACGCAGAAGCTATCTTACGACGCCTGGCGCATTTGTCAGCAGTGGCAAATTAAAGAGTTGGATTATTTGCCCGGAGATCAGGATCAAACGGCTTTTGTAACCTGGTTTAATCAATACCAACAATTGCTCAATGAAAAAGGTTGGGTCGATGCTCATCAGCAGTCTAATCTTTTGCTCGAAAAGCTGGATATCTTTATTGGTCAACTGCCGAACAATATTATCAGTTATGGCTTCCAGCAACCTTCGCTGCAACAGCAAGCACTGCTTGAGGCCTTAGAGCAACATAAGCAGCTTGATCATTGGCAAATTGAAGCTCCCATCAATGAGGATGCTGTAACCATTTATTCTTTGCCAGAACCGAAGCAGGAACTGCTGGCAGCTGTGCGCTGGGCAAAAGAAAAGTTGTTGCAACATAGTGATGAGGAGCCGCAACAAAAGATTGCAATTGTCGTTCCTGATTTGGAAAGTCAGCGCTCTTATATCGAGCGATTAATCCAGCGCGAGTTTTACGGCCAAAGTTTAATTCAGGGCAAAGACATACTACAGCCATTACATGATTTTTCGATTGACGAACCTTTGCTGCAACAGCCAATGGTTGCTGTTGTGATGGATTTGTTGTCTGCGTTGCAGGGGACTGTCAGTAAGGCACAGTTACAGCACCTTTTATTGTCACCCTATTTATACAAGGAGCAGGAAGCACACTGGCAAGCTACCCGTCTTGAACTGGTGGTACGAAAATCGAATAAATCCTTTTATTCGCGAGATGATTTGTTGAAGCTGACACGTCATCATCAGGTCACATGCGCTTGGCTAAATACGGTGAGTCAGTGGCTGCAGGAAGCGGATCTTTCCGCCAATGATTACACCACGAACATGCAGCTTATTTTAGCGCTTCTCGCCAAGCTGCACTGGACCGGTTACAACACCTTGTCCAGTCGTGAATATCAGGTTCAGCAAACCTTTATTGAAGCCATCAAGTCGTCACAAAGTTTACAGCGAGTTACATCGGATCGCCTGTCGTTTGCCAAGGCTCTAAACCTGTTAAAAACTTTCCTTGAACAACAGGGTTTCCATCAGCAACAACCGCGGGCACCTTTGCAGATTGTTGGTTTGCTGGAGGCGATTGGTTTAAGGTTCGATGCGGTGTGGCTGGTCGGAGCAACCGATCAGGCGTTGCCTCAGAAAGCGGTTCCTAACCCTTTCCTGTCAAAAGCCTTGCAACTTAAGCATGAGCTACCGGGTTCTTCGCATCAGCGAGAGCTGGACTATGCGCAATCCTTGCTTGATTCTTTACGAGCCAATCCAGAACTGGTAATTAGTTTTGCAGAACACGATGGCGATCAGGAGCAGATGATCAGCCCACTGGTACAGAAATGGCTACAAAAATCCGGTAGTCATCCGCGCCAGTATGAGCTACAGAGTAAAAACGCTGAGTTTATTGATAACTGGCCAATCAATGATGATCTGGAATTTTTCAATGATGAAATGGGCAAGCCGATTGAGCAATCTTATGAGGTGAGAGGTGGAACCGGGTTATTGAGAATGCAGGCGGCTTCACCTTTTGATGCCTATTTGCGTTACCGACTCGGGTTGGAACCGTTTGAAGTTGATAGTCTTGGAATATCTTTTATGGATCGAGGCAACCTGTTCCATAGAGCCATGCAAAAAATTTGGCAACGCCTCGAAACTCAACATACTTTGCTAAATTTAGCAGTTGAGGAGCAGGCTGACTTAATCAATCAAACACTAGAGTTTGTGATGAACGAAGCCAGACGTGGTATTTATTTGCTCAATAATGCTAATTTCTACCAGGTTGAAAAGCTACGACTGTTTACCTTAATCGAAGAATCTTTGACACTCGATAAAGAGCGCGAACCTTTTACCGTGATTGGTACCGAAGTGGCGCGCACTTTACAGCTGGCCGGACTGACTTTTAGTATGGTAATCGATCGGATTGATCAGTTAAATGATGGCCGCTTATTAATTATCGATTATAAAACCGGTCAACCCTCTTTGATGTCTTTGTTTCGTGATCCGATTGGCGAACCTCAGTTGTTACTGTATGCCATATCCGAACAGCAATTGGGTGGAAACGTAGCTGGTGTACTCTTTATGCAGGCGCATTTAAAAGTCTGTAAATATATTGGCATGACTGACGAAGAAGAAATGCTGTCTGGCGTAAAGGCGTTAAAAGATATTCAGTACAACCCTTATGGAGAGACTTTTGAGCAGGCCGTTGCACAATGGCATGAGATGCTCGAACAGTTGGCGCAAGATTTTAAAGAAGGTAAAGCAAACTTGACCGAATACTCTGGAGACTTTTCTGATTACACCGCCATTAGTCGCTGGGCACAACGCTCGCAGGATTTTCAGGCATTAGTGCAGGGAGGTGAGCATGACTAATTTTATGGTGCCACCGGATCAGGGGATTCGTGAGCAGGCGATAGATTTTAGTCAGTCGTTTATTGTGCAGGCGCCTGCAGGTGCCGGTAAAACTAGCCTGTTAACGCAGCGTATTCTCAATCTGCTTACCACGGTTGATAATCCGGAAGAAATTGTTGCGATTACCTTTACCCGCAAAGCAGCTGCAGAAATGCGCCATAGGTTGATTGATGCATTATTGTCTGCCAATGAGCCTGAGCCGGATGCACCACATGATAAAACTACCTGGCGGTTAGCGCGTAAAGTGTTGCAGCGTAACGACGAGTTTCATTGGGGATTGCTGGAAAACAGTCATCGCCTTCGTATCATGACGTTTGATGCCATGTCGGGTATGATTGCCAATCAAATGCCATTGCTGAGTAACCTTGGCGGCTCATTGGGTATTACTAATTTTGCTGCGGAATCCTATCAGCGAGCGGCTGAAACTATCGTTAATTATCTTGATGACGAAGATTATGGGCCACATATTTTAAAGCTATTGGCTCACCTTGATAGTCAGGTGGAAAAGTTGATCGGCCTGCTGGCTCAGATGTTGGCCAAGCGTGATCAGTGGCTACGTTTATTGGGTGCTGGTGAGCTGGATATTGAGATTTTGCAAGATGGTATTAACCAGGTTGTTCAGTTACGACTGGAGGCGCTACAGCAGTTTCAAGCCAAACTGGAACACAGTACTTTCCTGCAAGCGATTCATTTTGCCGCCGGCTTTTTAGAGACGGGTCATGAGCTTGAAGCATTAAAGAATGTTACTCAGTTGCCTGAGTTTAACTTTACTCATATTCGTGAATGGCAGGCGATTGCTGAATTCAGTCTGGTCAAGGCTGGTACCTTTAAGAAGCAACTGAATAAAAAGATTGGCTTGTTGGCTGATAGCGATCTGCAGGGCGAAGATAAGAAAACGGGCAAGCAAATTAAAGCCGATCTGAAGGAGTTGTTCCAGCAGTGGTCCGAAGTTCCTGAGTTTGCTGAAACTCTTAACGATATCCGCAGCTTACCGAGTGCAGATTACAGCGAAGAGCAGCAGCAGATTTTATATTCCCTGTTACATCTGCTAAGACTGGTTACGGTGGAACTGACCGTCGATTTTCAGTCAAACGCTGAAGCAGATTTCATTGAAATTGCATTGGCTGCTGATCGTGCTCTGGGTTATTTTGATGAGCCATCCGAGCTGGCACTGAAACTCGATTATAAAATTAAACACCTGCTAGTTGATGAGTTTCAGGACACTTCCTTTACTCAATACCAACTGCTGAGCAAACTGATTGCAGGTTGGCAACCGGGTGATGGCCGCACCCTGTTTCTGGTCGGCGATCCTATGCAGTCGATCTATCGATTCCGTGAAGCGAATGTGGGTCTTTTTATTAAAACTCAACAGGAAGGCATTAACGGCTTTCCGGTAACATCGTTGCAGTTAACGGCCAACTTCCGTTCGTCACCAGCAATTATTAACTGGGTTAATCGACGCTTTGAAGCTATTTTTCCTCAGCATGATGATGTGCTGTTAGGTGCGGTCAGTTACAGTCCAGCAGAGGCCATGAAGCCGCAGGGCGAGCAGGACTTTGTGGACTTCCTGACAAACTTTGATCAACCTGGGTGGACCGAAGCCGAGTATATCGCACAAAGTGTGCAGCGTATCCTGAAGCAGGATCCGAAAGGTTCGATAGCCGTGCTGGTTCGTGGCCGTGCTCACGCTCAGGAAATCATGCAGCAGTTTCGCGTATCCGGTATCAGTTATTACGCCAAGGATATGGAGTACCTTTCGCACAAAAGCTGTGTCACTGATTTGATGATGCTGTGTCGCCTGTTATTACAACCGCAAGATGGCATTGCCTGGACAGCCTTGCTCAAATCCCCTTATATGGGGTTGACCTTGGCTGAGCTTAGCCATCTTCAACAGCGATTTAATCATCACTATTGGAAATTGTTAGAAGAGTTTGAAACGGTAGATGAACTGACTGAACCAGCAAAAATAGCCTTACGTAGACTAAGGGCTGTATTGAGCAGTGCTATAGCCAATGCAGGACGCAAACCCTTAAGTCAGTTATTGGAATCCTGCTGGTTGGCTCTGGGTGGACCAAGTGTTTTATTAAGTCAGGATGAACTTGAAGATGTGTATGCAGTATTTAATTTGCTGATTGAGTTGGAGGCTGACGAATGGCCACTGACTTTTGAGCGGATTCAGGCAGCGTTAGCTGAATTATACGCTAATCAACAGGCGGACAAGGCGCAGGTCGAGATAATGACCATGCATAAATCCAAAGGCCTCGAGTTTGATACGGTTATCTTGCCCTCGTTACAGCGACAAAAACGTGCCGATAGTCATCAATTGTTGTTGTGGGAAGAATTTACTTCTCATGGCCAGCAAGGCTATTTGTTGGCACCGATTCAGGCAGCAGAACGGCAGGAACCGATTTATCAGCTGGCCCGTGATATACAAAGCAAAAAGGCTGCCTTTGAGGATGCCCGTCTGCTGTATGTGGCTGCAACACGAGCCAAGAAACGCCTGCTGCTTAGCTGTGAATTAAAGCTGAAATACGATGAAGAGAAGGGTGGTGGCGAACCAGGTAAAGGTTCAAAAGAGGGCTGGTCCTACAGCTCTATTGATAAGCGCTCGTTGCTGTATTATTTACTGCCGCACTATGAAAACACCATTGATAGAAAGTTCGAAGAGATCATCAGTAAGCAGGGTGAGTTAAGTGAACAGATTGATGCTCCGACCTTTTACGATGGCTGGTATCGCTTAAAACAACAATGGCAGCCACCTGAGGTTGATAACCAGATCAGTACTCAGGATAAGGATGTCATAGAGCGAGAAGCATTGGATTTTGACTGGGCCAGTGATGTGGCGCGAGTGGTTGGTCTGGTTGTACACAAGCAGTTAGAGTTGATTGGGTTAGGAAGGCAAAGCTTTGAGCGACTCGAGAAGAATCAGTTTGAATCTTTATTGCCCCAGTTGGCCGAGTTGTTGTCATCACAAAAAGATATTGAACAGGCCTTTGAAAAGGCCAAAAAAGCCTTGCGTAACACCATGCAAGACTCTCGGGGGCAGTGGCTGCTTAAACCGCACCAGAATGCTGTCTGCGAGTGGGAGCTTACTGGCATGGTAAACGATGAGCAGGGCAGGTCTGTGGTGAGAAACTTTATTATTGACCGCAGTTTTGTCGATGATGCAGGCGTACGCTGGATTGTCGATTACAAAACCGGTGATCATCAGGGCCTGGATATTGAAAACTTCATTGCATCGGAGCGAGAGCGTTATGCGCCACAGCTTTCTCAATATAAAGAGCTGGTCAGTCGAATCGAACAAAGACCGATAAAAACAGCCTTGTACTTTCCGATGCTCAATCGATTTGAGGAATTGTGAGTTGAACAATAACACTATAGAAACTGAACGATTAATTATACGACCATTTAGCGAATCTGATGTTGATGACTATCTTGAATATGCGCTTGATCCGGAAGTGATGAAATACATTCGGCCGATTGGTGATCCTAAAGCTGCCAGAGAAATGTTCCACAGTCATGCAGGTGATTGGACGGGAGATGAAGGACGATGGATGGGCGCTGCGGTAGTGCTTAAAAGGACTAATAAAATGATTGGTGACGTGGGCTTCCGTTACAAAAGTAAGCAGCATCAACAGATTGAAATCGGTTATAAATTTAATCGCCACTTTCAGGGACACGGTTATGGCTCAGAAGCTTTACAGGCTCTATTGAAGTTAATTGCTCGTGATTGGCCATTTCATAAACTAGTCGCTTATTGTGAACCTAGAAATATTGCCTCCTGGAAATTAATGGAAAAAATCGGTATGCGTCGTGAGGGTTACTTTCAGGAAAACTTTAACTTCGATGGGCGCTGGCAAAATGAAGTGGCGTACGGAGTACTAAAAAGAAACTTGAAGCTGTAACAGTATGAAAAAGAAAAGGAGCCGAAGCTCCTTTTTTGTATGGCTTTTCTATCACGCTTCGTCTAACTGTGAATCTATCCATTCGCGGATTTTAGTCTCCAGCACCGGCATTGGCACCGCACCATCGACTAATACTTCACGATGGAAAGCTTTAATGTCAAACTTGTCGCCAAGTTTTTCTTCAGCTTCGGCTCTTAGGTTGCTGATGACGCGCTGACCGACTTTGTAAGAAACTGCCTGGCCTGGCCATGCAATATAACGCTCAACTTCGGACACTACATCGGTATCAGCCATTGACGAGTTTGCCATCATGTAATCAATCGCATCCTGGCGCGACCAGCCTTTTGCATGCAGTCCGGTATCTACCACCAGGCGCATGGCACGCAACATCTCGTCACTTAAGCGACCATAATATTGCATCGGGTCGGTGAACATACCCATTTCTTTGCCGATTGATTCAGCATACAGTGCCCAGCCTTCGCTAAAGACACTCAAGCCACCAAAACGACGAAACATGGGTAAGCCTTCAATTTCCTGTTGCAATGAAATCTGGAAGTGGTGACCTGGCGCTGCTTCATGAATGGATAAGGTTTCCATACCAAACTTAGGCTGACCTTTTAGGTTGAATGTATTGACATAGAAAATACCTGGGCGTGAGCCATCTGGCGAACCTGCCATATAAGAAGCTCCAGCTGCGGACTCGGCACGGAAGGCTTCGACTGCACGAACTTCGTAATCTGTTTTAGGTGCAATATCGAACATGCTCGGCAATAATTCATTAACCTTGGCTTGTAAGTCACGATAGCCCTGCAACAAGTCTTCTTCGTTGTCGTAATAGAACTCCGGGTTGGTTTGTACATACTTGAACCATTCTTCCAACGTACCCTCAAAACCTTCCTGCTCCATCACTTCTTCCATCTCTGCACGAATGCGAGCGACTTCATCCAAACCAAACTGATGAATTTCTTCAGCAGTCAGATCAGTTGTGGTGTAAGTTTTTAACTGATAGTTATACCAGGCTTCACCATTAGGCTGTTCACTTAAACCAAAGCTGTCGCGTGCGTACTGCATGTAATCATCTTTAATGTAGTCATGCAGTTCTTTGTAGGCAGGAACTAGTTTTTCAACAATGGCTGTACGATATGCTTCCTCTAGATGCTTCTTATCTTCCTCGGAAAAGTCTTCAGGCATGTTAGTGATTGGCGTATAGAAAATACTTTGCGTTGGGTCTTCAACCACATGTGCCGCCAACTGTGGTATCACTTTTTCCATTAAAGCTTTGGGCTGGACAACTTTCTGCTCGATACCCTGGTTCATGTTAACAATAGCCTGTTCCATAATGGCTACTCCACCATCAACTCGTTTCAACCAATTCTCATAATCTTCAACGGTTTTAAAGGGTTGGAAACTCTGGCCTGAGCCCAGCTGGGCAAAAAAGTTGGCAATGTTGTTGGACTGATTGATTGGAATTAAATGGCCGGGGAATTGCTCACCTTTCAGACTATGTTCGGACTGATAAACGAAAATGTCATAGCTCAGACGGTCTTGACCAGATAACAGGCTGCGATCAATCTGTTTGACTTTGTCTAGCCATTCAACGGTAAAATCGTGACTTTTCTTGCGAAACTCTGGTGATAAGAAGTTTGGAAGTTTATCGTTGTATCCGGGTATGCCAATAGCCGTTGCCTGAATAGGGTTGAGCGCCAGGCTTGCCTGAAATTGCTGTTCAAATAGTTCGTTGAGCTTTTTTGATGCTTCTTCTGCGGTCATTCCCTGCTTTGACTGGGTTTGCGTCACTTCTGCAGCTGTCGAATTAGCTGTAGGAGTGGCTTGCTCCTGGTTGTCGTTACAGCCATATAATGCCAAAGCCAAACTGATGCTTACTAAGGTTATTTTGCTCATATTATTTTCCTAAATCTTTCCTCTCGAGCTAAGAACATTAGCACTAAATTATTGAAGAGGATATGATTTGTAATATCTGTTTACAAATCGGCTTCAAGCCCATGAAGGCATTAATATGAATGACTCTCTCACGTCCAGTAAAGCATTGGTGGATAACCGTCTGGCTAAAGTTGTTAATACGATCCAGTCATATCCAAAGTTTGTTCGTGGTTTCCTACTCAATTTTGTGATTAGAAAAACTGTAAAACTGGTGGGAACGGCCAAAATTGAAGTGTTGAAACTGACAAAGGAAGAATCGATCTTTAGGATTCAGAACCGTAAGAAAGTGCAGAATCATATCGGGACAGTTCATGCGGCGGCCATGGCTCTCATTGCAGAAACAGCGACTGGTATGGTGGTAGGAATGAATGTTCCAGATGATAAATACCTGGTCATTAAAACGCTCAAGGTAGACTTCCTGAAAAGGGCTGTTGGAAGCCTGACTGCTACGGCTCACCTGAGCGAACAGCAGCGCCAGTCAATTCTGAGCGAAGAAAAAGGTGAGGTAAAAGTGGCCGTTAGCGTTATGGATGAGGAGAATAAGGAGCCCATCGAATGCACCATGATCTGGGCCTGGACACCCAAGCGGCGCTGATCAGACGATAGAATCAGCCTAAAGCCATAAGAAAAGGGCCTAGTAACCATATTTTGGGTATGCAGTGCCCATCAGATTGGTTAAAATATGGCCCTTTTGCAGACCTGCTGCGTCTTGCGCAAACTCATCAATTATAAGTAATAGACCGAATATGTTGGAAGTAAACCCAATCCGAGAACAATTGAAAGATATGTCTGAGCGTGTCACTACGCTTAGGGGGTATCTTTGACTTTGATAGCAAACAAGAGCGGCTGGTAGAAGTCGAGCGAGAGCTTGAGCAGCCGGATGTCTGGAATGATCAGGAAAGAGCACAATCTCTTGGCCAGGAGAGAGCCAAACTGGAAGCCGTAGTTAACACCATCAAGAACCTGGAAGCAGGTATCGAAGATAATCAGGAATTATTAGAGCTCTCGGTGGAAGAAGACGATGCCGAAAGCGTTGGCGAGATTGAAAACGAAGTCAGACAATTAAATGCCAGTCTCGAAAAGCTAGAGTTCCGCCGTATGTTCTCAGGCGAGATGGATGAGAATAATGCCTATCTCGATATTCAGGCAGGCTCGGGCGGAACCGAAGCGCAGGATTGGGCCAGTATGTTACTTAGAATGTACCTGCGCTGGTGTGAAAGCAGAGGCTTCAAAGCCGAAGTGACTGAAGAGTCTGATGGCGATGTGGCAGGTATTAAAAGCGCTACTATCAGAATTGAAGGCGAATATGCTTATGGCTGGTTGAGAACGGAAACAGGTGTTCACCGATTGGTGCGAAAGTCACCCTTTGACTCAGGTAATCGTCGCCATACTTCCTTTGCATCAGTATTTGTCTATCCCGAAGTCGATGACGATATTGATATCGAGGTCAATCCGGCGGACTTACGGGTCGATACCTATCGTGCCAGTGGAGCCGGTGGTCAGCACGTTAATAAGACAGATTCTGCGATCCGCTTAACGCACATTCCAACCGGAATTGTGGTGCAATGTCAGAATGACCGCTCGCAGCATAAAAACCGTGCTCAGGCGATGAGCATGATGAAAGCCAAGCTGTATGAGCTTGAGATGCAAAAACAGCGAGAAGAGCAGCAGGCGCTGGAAGATACCAAATCAGATATTGGCTGGGGTAGTCAGATTCGATCCTATGTATTGGATCAGTCGCGGATTAAAGATTTGCGCACAGGACATGAGTCGAGTAATACCCAGGCTGTTTTGGATGGGGATTTGGATAGTTTTATCGAAGCCTCATTGAAAGCCGGCGTTTAGACCGCTTGTGCTTTGCAGCTACTGTGTTAAAACTTTTATGCAGGAATAGTCACTTACTTTTGTAAGCTCCTATCCTCTGCAAAAAGTTTTGCCTTGTATCTGCTGCCCACAAACGCTCTAAAGAGGTGAAAGTAGGCTCCGGCCCTCGCTAAAAAGTTTTGCCGCGCACTTACTTAGCAAAAACGCTGAAGGTGCTTGAAGAGTTGGCTGTACGGACAACTCATGAGTTGTCCCTACTAAAGAAGATTATGGTGCTGGAGCGATCGGCGCTTGCGCAATAATAGTTTGTAGCCTCGAAGGAGCAACGCAACTTCGAGGCTTGCTTCACCAAGGTAATACTTGGACAAATTGAAAGTGTTTTGACATTTTTATCACAGCAACAATTTAATAGTAGTAACTGATAGCAATAACGTATTTTTTGTAATGGTAAATTTAACGGTAAATTGAGGTAATAAACGAAAATGAGCAATCAAGAAACCCCAGTAGTTGATGTCAACGAGCAGATTACTTTACGTAAGCAGAAGTTGGCAGATAAACGAAAACAGGGGATTGCCTTCCCGAACGA
This sequence comes from Kangiella sp., assembly GCF_014762745.1. Classification (GTDB taxonomy): domain Bacteria; phylum Pseudomonadota; class Gammaproteobacteria; order Enterobacterales; family Kangiellaceae; genus Kangiella. The sequence continues at coordinate 18,030 of NZ_JABURJ010000137.1, forward strand.
CTTTCGTCGTGATTCTTTAGCTGAAGAAATTGCCACTGAGTATGGTGATAAGGAAAAGTCTGAGCTTGAAGAATTGGGTAAGAAGGTTAAGGTTGCTGGCCGTATCATGTTGTTCCGCAACATGGGTAAAGCAAGCTTTATTACCATTCAGGATATGTCAGGCCGCATTCAGTCTTACGTTCGTAAAGATGCTGTAGGCGATGAAGTCTATGAGGATTTTAAAACCTGGGATATTGGCGATATCGTGGGTATTGAGGGTACTGTTTTTAAAACCAACAAAGGCGAGTTATCTGTTAAAGCATCCAGTATTCGCCTGTTGACTAAATCATTGCGCCCACTGCCTGACAAGTGGAGTGGGCTGTCTGATCAGGAAACACGTTATCGTCAGCGTTATGTTGATTTAATTGTTAATCAGCAATCGCGCGAAACTTTTATCATTCGTTCAAGAGTGGTAAAAGCGATTCGTGACTTTCTTGAGTCACGCGATTTCCTCGAAGTGGAAACACCGATGATGCACGTCATTCCGGGCGGAGCTTCAGCGCGTCCTTTCGAGACTCATCACAATGCCTTAGACATGCCGCTATATTTGCGTATTGCGCCAGAGTTGTATTTAAAGCGTTTAGTTGTGGGTGGTCTGGAAAAAGTCTTTGAGATTAACCGTAATTTCCGTAACGAAGGTCTTTCCACACGCCATAACCCAGAGTTCACCATGCTTGAGTTCTACTGGGCCTACGCAGACTACAATGACCTGATGGATCTGACAGAAGCTATGTTGCGTTACACCGTGGAAACTGTCTTGGGCAAAACCGTGTTTGAAAGCGGTGGCGAAACTTATAACTTTGGTAAGCCGTTCGAGCGCATGACCGTGCTAGAAGCTATCATGAAATATCAGCCAGAGATCACTCTTGAGCAGTTGACTGATATGGACAAGGCGCGCGAAGTAGCCAAACGCTTGAAACTAAAGCTGGAAGATTCATGGGGACTTGGCCGTGTTCAAATTGAAATCTTTGAAGAAGTAGCTGAACATAAATTGATTCAACCAACCTTTATTACTGCTTATCCAGCAGAAGTATCACCATTAGCGCGTCGTAATGACGAAGATCCATTCATCACCGACCGTTTTGAATTCTTCGCCGGTGGTCGTGAGTTAGCCAATGGTTTCTCGGAGCTTAATGACGCAGAAGATCAGGCGCAGCGCTTTAAAGAGCAGGTAGAAGCAAAAGATGCCGGTGACGACGAAGCTATGCATTATGATGCTGACTATATTCGTGCATTGGAATATGGTCTGCCACCAACAGCGGGTGAAGGTATTGGTATTGACCGTCTGGTGATGTTACTGACGGATAGCTTAAGCATTCGAGATGTTCTTTTATTCCCGCACATGCGCCCCGAATAAAAATTGTCTTTTTTGCCTAATACTTCGTTATAAAGCAATTTATCTTGCTCATTTACTTTTAGTAAACTCCGCGAGATAAATTGCTTAAAGCCTCGTCTTAGACAAAAAATCCTAATTTTTAATATCTCAATTACGGAATGTTGGATGACCGCCAGGGATGGCGGAAATGCCAGCACAGCAGGAGCAGTGCTGGTGAAAAATCCTGCGTTTATTTACAGCTTTTGAGTTGAAGGTAGCACCAATAATCCCCTTATATTGAGCTAAGCTACGTACAAAATATAACAATCAAAATGTGTGACCACAGGGAATCCCTTTAGGGAGATGATTTTGATAAGAATTTTCAGCACAAGGATGTGATGTAAATTCTGGTGTGTTAAGTATTTTGGGAGTGGCGCAGGGAGTCACGCGAAGCGTGGCCTCAATATCGGGGTGTCTTCTTTTATGAAGTACATCCTGTACTTCACCCTTCGGGCTAGCTTCGCTATTCAAAATCGTTCCTGACGATTTTGTGGTTACTTAGAGCAAGACAAATTTGTCTGGAACAAATTTGAACAGCGGAGTGAAATGACGCTGGCTTCAGCGGAATACAGGGATGTATTCCGTAAAAGTAACTCGCTGAGAGGCGAAACAATCAGGGTAGGAATGATTAAAACATCATGGATTTACCCGAGGGCATTCCCTTTGGTCACCCGCCTTCGCGGGCGACCGAAGGAAGTGCCTGTGGTGAATGACGGAATGAAATATGTAGACTTGATATTTAGAATTCACGCTACTTCCTTTATGATGATTTAAAATCATCAAGCCAAATAATTATGTCCACAGATATCGATATTCGTCAGGCTTTACGTGTATTTCAGATCATTGCTGAGAAAGGTGAGCAGCGTGGCAATCGCCACTACTTTAAGGGTATTTACGCGACTTCGGGCTTTGATGGCTATGACATTGAGCTTACCGACGAGAAGGTAACTTTGAGTATCTATTTTCACAGCAGGTTCGATTTAGACTATAAAAATCAACTAGATAAAGATGCTTTTTTAGAAAAAATTGGCAAAATAGATGCCATGAGGAAGACCAGGGATAAGTCCTGAACAGCGCTTTACTTCATATAATTTACACTTTGTTACCAGTTACTTTTGAGTTGTAATTTTCTCACGGTTATAGTGATTTCACTTTAAAAACACTAAAACCAGTGGGAGTATTCAATGAGTCGTTTAAGAATCCACAAAGTAACCGCTTTATCCTTTTCAATCGCCATGGCCGTTTCCAGCGTAACTGCTGTGGCAAGTCCATCCTCTGTTAGCTTCCTAAGTAGCGATGAAGCTGTGGCAGCGCAGCAGCAAACTGAAGCTGAAAAAGCAGCAGCGATCTATGCTGAGCATTGGGAACGTAGCCTTGAAATGAATCCTTTAATGGCTACTTTCATGGGCGACAATCGCTTCAATGATCAGTTAGGAGACTGGGGCACTGAAGAAGGCCTAGCAAAACAGTTAGCTTTCAGTAAAGAATTTTTAGAAAAAATTAACACGGTTGATTCTTCTAAGTTGAAAGGGCAGGACTTACTGAGTTTCAAAATTTTTAAAGGTGAGCGAGAAGCTGAAATTGAAGGCGCTAAATTCCCTGATCATCTACAACCTATCCAGCAGTTTTATAATCCATTTAACTTCATCGCGATGCTAGGTTCAGGCAATAGCGCGCAACCCTTTAAAACGGTAAAAGATTACGAAAACTGGCTGAGTCGTCTTGAGCAGGCTGCGGGTGGTGTTGACGTTATTATTGGCAACATGCGTGAAGGCATGGAGCAGGGCGTTGTTCAGCCAAAAGCTTTGATGGTTAAGGTATTGCCACAGCTTAAAGCGCATATTGTTGATGATGTTGAGACTAGCCTTTTTTATGGCCCAATTAAAAATATGCCCGAGTCATTCTCTGAGGAAGACAGAAAGCGCTTAACTCAGGAGTATGTCAAAGCTATCAAAGGCTGGGTTGTTCCGACCTACCAAAAGATGCATGATTTTATCGAGAAAGAGTATATTCCTGCAGCACGTGAGACTTCTGGCATGGTCGCTCTACCCAACGGTAAAGAATGGTATGCCTTTAAAGTTAAAGAAACGACCAGCACTGATTTAACACCTGAGCAGATTCACCAGATTGGCCTGGATGAAGTGGCGCGTTTACACGATGAGATGAAAGGTGTGATGAAGCAGGTAGGCTTTGAAGGAACTTTAAAAGAATTCTTCGAGTTTACAAAGACCGATCCACAGTTCCAGTTCGATACTAAAGAGGATATGTTGCAGGCCTATGAGAATCTAAGAGGGAAGCTTGATAAAACGGCTCCTGACTTGTTTAAGGTCATTCCAAAAGCTGAGTTTGAGATTCGTGCAGTAGAGGCATATCGTGAACAGTCTTCGTCAGCAGCATCCTATCAGAGTCCATCACCAGATGGTTCACGCCCGGGTATCTTCTACGTTAATACTTACGACTTATCAGCTCGTCCAACCTGGACCGTTGAATCCTTGTACTTACATGAAGCAGTTCCTGGTCATCACTTCCAGCGTTCAACTCAAATTGAGCTAAAAGATGTGCCTAACTTCAGACGCTTTGGTGGTACCACTGCCTACACTGAGGGCTGGGGCTTATATGCAGAGTCGCTGGGTAAGGAAATGGGTGTGTATACCGACCCTTACCAATATTTTGGTGCTTTAAGTGCTGAACTGTGGCGCGCTATTCGTCTGGTCACTGATACCGGTTTGCATGCCAAAGGCTGGAGTCGCGAAGAGGTCCTGGCCTATATGGAAGCCAACTCACCAGCCGCTGAAGCGCGCATGGTTTCGGAAGCTGAGCGTTTCATGGCCATTCCAAGTCAGGCACTAGCCTACAAGATAGGTCAGCTCAAAATCCGCGAGTTACGCACGCTGGCTGAAAAAGAACTTGGCGACAAGTTTGATATTCGCGAGTTCCACCATGAAGTACTAAAAGATGGTGCGATTCCGCTGAATATTCTGGAAGATAAAATCAATCGCTGGATTGAAGAGCAGAAAAAGTCTCAGGCTTAATTCACTTAACCTGAATCAGTAAAGAAGAGCCCTTAATTCGTTAAGGGCTTTTTTCTTTAGTAGGGATTATCTAGAAATATTTAATCCAGTATTTCAAACTCAGCACTATTGATACTGAGCTGGCTTTCTAAAGCTTTATCCGCAAGGCTGATTAAAGCATAGGTTTTGCCATCAAATACTGTTGAGCGAATAACGTCACCAACGGCCTTGTCATCTTCATTATTCACCTTATCCCCGGGTGTTAATGTCGCCGTATCTTTTGAATAGGCGAGCAGGGCGTGGGTTTTGAGCTTGCCGCGGTAATGCATGCGGGCAACAATTTCCTGTCCTGTGTAACATCCTTTATCAAAGCTGACGCCACCAACTTGATGCAGTCCAACAAAATGCGGTAACAACTCTTCAATAGTTTGCTCGTAAACTAAAGGGATATGGGCCTGGATTTCGATATAGTCCCAGGCGTTTACATCAGCCAGTGTTGTGCCTTCTAAAGCCTTGATGATGGCGCTGCCATGTTCTTTTTCAGCAATCATGAAAGAGGCATTGAACAGGCTGTTTAGGTGAACTTCGGTGACGCCATCGGCCTGAGTGACGACCAGACTCATGTCTTCGGCAAAGTTGGTGGTCGCACCTTTTTGAGTGTGGCCCCATATCTGAAAATCGAGACTGGCATCCGTTAGCTCAACTTTGAAAAAGACCGCGTACATCTTAAGTTTATTGAGTAGATGCTCCAGTCCTTCCTTTGGGATTAACAGTAAATAGTCATCATCATATTTGATGGTAAAAAAGATTCCATGCAGGCGTCCCTGAACATTACAGAAACCGCCAAGAGTAGCCTGCTGATTGCTGACTTTTTCCATGTCGCAAGTCAACTGGCCCTGCAGAAACTTTTTTGCTTCTTCGCCACTGACTCGGATAATGCCGTAATGGCCGAGCTCGCAAGCAATATTTTGAAGTTGTGTAATGTGTTGCATTGCGTCTTGATTAGTAAAATTCATAGTTGAATGCTTATTTTGCTTCATAACGGTGATAATTTTACTCTGATTCTTAGCGGTTTTGCACCGTTACCGTTATAATTCCGCGAAACAATTTTAGGTTAGATACAATGACTGAAGAACAGTTAAAGAAATTACATTGGGCCAGTCGCCGAGGCATGTTGGAACTGGATGTGGTGCTGATCCCTTATCTGGAAGAGGAAGTCTGTCAGTTTGATGAGGGCAAAGCTGCGGAATACGCTAAATTTCTGGAGCAGGATGACCCGGATCTCTATGCCTGGATTATGGGCTATGAAACGCCTAAACCTGAATTTGAGGGTTTTGTTGCTGCGATTCGAGAGTTTATTAACAAGAAAATTCAGTAATCGCGGTTTGCTCTAACCTAATCAGAGTCAGGGAGTGACATGAATCTGTTTATCGACATACAGCCTTCAAGAATACTACCTCGAGTGTTTATGGCACTTTGGATCTTGCTAACGACAAGTTTTGTTCTGTTCGTTACTAGCCACTATTCCTTGTCGACCAGCCTGATACTTATACCATTACTGGTAGTTGTCATGGTTCCTTTTGCTTTCTGGCAACTCAGAAGTTTTTATCGACTGAACCGAGGAATAAAACAGCTTCAATTTGTTGATGGCTGTTGGTATCTGGTACTTCAAGATGGCGCTGACACCAGCAAGCTCCCAATTGAGTTGTCCGATAATAACGTGCTTTGGCCCTGGTGGATTCGGTTGAATTATAAACTGGAGCAAGACGATGTAGAGCAACCGCTCATGAATAGATTTACTCCACAGAAAAAACAACTACTCATTTGTCGTGATGCCGTAAGCGAGACAGATTTTCGGCATCTGTCTCGGGTATTACGGTTTTATCGAAAAGAGGATGTCAGTGCTATCAGTCAGGACTAGTTTGACGATGGCTTCAGGTTGGAGTCCACAGCTTTGTCAGCAAGTTCTGGGTAATCTAGCGTATAATGCAGGCCGCGACTTTCTTTGCGTTGCATGGCGCAGCGGACAATAAGCTCGGCGACGACGACCAGGTTTCTCAGCTCGATCAGGTCGTTGCTGACCTTGAAGTTGCTGTAGTATTCGTGGATTTCCTGTTTCAATAACTCGATGCGTCTAAGCGCTCTTTGCAGGCGTTTATCGGTGCGTACAATGCCCACATAGTCCCACATCAATTGACGCAGTTCGTGCCAGTTATGGCTGAGCACTACTTCTTCATCAGAGTCTGTTACCTGGCTTTCATCCCATGGTGGCAACTGAAGGGGAGATTGAGTAGGGTCCCATTGTGCTTCGATGTCATTGGCTGCTGCCTGAGCAAAAACCAGGCATTCCAGCAAGGAGTTACTGGCCATGCGATTGGCGCCATGCAGGCCGGTGCAGGCTACTTCTCCAACAGCATATAAGCCGTCCACGTCGGTGCGGCTATTAAGATCCACCTTGACACCGCCGCAGGTGTAGTGGGCAGCAGGAACTACCGGAATGGCATCTTTAGTAATATCTAATCCAAACTCCAGACAGCGCGAATAAATGGTCGGGAAGTGGCTTTTGATAAAGTCTTCGTCTTTGTGCGAAATATCGAGATAGACGCATTCGATACCATGCTTTTTGATTTCATGATCAATGGTGCGCGCGACAATATCGCGAGGTGCCAGTTCTGCGCGCTCATCATATTCTGGCATGAAGCGCTCGCCATTGGGGCGTAGCAGTACCGCGCCTTCACCACGCAAGGCTTCGCTGATTAGGAAACTGCGCGCCTGCGGATGATAGAGGCAGGTTGGATGGAACTGATTAAATTCGAGGTTAGCCACGCTACAGCCCGCGCGCCAGGCCATGGCAATGCCATCACCGCTGGCTACATCTGGATTTGAAGTATAAAGATAAACTTTGCTGGCGCCACCTGTAGCCAACACTACAAAGCGTGCGCTGATGGTTTCAACGCGATCTTCTTTCAGATTCAGCACATATGCACCATGACAGCGATTATCATCATTACCGAGCTTATTGCCAGTAATCAAATCAACAGCAATATAGTGCTCGAGAATATTGATGTTGGGTTCATTGAGAACGGCTGATACCAGCGTAGTGGAAACCGCTTTACCAGTAGCGTCATCGGAATGGATGATACGGCGTTTACTGTGGCCACCTTCACGAGTCAGGTGGAAGGCTTCATCTTCCTTGCTGAACATGACCCCACGCTCAATCAGCCACTCAATAGCTTCGCGCGAGTGTTCTACGGTAAAGCGAACGGCTTTTTCATCGCACAGGCCGGCGCCAGCTATCAAAGTATCCTCTACATGAGAATCAACGCTGTCGCTTTCATCAAGCACCGCAGCAATGCCGCCCTGGGCATAAAAGGTCGATCCTTCAGTCACTTCAGCCTTGCTCAGCACGGTAATTTTACCTAAATGAGCCAGCCGCAAAGCTACTGACAAACCGGCTGCGCCGCTACCAATAACCAGCACATCGGTGGTGTGCTGAGTAGGATTAGTTGTGTTTTTCATGATATCCATGATAAAAAGTTGGGAACTTTTGTACCCTTAAGCGAGTCTGTGTTTGTCGCTATCTGTTAGAAAGTCACTGGAAACTTTAGTTTTTTCCTAGCAGAATACCGTTTAATATTGGCGGACTTTATCATAACCGCACGACAGCCAGTTAGTTTTTTTGCTGGTTAGCGAAGGGTTGAATGACCCGGATCAATGAATGTTTGCCCTGCAAGCGACTTCGTAAAGAAGATAACAATTAAAAGGGGATTATATGTCTGGGGCTGATTTAGACTCAGAGTTAGTAAAACGTGTTCAGGAAGGCGATAAGCGCGCTTTCGATATGTTGGTCAAAAAATACCAGCATAAAATCATGAATTTAATATCTCGTTATGTCAGAGACAGTCATGAGGTAGCGGATATTTCTCAGGAAGCTTTTATTAAAGCTTACCGAGCCTTGCCGGGTTTTCGTGGTGATAGTGCTTTTTATACCTGGCTATATCGGATTGCGATTAACACCGCGAAAAACTATCTGGTATCTCAGGGGCGCAGACCTCCGGGCAGTGATATCGACTCAGTAGAAGCAGAGCAGTATGAAGGCGGTGATGCCTTGCGCGACACCGGAAGTCCTGAGCGAATCATGTTTCGCGACGAAATCAGGACTATTATTTTTAAGACTATTGATGAATTGCCCGAAGATCTGAAAACGGCCATCACCTTACGGGAAATGGACGGCCTGAGTTACGAAGAGATTGCCGAGGTAATGGATTGTCCGGTAGGTACCGTCAGATCGCGGATTTTCCGGGCACGTGATGCAATTGATCAAAAAATTGCACCACTTTTGGAACAGGGTTGGCGTTCTTAGCAGGATGAGGTTAACAGTAGAAATACAAACTTTTTTACATTTCTGCTGAACTTTTTACACAGGGTCTAGTCAATGTGTATAAGATTTGAGCTAAACAAAGCTTTCTTAATCGTTGCTGAACCAAGACTCAAATCAAAATTTTATTTAAAATCAAGCAATTAGGGTTAATGCTTGATGTCTTGAAGACAGGGTTTGATGCATTTTCGTTAGTTTAAGCATTCCAGCCCAAGTTAATCAGACAATTTGACGCACGGATGGTTAAGTCCCGGGTTATGTCGACTTGGTAGGTTTAAGCGGCATTTTAGGCTTGTGGTTGGAAATAGAGGTTGGATTTAATGTTGGACAAAAATGATTTAGGTAAAGGCGTGGCTGGACGCATAGATAAGCAAGATGTATCCGCGTGTGTGGATAATGAGCTTAATGCTTTTGCATCTGAAAGCAGCTTCGCTATTGAATCTGAAGAAATGCAATTATGGAGCCGATACCATTTAATCGGTCAGGTCATGCGTGATGAAGTCCAACACTTGGATTTAGACATCTCCGCTCGTATTAATGAACAGATTGCCAATGAACCAGCCCATTCAGCAAGCCCTGAGCAGCCAAAGTCTAACGTCATCCATTTCCCGACCAAGCCATTCAAACAGATCGCAGGCTATGCCATGGCGGCCTCAGTTGCTTTAGTGGTATTGTTTAATGTAGGTAATCAGGCTTCCGTTGATGCTACTGCATCACCCGTTGCTACTGTAGCCAGTATCGACACCCCTGCAACATCGGTTGATCCTGCTACTTTAAGCAGAGTAGAGCGCCAGGAATTACAGACTATCCATGATATGTTCTTGAAGCATGAGTCACTATCACAATCGAGCCTGTTGCCAAGTGTTCAGGTGGTCAGTAACCAGAAAGTGATTCCAGTGAGTGTGCCTATGATGGCCGAGCAATCTGAAACACAGCAACCAACACCTCTGAAAGTTGAACAGGAACAGGCTGAAAGTCAGTAAAGTTCTAACTTAGTCTCCAACCTATTTCCAACAAAGCCGAAGTATCACTTCGGCTTTGTTGTTTCTAAATGAATGCATTGCTAAAAGCTCACTGCTTTTCCAGTTAAATTCCAGTAAAATGCTTAACAAAGTCTGAAGACTGATTCCTTATGATAGAAACCAATATGTTGACCGAAATTGGCCGCGTGGTGGCTAAAGAGAATGACACCGTCTGGGTGCAAACACAGAGTAAAACCGGCTGTTCCAGCTGCCAGGTGAATACGGTGTGTGGCAGCGGTATTGTCAGCAAGGCGTTTTCGCATAAGGTGTTCGTTACCCCCTTGAAAAATTACATCAATGCCAATATAGATGATGAAGTAGAAGTTGGAATTCCGGACAACCTGGTGGTTCGAGCTTCTTTTATGGTGTA
>NZ_JABURJ010000105.1 GCF_014762745.1 Kangiella sp.
TGCCTAATTGTGCCGATGCTGTATCACTTTGTGCGAATTCTGCCATAGCTTTTTTGCCTTGCTGCGCCTAAGCGCCTAAAATACCGATAATTATTTGATGAGTATGGAATTATGACAAAAAAGCGTATGCATAAGAACCTCATATTAGTATTCACGGCCTTTTTCAGCGTATTGATGATATCGTCCTGTACAACTACTGGTTCTCGTAAGTCTGACTCGCCAGCTGTTGCAGACTATGACATGCAGCCTGCAGAGTTTTATTTGCAGCAGGCAGAAGCTGCGGAAGAAGCCGATAGAGCCCCTTTTCTGCTTCAAGCAGCAAAAGCCTATGTGCAGAGGGAGCAGTATGCTGAGGCTTATGAGGTTTTAAATAGTTTCTACCCAACCCAGTTACCTTTAGAGTTACGTGCCGACTGGTACTTATTGGTTGGTGAAGTTGCTCTTATCCAACAACAACCGTTCGATTCTATCCGTGCTCTACAGACAGTTCGTGACCCAGAAAGCTATAGCCTAGAGTGGCAATCACAATATTATCGCCTGCTTGCGGACAGCCTGGCCGCCAATCAACGCCATGCTGACGCAGCCATGACCCGTATTGAGGCCATGCATTTGTTTACTGACCCGGACTTGCGTGAAGAACAGGAGCGTAAAATCTGGATAGAGCTTATGACCTCGCCCACAGGCGCTCTGGAAATAACCCGCAACCGCGCCAATGAGCATGATGAGCTTGGCTGGCTGGATATGGCAATTATTCAACAACAATTCGCCAATAACCCAGCGGCCCTGTCCACTGCCATGCAGGAGTGGAATATACTGTATCCAAACCATCCGGCGCTTTATTACATTGACATCCAGGTTCAACGCGACACTGTAATTGTTGATATTGGTGCTCCGACAAAGATTGGGCTGTTCCTGCCCACCAGCGGCCGGCTTGCCACCGTAGGGAATCTAATACTCGATGGCTTCATGACATCATTTTATGACACTCAGATGATGGGTAGCGAGAAGCCCGAAGTAATCGTTTATGATACCGCCAGTGAGCCGGTGGAATTGCTTTATCAACAGGCTCTTGCTGATGGTATTGAATTTGTAATTGGCCCATTGCTAAAGAATAAAGCAGACGACATTGCCCAATACCAGCAACTGCCAATCCCAACTCTAGTCCTAAACCGTCTGGACAATGCCTACACTCCTGCCGGTATGTTCCAGTTTGGCTTACCGATTGAAGATGAGGCCGAACAAATTGCTCGCTTTGCCATTGATAAAGGACAAACCAGAGCATTCGTTATTAATGCGGATAAGACTGTAGGTCAAAGAGCCGTTGAAACTTTCAGTGATAATTTCCAACGTCTAGGTGGTACAGTTGTACGCAGTGCTGATTTAACCAAAACACCGGATCCTAAAGTTGCAGTGATGCAGATGTTAGGCGCCGATCAGGCAGAAAAGCGTAAGCGTGAATTGCAAAACCTGCTCAATCTTCCGATCGAGTCTTCTGCTCAGATATCAACCACCGCAGACTTTATTTTTATGATTGCCGAAGCTAAAGATGCACGCATCATAAAGCCTTATCTCAATTATTATTACGCCTATAACCTACCAGTGTATGCCACTTCCAATTTAAATAACGGCAGCAATCGACGTGAGAATGATCTTAACGGCATTCAGTTTATTGATGCGCCATGGATGATTCCACAAACCGATGAACAGGCTTCCAATAAACAGAAAGTGGTTAACATGTTCCCGGCTGCTGGTGGCAACCTGGGCCGCTTTTTTGCCCTTGGCTATGATTCATTCCTGTTAATTCCTGAAATCACCCAGCTATCGGCGCTAGAAGATTATTCCGTCGAAGGTTTATCAGGTGAACTGACATTGGATTATTATGGTCGTATCGTGCGCAAGCTGGCCTGGGCAAAGTATCAGGGCGGACACTGGGTTCCGTTAACGCCATAGAACTGACATCAAAACTTAATGGATAATTAAACAAGGGACTGTTAGTGTCGTGAGAACCAGAGATCGAGGCGACAAGGTTGAACTCTTTGCAGAAAGTCACCTCAAAAAACAAGGGTTACAATCAGTAGATAAAAATTTCAACTCTCGTTATGGAGAGATTGATCTGATTATGCTCGATAAGAATACATTGGTATTTGTAGAGGTTCGTTTTCGTGCCAATACCAGTTTTGGCAGTGGTGCAGAAACAGTCACCTTACGCAAACAGAGCAAGATAATTAAGACGGCTCAGCTGTATTTACAGGCAAATAAAAAAATGCAGCAACGTGATTGTCGTTTTGATGTAGTTTCCGTAACATTAGCGGCTCAAGAGCCAATCATTGAATGGCACCAAAATGCTTTTCAGGCCTCAGCCTGGTAAGCATTATTTAAGCGACTCGACCAGGTAGATTATGATAGAACGAATTCGTGATATTTTTACAGAAAGTATTCAAACCAAAATCGCGGCAGCTGATGCGCTTCCCGAGTCGATAGAAAAAGCTGGCCAGATCATGGTCAACAGTTTGCTTAACGGCCATAAAATTCTTAGCTGCGGTAATGGTGGCTCTGCAGGCGATGCTCAGCACTTTTCCTCTGAAATGCTCAATCGTTTTGAGCGTGAACGCCCCAGCTTACCTGCTATCGCTCTAACCACTGATACCGGCACTCTGACATCAATTTCCAACGACTATAGCTATAATGACGTCTTCGCCAAACAATTAAGAGCTCTTGGTCAGCCGGGCGATGTATTACTTGCCATTTCCACCAGCGGTAATTCAAGAAATGTGATTAATGCCATGGAAACTGCGCTCAGCAAAGATATGCTGATTGTAGCCCTTACTGGTAAAGATGGTGGCGAGATGGCCGGACTGATGGGGCCTAATGATATTGAAATTCGTGTCCCTTCCAATTCGACAGCTCGAATTCAGGAAGTACACCTGGTAGTTATTCATGCACTTTGCGATTTTATTGATAACAGTTTATTTGGAACCGAGGTTTAATAATGCTAACTAAAAAATCACTCCGTAACCTATTCCTTATCCCGGCATTAGCGCTTGGATTATCTGCTTGCACCACTTTCGGAACCGTTGCAGAAGATTCAAGTATCCAGGGCCGTGTCAAAGATAGAATTAACCCTATTCTAGAAAAAAACCAACCCAATGCAGTAGACGTCGTCAGCCATAATCTCTATGTCCTGATTTATGGGCAAGTGCCAAATGAGGCAGTTATTGCACAAATATCCGAAGCCATTAAAGGTGTTCCCGAAATGAAGAAAGCCTTTAACGAAGTTCGCGTAGGTAACCCTGAAGATGTCAGCACTGTATCCGATGTCTGGATTACGACCAAGGTTAAATCCAGTCTCGCTGCCGAAAAAGGTCTTGATTCAAAGCGCATCAAAGTCATCACCGAAGATAACGAAGTCTTTTTAATGGGTATGGTTACCCGAGAGGAAGGAGACAAAGCTGCTTTAGTGGCACGCAATATTTCTGGCGTGAAGAAGGTTGTGAAAATCTTTGAGTATATCAACTAAACACAATCACTAAGCTACAAAAAAGGCGAGCCAAATGCTCGCCTTTTTAATATCAATTGTCCCGTCCTGAAATAAGTTGACACTCTGGAGGCTTATTTCATGAAAACATCTA
>NZ_JABURJ010000143.1 GCF_014762745.1 Kangiella sp.
CACAAAAAAGCCCGACTATTTCTAGTCAGGCTTTCTGAATAATGGTGGCCCGGGGCAGAATTGAACTGCCGACACAAGGATTTTCAATCCTCCGCTCTACCAACTGAGCTACCAGGCCGCAGGACGCGTATTAAACCGATTGAGGGGCTTTAAGTCAAGCCCCTTTCTTAAAATTATTAGAATTTTATTGGCTTAGGTTATGAGGACTTTATTTGTCTTCTTCTGGGACGTAGCCTTCGGGCTTTTCGTAGTCGCCTCCAAACAGGTACATTTCCATTTGTTCGGCCAAATAGGACTGCGCTTGCGGGTCCATCAGGCTGAGGCGTTTTTCGTTAATGAGCATGGTTTGATGGTTTAACCATTGGGTCCATGCTTCTTGTGAAATCTCGTTGTATATTTTTTCGCCAAGTTCACCTGGGTATGGTTTGAAGGACATGCCTTCGGCTTCTTTTTGCAGTTTTTTGCAGAATACGGTGCGTGACATTTCTATCTCCACTTGTCATCGGTTGAGAGGTTTGCCTTGGATATTAAACTCAAGAATTCTCGAGGAGTTTCATCAGGAGTTTGCTGACCGGAGTGGGCAGGCCAATCTCGTTCAGCTGGCTTAGGCTAAACCAGTCTGCTTGTGCGGGCTCCATGATACTCGGATGGGAATTTTTTTCCACTAATGCTTTCTCGTTGGTGCTTTGCAGGAGTAGCGGTTGAACCTTGAGATCATAGTGGCTGAATTTATGCACAAATGATTCGAGCTGCTGGATGTCTTCAGGGCTCATGTCTTCCTGCTGCACTTCGGGTAAAGCCCACAGGCCACCCCAGATGCCGCTTGGGGGGCGTTTATGCAGTAGAACTTTTCCTTGATGAATGCTAATCAGCCAAAACACTGATTTACTGGGGCGTGCTTTTTTAGGCTTCTTACCGGGATACTGCTCGATACTGTCACTGTGATAAGCCAGACAATGTTTGGATAATGGGCAGCTGTGGCAGTCGGGTTTGCTGCGGGTACAGACCACGGCGCCCAAGTCCATCATTGCCTGGTTGTAGGCGGCGGTTTCCTGTTTGGGCGTGTTAGCTTCGGCTCGTTGCCACAGGGCTTTTAAAACTTTACCATTTCCCGGCCAGCCATCAATGGCGTAGCAGCGTGCCAGTACGCGCTTGACGTTGCCATCAAGGATGGCGGTGGGCTGGCCAAAAGCAAAGGAGGCGATTGCACCTGCGGTTGAGCGGCCAATTCCGGGCAGGGTTTCGATAGCCTCAGGGTCTTTTGGGAAATTGCCAGCAAAGTCTGTTTCGATGATGCGCGCTGCTTTATGCAGATTTCGGGCACGGCTGTAATAACCCAGTCCGCTCCAATGTTGCATAACCTCATCATCGGTCGCTCGGGCAAGATCAGCAACCGTTGGAAAGCTATCAACAAAGCGCTCAAAGTAGGGGATAACGGTTGTGACCTGAGTTTGCTGGAGCATGATTTCGGAGAGCCAGATTTTGTAGGGATCGTCAGTATTTTGCCAGGGCAGGTGCTTACGGCCATGAGCGTGGTAGTACTCAATGACCTTTGTAGCAAAGTCTGTGGGTGACCAGGGTTTTGTCATGCGATAAGTCGTTAGAACTGATAGATAATAGGCAGCACAATGGACAGAGTAATCCACATCAGAATGACCAATGGTACACCGACCTTGATGAAGTCCGAAAACTTATAGCCACCCGCACTCATAACCAGCAAATTGGTTTTATATGCCATAGGCGTGGCGAAGCTCATATTGGCACCAAATAGAACCGCCATTACGAAAGGCTCGGCAGGCAGGTTAAGCTGGTTGGCGATACTGACCGCGATTGGGGTGCCGATAACCGCTGCAGCATTGTTGGAAACTACATTGGTCAGGACTGCAAGTAGTAACATTAAGCCGCTTAATAATACCGTCGGCGGTGCACCATAAAGTGAAGCAACGAAGGCCTGAGCCAAGTATTCGGCAGCACCGGTTTCAATCATCGCAATACCGAGCGCTAAACTTGAGGCAACAATCAGAATCACCTGTGCGCTGAGTGCGTGCATGGCTTCGCGCCAGGTCATGCAGTGAGTCAGGATCATCAACATGGCGCCACCAAGCGCGCTGATAGCGATCGGCAAAGCTCCAACAGCAGCCAATAAAACGACCAGGCCCATAATGAACAAAGCGCGAGGCGCGCGGTGAGATTTGGGCAGGTCTGTGGTAGCGTCCAGGATCAGGATTTCGCCGCTTTTCTTAAACTCGGCAATATCCTTTTGACCACCCTGCACCAGTAAAACATCGCCGACGTGCAGGGTTACAGTACCAAGCCCTTTATTATGCATATCAACAATGCTGTCACCGCGGTGCAGTGCAATGGCCACCAGACCATATTGATCGATAAATTCCACATCTTTCAGCGTACGGCCAGCAAGTGGCGAGCCCGGCGTGACAACGATTTCAGAAAGTTGCTGGTTTTCGGCAGTGAGCGGGTGGTCGTCGCTGATCTGTTTGCCGCGTCGGTACAATTTTGCACCCAGCACCTGTTCGTATTCTTTTAAGTGTTCCGGCGTATCAATGACTCTCAGACGGTCACCTGCCTTAACTTTGGCATCAGGCATAGGGACAATCGAAATTTCCTCGCCGCGCTGGATGCGAACAACCTTCATCTGGCCATCGGTCTTGTTAATGACTTCAGAAAGGGTTTTGCCATCAGCGAAAGAGCCTGCTTCGATGTGCAGTTGAGCGGTAAAAACTCGAGGTGAGGTGTTTTTCATCACCGCCTGGCGAATGGGAACAATGCGTGGGGCAATCAGCCATAGATAAATAATCGCAACTGCGGCAGCAATACTGGCGGGGAGCAAAAAGTCGAACATGCCAAAGCGCGGAAGGCCGAGATCAGAGGCAACCGAGACCACCAGCAGGTTGGTGGAAGTACCAATTGTTGTTGCCATGCCGCCAATAATGGTGGCAAAGCCCATGGGCATCAGCAGCTTGGAAGGGCTGCTTTTAGTACGAATCGCAACACTGACCAGAATCGGCAAAAGTAAAACTACAATCGGTGTGTTGTTCACAAAGGCACTAAGACCGCCGGCAATCAGCAGGGTCAGTAACAGAGAAAAGAGTGGGGCAGTCTTCCAGACCGAGCCAAGAAAGCGACCAATTGGCTCGAGCGCCCCCGTTCGCACAAGGCCCTGACCGCAAATCATCAAAGCGCAGACAGCAACCAATGCTTCATGGCCAAAGCCACTGAAGAACTGCATGGGCTCAAGGCGGCCATTGAAGTTATGGAACGGAGCAAAGCTAAAGCCGATAGTCAGCAGAAGCAAAACGATTACGCAGGAAGTTTCGAGCGGGATATCGTCGCGGCGAAACAGGTACAACGCAAAAGCCGTCAGTAACAGCACAAAAAGAGCGTGATTGTTGGGTAAATCAGGAAACGGCATTCCTTAAGTCTACTCCTACTCTATGTCATTGTTTTTATGCCGGGTCGAACTGCTCACCTTACTGATTTAGGGCTATTTTCGCAATCCTTTTTGTCAGGCCAAAGCTAATGATGCAAAACTGAACAAAGAGTGTGCTAAAATCGCGCCAATT
>NZ_JABURJ010000006.1 GCF_014762745.1 Kangiella sp.
CTGGTTCCAAGTGCTCACCCTTGTATATATCAAAAATATGGGCATCTGTCAGTAAATTCCCACCATTTTTTACAATAAAATCAAGTAATTCGCCGGCTTTCACAGAATCTTCGACAACTAACGCAAGATCGCGTCGAATCGACGGGAACTTGGATAATGGCTTAAATTCAGGCAATTGGCGCTCAGAGAGCGGCGCGAGGTCCATCTGGAACACGAATGCGTCCATATCCAGGTCGATTTCCTGCTGTACCTGTGGGTGGATTTTGCCGATATAACCCACTGCATGGCCGTCGACAGTAATCTCGGCTGCCTGCCCCGGATGCAGGATGTCCATGTGCAGGGTTTTGAAGTCGTATGACTTATTAGTGGCTTGCAATAAGGCTTCTACGTCGCCTTTGAGGTCGTAGAAATCCACCTTCTCGCCATCAGTGTTCCAGCTTTCTTTGTTGCGCAGGCCACAGACCAGACCGGCGATGGTTGGGATCTGCTCTAGCGTGTCGCCGGAGTTAATGAAGCGCAAACCGAGTTCGAAGATGCGGATGCGGTTCTGTTGGCGGTTGATGTTGAATTTTGCGGTTTGCACCAGACCCGGCAATAAGTTGGTGCGCATAACCGCCATTTCGCTGGAGATCGGGTTCATCAGCGGCAATGGCTCAATGCCCGGGTGCAGTTGTAATTGGAATTCTGGTTCAACGAAGCTGTAGGTGATGACTTCCTGATAGCCGCGCTTGACCAATACATCGCGCATGTCGTTTTTCCAGACACGTTTTTCCGGCTGGTCGAACATGGCCATTTCGGCTTGTGGCTTGCGGCTCGGTAGCTTGTTATAGCCGTAAACGCGCACCAGCTCTTCAATCAGGCTTTCTTCGTTGTCGATGTCGAAGCGGAAGCTTGGCACCACCACGTCCCAACCGTCTGCGTTAGCGGTCAGTTTGAGGCCTAGGCGAGTCAGGATGTCTTCGACCTGGTCATCGGCGAATGGGAAGCCGACAACGCGCTCGATACGCTGACGACGCAAACGCAGGTGGCGCTTGGTTGGCATGGCGTCGTGATCAACGGCTTCGATGATGTCGCCCGGCTGGCCGCCTACGATGTCTAGTAATAGTTCAGTAGCGCGCTCCATGGCGGTGCGCTGCAATTCAAAATCAACCCCACGCTCGTAGCGATGCGATGCGTCTGTGTGCAGGCCGTATTGGCGTGCGCGACCGGCAATGGCAATCGGGTCGAAGTAGGCACTTTCGAGGAAGATGTTATCAGTTTCGCTGTTGATGCCTGAATGTTCGCCGCCCATAACGCCAGCAATGGCCAGTGGCTTATTGTGGTCTGCGATTAATAGAGTGTCGTCAGTCAGTTCGACTTCCTGGCCATCTAGCAGAGTGAGTTTCTCGCCCTGCTTCGCCATGCGAACGTCGATGCCGCCTTCGATTTGTTTGAGGTCGAACGCGTGCATCGGATGGCCCAGCTCCAGTAATACGAAGTTGGTCACGTCAACCACTGGGTCGATGGCACGAACGCCTGAGCGCTCGATGTACTTAACCATCCAGTCAGGCGTTTTGGCCTGTGGGTTGATGCCTTTAATGACGCGACCAAGGTAACGTGGGCAGGCTTGCGGTGCGGAGAGTTTAATCGGTAGCCTGTCGCTGATTTCCGGTGTCAGCGGTTGTGGTTTGTGCTCGGTAACCGCGGTTTGGGTTAACACACCCACTTCACGGGCGATGCCGCGAATACCTAAACAATCGCCACGGTTTGGAGTCAGGTCCACTTCGATAACGTGGTCATTGAGGTCGAAATAATCTTTCAGGTCCTGGCCGAGCGGCGCCTGGCTATCCAGTTCAACAATGCCGTCGCCGTCTTCGCCAATCTCAAGTTCGGTGGATGAACACAACATGCCTTGTGATTCGATGCCGCGCAGCTTGGCTTTTTTGATTTTGAAGTCGCCCGGCAAAACCGCGCCAATCATGGCGACCGCGACTTTAATGCCTGCGCGTGCGTTTGGCGCACCGCAGATGATTTGTAGGTCTTCGTCGCTGGCTGAACCAACCGAAACTTTACAGACGCGCAGTTTATCGGCATCCGGGTGTTGTTCGGCTTCAAGGATTTCGCCGACCACAACGTCTGAGAATTTATTGCCCAGGTATTCAAAACCATCAACTTCCAGGCCAGCCATTGTTAATTTTTCTACTAATTCTTGAGTAGAAATTTCAGGGTTTACCCACTCTCGTAACCACTTTTCACTGAATTTCATAATGCTTTACCTAGTTTGCTACCTTGGGGTAGCTTTTCTATTGGCTAAATTTAAAATCTGTTTTTTAGGACAAGTCGTGACCTGTCCTTACATTTAATTTGCTTTGCGAGATTGCCGCGTCTCTGCTTCGCAGCTCCTCGCAATGACGTGCTTTGTTTATTTTTCGAGGGCAACTCGTGAGTTGCCCCTACACCTGCTGTGCTTTACTTTCGTACGGACAACTCATGAGTTGTCCCAACATCTGCGTGCTTTGATTCTTTAAGTACGGACAAGTCGTGACTTGTCCCTACATAGCTAGTTGAATTGTTTAAGAAAATTCAAATCATTCTCGAAGAATAACCGCAGGTCATTCACGCCATAACGCAACATGGTGAGACGCTCGACGCCCATGCCAAATGCGAAGCCGGTGTATTTTTCGCTGTCGATGCCGACGGCTTCGAGTACTTTCGGATGGACCATGCCGCAACCAAGAATTTCCAGCCAACCGGTGTGGCTACAAACACGGCAACCATCGCCATTACACATCACGCATTGGATATCGACTTCGGCCGATGGTTCGGTGAATGGGAAGTATGATGGACGGAATCTAACGGCCAAATCTTTCTCGAAGAAGTGCTTCAGAAATTCGTCTAAAATACCTTTCAGGTCAACGAAGGTGGTGCTTTCATCTACCAACAGGCCTTCTACCTGATGGAACATTGGGGTATGCGTCAAGTCTGAGTCACAACGATACACGCGGCCCGGTGCAATGATTCTAAATGGTGGCTTTTGCTCTTCCATCACCCGAATCTGTACCGGCGAGGTGTGGGTACGCAACAATCGCTCAGCATCAATATAGAAGGTATCGTGCATGGCACGCGCCGGGTGATGCTCAGGGATATTCAGCGCGGTGAAGTTATGGAAGTTGTCTTCCACTTCAGGACCTTCTTCGACCGAGAAGCCCATTTGCGCAAAGTAAGATTCAATTCTATGTAAGGTACGATTAACCGGATGAACACCACCGTCCTGAATGTTACGGCCAGGCAAGGTGACATCAATGGTTTCACTCGCCAGTTTCTGGGCGATTTCAGCATCTTTAATGGCTTTATGTTTCGCTTCGATAATGGCGAACACTTCTTTTTTAGCTTCGTTGACACGGGCACCAAACTTTGGCTTTTCTTCTGGCGGAAGTTTGGCCATTTGTTGCATTTGAGCTGTAATCAGGCCTTTTTTGCCGACGAAGCGGGCTTTTACCTGCTCAAGCTCTGGAATGCTCTGAACTGCTGAAATCTCTTGCTCAGCCTGCGAAATAATCTCTTGTAAACTGGAGTCCTGTTGACTCGTACCCTGTG
>NZ_JABURJ010000109.1 GCF_014762745.1 Kangiella sp.
CACAACCAATCGAGACACGTTTTTTAAGTGCCTTCTTGCTGTGTTTCTTGAAAGTCAAAGTCATATTCATAAAGCGAAATATAAGTTATTCAGTAAATAAGTCAAATAAAAATTGGTTATTTCTTGCTCTGGCTTTTTCTCTTACCACGAAAAAATCTCTTTAACTGTTCGCTGCACTCTTGCTGTAACAAGCCTGACTCAATCAAACATTGGTGATTAAAGGCAGGAGTTTGCAATATATTCAGGACGGAGCCAGCAGCTCCAGTTCTTGGGTCATGAGTAGCAAAAACCACCCTCGACACTCTTGCATGAACCATCGCCATAGCGCACATTGCACAGGGCTCAAGAGTGACGTATAGCGTGGTATTAACCAGACGATAATTCTCTATATCCTTACCCGCAGCCCTTAGTGCAATCATCTCAGCGTGTGCTGTAGGGTCATGACTCAAAATAGGCTGGTTAAAACCCTCAGCAATGACCTCACCATCTTTCGCCAGAACCGCACCCACCGGCACCTCGCCTTTCTCCTCAGCGATAGCCGCTAATTCAAAAGCTCGTTGCATGCAATGATGATCAAAGTCAGTAAAGTCAGGCATAAGTTGATAATAAAATACTTTTGATGGATAGAGACCGCCAAGAGCGGTGCGTCACGACACACCCTACGAAACCAATTATATTATGCAGCAACAGCCAAAAAATAAATCTATAAGCCAAATTAGCGAGAAGAAATATTGGATTTTTCTACTTCTGCAAGACGTAAGCTCGCGCAAAGAGGGAGTAGACATAGAGTCCATAACCGATTGAGCAAATTTACAACACAGCAGAAGGCGAAAAAGACTTATTTATTCCGCCAACTCTGTAGACGCTGGGTTTTTGCGATATTCTACGCGGCAAAAACAGATTTTAGCGCGGAATGGATATTTAATCCCTGAGCACTAAAATCTGTTTTTAACAAAGTAGAATCGTAAAAAGACCCGTCTACTCCCATTCGATGGTAGCTGGAGGTTTGGAGGATATATCATAAGTAACCCTGGAAATCCCATCCACCTCATTAATAATGCGACCTGACACATGTTCCAGGAACTCATATGGAAGATGTGCCCAGCGGGCAGTCATGAAATCAATGGTCTCTACTGCACGAAGCGCCACTACGTAATCATATTTACGGCCGTCACCCATCACACCGACTGAACGAACTGGTAGGAATACTGTGAATGCTTGACTAGTTTTATCGTATAAATCGTGCTTGTACAATTCTTCGATGAAGATAGCATCGGCACGGCGAAGTAAGTCCGCATATTCTTTTTTCACTTCACCGAGAATGCGAACACCTAGACCTGGGCCTGGGAAAGGATGACGGTAGAGCATATCGTATGGAAGACCCAGCTCTAAACCGATTTTTCGAACTTCGTCTTTGAACAGTTCACGCAATGGTTCTACCAGCTTAAGATCCATCTTTTCGGGCAAGCCACCCACATTGTGATGCGACTTAATCACATGTGCTTTACCAGTTTTAGCTCCAGCTGACTCGATTACGTCAGGGTAAATGGTGCCCTGAGCTAACCACTTTGCATTTACCAGCTTTTTCGATTCTTCATCGAAAATATCAATGAAAACCTTACCAATTATCTTACGCTTTGCTTCTGGCTCATCAACGCCTTTCAGTTCTGAAAGGAAACGGTCTTCCGCATCAATGCGAATGATATTCAAACCAAAGTTATCACCAAACATGGCCATAACCTGATCGGCCTCTTTTAAACGTAATAAACCATTATCAACAAACACACAGGTTAGTTGCTTACCAATAGCTCTATGCAACAACATAGCGGTTACTGATGAATCAACACCACCTGAAAGACCAAGCACTACTTCATCATCACCAACCTGCTGTTTAATCTGCTCGATTGCGTCATCAATGATATTTTCAGCGGTCCATAACTTTTCACATCCACAGATTTCATCAACGAAACGCTCAAGGATTCGCCCACCCTGCTTGGTGTGTGTTACTTCTGCGTGAAACTGGATGCCATAGAAAGGTTTTTCTTTATGCGCAATCGCCGCGATAGGCGCATTGTCGCTGGAAGCAATAACCACAAAGTCTTCCGGCACTGACAACACTTTGTCGCCATGACTCATCCAGACATCCAGCACTGGATGGCCGTCTATATCGAATCGGTCTTCTATGCCTTCAAACAAAGCACTATGGCTTTTGGTGAAAACTTCCGCATAACCAAACTCACGCTTTTCAGAGCCACCTACACGGCCGCCAAACTGATGAGCCATGGTTTGCATGCCATAACAGATACCTAATACCGGGACTCCCTGCTCAAAAACTATCTGCGGTGCGCGAGGTGTATTTTCACCTGTTACTGACTCAGGACCACCAGATAAGATAATGCCTTTTGGATTAAACTCACGAATGAATTCCTCTTCAACATCGAATGGTACCAACTCACAATAAACGCCAATTTCACGGATGCGTCGAGCAATCAACTGAGTATACTGTGAACCAAAATCCAGAATCAGAATTCGATGTTCATGAATGTTTGCTTGCATTGCTATTACCTTTTATCAAGTTAGGTACAAATCTTAAAAAAATCAAAAAGCCGCAGACTGATACTGCGGCTTTGAATCTATCCGTCTCATTTTTAATACAGTCGCTAATATTAATTACTGACTACTGTACTATTTAACACGATAGTTTGGTGCTTCTTTGGTAATAGCGACATCGTGCACATGACTTTCGTTCATGCCGGCATTGGTCACTCTTACAAACTCAGCTTTGTTACGCATTTCTTCAATGGTAGCGCAACCGGTCAGGCCCATGCTGGAACGAATGCCGCCCATCATCTGATGGATAATTTGCGTCATTGGTCCTTTATAAGGTACTCGACCTTCGATACCTTCTGGCACCAATTTATCAGCAGCGTTTGAGCTTTGGAAATAACGATCGCTTGAGCCCTGCTTTTGCGACATAGCTCCTAAAGACCCCATACCTCGGTATGACTTATATGAGCGCCCCTGATATAGCTCAACTTCTCCTGGCGCTTCTTCCGTTCCGGCAAGCATTGAGCCAACCATCACGCTGTAAGCACCAGCAGCCAAGGCCTTGCAGATATCACCAGAGAAGCGAATGCCGCCGTCAGCAATAAATGGCACACCAGAACCTGCCAGTTCTTTAGCTACACTGGATACTGCAGAGATTTGCGGAACACCAACACCTGTTACGATCCGAGTGGTACAGATTGAGCCAGGACCAATACCGACTTTAACGCCATCAGCACCTGCATCTACCAAGGCACGAGCGCCAGCGCCAGTCGCAACATTACCGCCAATCACTTGCTTGTCAGGATAATTCTGCTTGATCCACTTAATACGATCTAAAACACCTTGCGAGTGTCCGTGTGAAGTATCAACAAGAATAATATCAACACCCGCTGCAACAATAGCGGCAACGCGATCAGGAGTTTCTGGCCCAGTCCCAACAGCGGCACCAACACGCAGATGACCATAACGGTCTTTACAAGCATTTGGCTTAGTTTCAGCATTGTTAATATCTTTTACGGTAATAAGACCTTTCAATTCAAAGTTGTCATTGACTACCAACAACTTCTCAATACGAAACTCATGTAACTTATCGTAAATTTCTTCCTGACTGGCATCTTCCTTTACTGTCACCAAACGCTCTTTCGGCGTCATGACTTTAGAGACAGGCTTATCAAGACTGGTTTCAAATCGAATGTCACGATTGGTCACAATGCCCACGAGTTGGTTGCCATCAACTACCGGCATACCTGAAATACCATGCTCACGAGTCATCTGCTTGACCTGACCAATGGTAGTTTCCGGTGTGATTGTGATTGGGTCGCTGACAATTCCGCTCTCAAACTTTTTCACACGACGAACATGTTCAGCTTGTTGCTCAATAGTCATGTTCTTGTGAATAAAGCCCATGCCACCCTCTTGCGCTAACGCAATAGCTAAACGCGATTCAGTGACCGTGTCCATTGCAGCAGAAACAAGGGGAATATTGAGGCTATACTCGCTGGTAATCTTAGTGCGCAGGTCTGCGTCAGCAGGCAATACTTTGGAGTGTGCCGGCACTAATAAAACGTCGTCAAAGGTAAGAGCTTCCTCTATAATGCGCATATTGTGTACCACGTATTATTACGCCAACGCAAAAGGCGCTGGCTCGATGAAGCGCGTTATTATAACGTCTTCCCCCTTGCAAGGTAAATAACTATTTGATTTGATTTCTCTATGATTAAGCCAATTCTTGAACCACAACAAACCGGTGAAACACGTAAGATTTATTCTGTGAGCGAATTGGCATTCAAGGTTCGAAAACAGCTTGAAGATGTCATTGGACAGATCTGGATCACTGGCGAAATCTCAAACCTTGCTCTGCCCGCCTCTGGTCACTGGTACTTTACATTGAAAGATAACGGTGCTCAGTTACGTTGCGCTATTTTCAAGAATCGTAATCGTAGCGCACGTTTTACACCTGAAGACGGGCAGCAGGTGCTCCTTAGAGCCAAACTTAGTCTTTATGAACCCCGAGGCGATATTCAACTGATTGGTGAATATATCGAGCCTGCCGGGGAAGGTGCCCTGCAAATCGCTTTTAATCGGCTGAAGGAAAAGCTGCAGGCCGAGGGCTTATTTGCTCTAGAGCTAAAACGCTCTATTCCAAAGTACCCCAAAAAAATAGGAATTATCACATCACCAAGCGGAGCGGCAATAAAGGATGTGCTGAGTGTCCTCAAGCGTCGCATGCCGCAAATTCCAGTCATCATCTATCCAAGTCAGGTACAAGGTGAAAAAGCAGCTAAAAGCCTTATAGAACAATTGGAAATTGCTAACCAACATGCTCAATGTGACGTATTACTGCTCACTCGTGGTGGCGGTTCGCTGGAAGACATGTGGTGCTTTAATGATGAAACACTTGCTCGGAAAATTCGCGAAAGCAATATCCCTGTCGTTTCTGCGGTGGGCCATGAAGTGGATACTTCGATCAGTGACTGGGTTGCGGACTTACGAGCTCCGACACCATCGGCAGCCGCGGAATTATTGGTGCCCGATCAGACCGATTTGCGTCATAAACTGATACAGCTTGAGCGCCGCCTGATTGGGGAGTTTGAACATAAACTACAGGTCGCCCAATCAAAGCTTGATACGCTTATCGCACGAATAGTTCATCCCAAACAACGACTTAATCACTATAAAGTTGAATTGAGCTCACTGAACAAAAGCCTGTTTAGCGTACAGAAATATTTAGTGCAGGCAAAAACCGCCGAGCTGAAGGATTTATCGTCTCGACTGCACGGCTATAACCCTAAATTGCAGCTTGCTCAGGCAAAAAGCTCATTGCAGCAAGCCAATAAAAGCCTGACTCAGTCCTGGAAATATTTACTTAAACAGAAACAGCAGATGCTGGCACTCAAGGCACAGAAGCTGAACAACATCAGTCCGCTGGCGACGTTAGAGCGGGGATATACCATTACAGAAGATGAAAAAGGAAAGGCCATAACTTCAGCTGTAAAGGCTAAGAAAGCAAAATACCTCACCACCCGATTTGCGGATGGCGAAGTTAAAAGCATTCCAGCCAAAAGCTAAATTATTTTTTGCCCCATTTCTTAATCGCACGCTTACGCTTAAGGCGTTGGCGGCGCGTGATTTCATTTTTCTTGCCTTTAAACGGATTATCACCCTCTTTCATCTCAAGCCGAATTGGGGTGCCGATAAGCTTTAATTTATCGCGGAAGAAATTCACCAGGAAGCGTTTATAGCTTTCAGGTAGTTTACTGACCTGATTACCGTGAATGACGATCAGTGGCGGGTTATGGCCACCCGGGTGTGCATAACGTAATTTGATGCGTCGACCACGGACGGTTGGCGGTTGATGCTTTTCTGCCGCCTCTTCAAGCAAGCGGGTTAACTTTGAAGCGCTCATTTCCACCTGTGCACTGGCCCAGGCTTCATCTACAGACTCCCATAGATGGCCTACGTTTGAACCATGTAATGCAGAAATAAAATGGATACGGGCAAAATCGATAAAGCCCAGGCGACGATCGATTTCGTGTTTTACATTATCGCGCTGTTCTTCGGTCATGCCGTCCCATTTATTAATGGCAATAACCATAGAGCGGCCAGCATCAATGATATAGCTGATTAAGCTGAGATCCTGATCGGTAATCGGCTCGCGGGCGTCCATCACCATAATGGTCACATTTGAATCATCAATTGCCTGTAGAGTTTTCAGAACAGAGAACTTTTCAACCGTTTCTTTAACTTTGCCACGACGTCTTACACCCGCTGTATCAATCAGGGTATATTTCTTATCGCGACGTTCCATTTCAATGTAGATACTGTCGCGAGTAGTACCGGGCATGTCGTAAACAACTACACGCTCCTCGCCAAGAAAACGGTTTACCAGTGTAGACTTGCCAACGTTCGGACGACCCACAATGGCCAGCTTTAAGCCTTGAGCTTTCTCATAACCAATCAGCTCTTCGTCATCCGTAGATTCCAGGTGCAGTTCATCAAAAATGGTGTCTACCAGGGTATTAACACCGCGACCATGAGCTGCGGCCAGTGGTAATACAGTTTGATAACCTAAGCTGTAATAATCGGAAAGGGCTGCCTCGGCATGAATACCATCGACCTTATTAACCAACACGATAATGGGTTTGTTCTGGCGTCTTAGATGGCTTGCAACGAATTCATCAGCAGCAGTCATTCCTGTTCTGGCATCGA
Source organism: Kangiella sp. (assembly GCF_014762745.1). Classification (GTDB taxonomy): domain Bacteria; phylum Pseudomonadota; class Gammaproteobacteria; order Enterobacterales; family Kangiellaceae; genus Kangiella. The sequence continues at coordinate 6,757 of NZ_JABURJ010000109.1, forward strand.
CCAGGAAAAGTACGATATTGGCTTCGTTAATGGCCTGTAATGATTGACCGGCCATCAGGCCATCAATGCCTTCTTCATCACCGGCAATACCGCCAGTATCCACTACAATGAACTTTTGCCCTTTTAAAGTAGCCTGGCCATATTGACGATCACGAGTAAGACCAGGCAGATTGGCTACCAGCGCATCACGAGACTTTGTCAGTCTGTTAAATAATGTAGATTTACCGACGTTGGGACGACCAACGAGAGCGATAACTGGTAGCATGAATTTTACTCTTCAGAAGATGTTGCCAGCGGGTTTTCCAATACATGGAGATAACCATAGCGAGTGGTCGCAATAACATGCTCGTCTGTAACGATTGGAGCGTGCGCTACGCCATAACGATCAAGGTGTGTACGGGCTACAAACTCACCTGTACTTTTGTCCAGCCAATGCAGATAACCTTCAAAGTCACCCACAACAATGTATTCTTCGTTATCCGCAGCCCCAGTTGGCTTGCGGTATAACAAACCTTCCTGACTCCAGACTTCCTCACCCGTAAAACGATCCAAAGCCACTATTTTGCCGGTAGTTTCCACCAGATAAACACGAGTGGCATCGACTAATACTTCTTGTGTAACCGAAGCCTCTTTACGCCATAAATATCGGCCATTGGTTAAATCCATGGCAATGGCATAACCGTTAAAGCCAGCCGCATAAAGGTAATTAGAATAGATTACAGGGCTTGAGTCTACGTCAACAATTCGAGAAATTTCAGAGCTGCCGCGTGGAGCAGAAATACGTTGTTCCCATAACATATCACCGGAACGAATATTAAAAGCTGCCATTTTGCCATTAGCAAAACCGCTGATGACAATTCCACTGGTGGCAACCGGGGCTGACGTTCCGCGCAAGGTTAAATTGGGGATAATACGGTCGTAGAACCATTCCTGCTTTTGACTAGCCAGCGAGTATGCAAAAATTCTGCCATCTGGTGTACGAACCACTAAACGACCATCATCAATAGCAGGTTTAGCTAACACTTCAGTAGTGACGTTCACATGCCATAACTTCTTGCCATCATTAACATCTAATACATGAACTTTGGCATCTTTAGTACCCATGGCAACAAGACCAGCATTAGCTGTTACACCGCCAGACAATGGCTCTTTTAAATGGGTTTCCCAAATCAAATCACCGGTATCGAGGTCGTAAGCTGAAACTAGCCCCTCAACATCTGCAGTAATGATTTTATCTTGCCAAATTGCAGGGCTTAAACTGTTGAACTTACCGTCATCACCTTCTCCAATTACCTCAACCCACTTAGTATCAACCGAAAACTTTTCTTCAATACCATCAAGTTCCTTAGGTGGGTTGATCACTTCATCGGAGCAAGCTACCAAGAACGCTGTAGCAATCAATAAAGTGACTATTCGTTGTGTCCAACCAGAAATCATAAATTTATCCCGTTATCAGTATCAATTAGTTATCAATGCCAAACTCGCTGATTCTCATCTGTAGCAATGGGTTAGCAGCACCCTCTCCAGCATCGCGAGCTTCAATTAAGACACTTTTTGCTTCTTCTATTTTACCTTGCGCTATCAAAGCCTCAGCCTTGATTAATAAAGCATTGGAGCGATAAGCTTGCTCATTAATACTGTCAGCGCTTGCAATGGCATCATCAAATTTCTTCAACTGTAGCTGAATACGCGCCAATCGCAATTTGGCAATTGATTCAAAAGTATCGTTAGATTGGTCAACAACCCAATTCAATTGTTCCGCAGCTTGCTCAAATTTATTCTCAGCAACCAGGGTCTCGGCCAAAGTCAGAGCAGCCAAAGCCGCATAGCTAGAAGACGAGTAGTCGTTTCTAATTGCTTCAACTTTACTGATCAGCTCAGAATTATCGCTAGCACCTTGTTCCGCCAAAGCTAAAACTTCAGAGTAGGCCAAAGAAGCCTGTTCACTTTGCTTTACTTTGTTGTCCTGATAATAATTCCAACCAAATAAGGCACCAAAGCCAATCACAGCACCTAAAATGATCGCTGTGCCGTTTTCCTTCCAAAACTGTTTGATCGCCTCGACCTGTTGTTCTTCTGTTTCGTAAGCCACTGCCGGCCTCCTCAATAATTGCTCTAATTAATATTAACTTTTCAACCCGATATTCTTAAACCAGGTATTGCTCGAGCAGCTGGCTTATATCACGTTGTGAGACAACCAGCTGATCTTTATGTTCACGCAGGTACTTAACCCCCACGGTGCCATCCTTAACTTCCTGCTCTCCGATGACAAGCGCGATTTTAGCACCACTCTTATCCGCACGCTTAAACTGTTTCTTAAAGTTGCCAGCACCACAGTTCATACGGATTTTAATGCTGGGCCACTGGTCTCTTAACTGTTCGGCAAGCATCATAGCGCTCAACTCTGCCTGCTCACCCAGAGCAACCATATAAACATCAGCCAATGGAATCTCTTCAGCTGACATTTCCTCTATAAGCGCGACAATTCGCTCCAGCCCCATTGCAAAGCCACTGGCAGGCGTTGCATGGCCACCTAGCTGCTCTGTCAGTCCATCGTAACGACCACCGGCACAAATGGTGCCCTGAGCCCCAAGTTTATCGGTTACCCACTCGAACACGGTTCGGTTGTAGTAATCCAGACCACGAACCAGATTGGTGTTGATGGTATAGGGAATATTATTGGTATCCAAAATCTGACAAAGCCGCTTGAAATGCTGTTTTGACTCTTCGTCTAAATGCTCACTCAATTTTGGTGCATCTTTGACCAGTTTTTGCACTTCCGGATTTTTACTGTCCAGAATTCGCAATGGGTTTGTTTGTAAGCGACGCTGACTGTCTTCATCCAGCTGATCTTTAATTGGTTCTAAGAAAGCGACCAATTTATTGCGGTATTCAGCTCTCGCTTCATTCGAGCCCAGTGAATTGATCTCCAGATGCACTGACCCATGAATACCAATCATTTTCCATAGACGTGCGGTCATTAATATAAGTTCCGCATCTACATCCGGTGTTCCAACTCCGAAAGTTTCTACACCAAGCTGGTGAAACTGGCGATAACGGCCTTTCTGTGGCCTCTCATGACGGAACATCGGGCCCATATACCACAAGCGTTGTTCCTGATTGTAAAGCAGGCCATGTTCAATACCGGCACGCACACAACTGGCTGTACCCTCTGGACGCAAAGTCAGGCTATCGCCGTTGCGATCTTCAAAGGTGTACATCTCTTTCTCAACGATATCAGTCACTTCACCGATAGAACGCTTGAATAAATGCGTCTTCTCCACGATAGGCATGCGAATTTCGCTGTAGCCATAACTGGCCATCAGCTGCCTTAGGACTGACTCTAATTTTTGCCAGTGTGGTGTTGAATCCGGCAAGATATCATTCATGCCGCGGATTGCTTGTATTTTGTCCGCCAAAACTAACTTGTTTCCGTCAATTGAGAAATTAGATTAAAGTGCGAGATTATAGCGAATTTGGCGGAAAACAGTAGCTTTTTCCGCCAAAGACTTGTTCTTGGGGTCTAACGAACTTGGGTGACAGGTACTTGCTCAGCACCTTTGGTGATTTCTTCAGTTTTTTCGCGCTTTTCAGCCAGCTTACGACGAATCTGAGCTTCCAGCTCGTCAACTAGGGCTTCATTATCTACTTTATGGCTCTTTTCGCCATTCTCGTAGAGCATGCTTTTCTTAAAGCCGCCGGTTAAACCAATGGTCACTTCCTTGGCTTCTCCAGGTCCATTAACAACGCAGCCAATTACCGCCACATCAATGTGCTCATTAACATCTTCCAGCCTCTGTTCAAGTTCATTAACGGTTTTAATTACATCAAATTGCTGGCGCGAACAGGAAGGACAGGCGATAAGATTAATACCTCGCTGACGCAACCCAAGACTTTTAAGAATATCGTAGCCAACTTTGACCTCTTCCACCGGATCAGCAGCCAGAGATACGCGAATGGTATCACCGATACCTTCAGCCAATAACATACCCAGACCAACCGCTGACTTAACTGCACCGGAACGGAAACTGCCTGCCTCAGTAATGCCTAAATGCAACGGATTATCAATTTCCTTGGCCAGAATTCGATAGGCTGAAACCGTCATAAATACGTCAGAGGCCTTAAGACTGATTTTGTAATCCTTGAAATTGTGACGCTCCAGAATATCAATATGGCGATAGGCTGATTCAACCAGCGCTTCCGGGGTCGGTTCGCCGTACTTTTCCTGCAGGTCTTTTTCAAGCGAACCGGCATTAACGCCAATTCGGATGGGGATATTACGTGCTCTAGCAGCATCCACTACCGCCTTAACACGCTCCTCTGAGCCGATATTACCAGGGTTAATTCTTAAGCAGTCAACGCCATACTCTGCTACTTTAAGTGCGATGCGATAGTCAAAATGAATATCTGCAACCAATGGCACAGGCGACTGTTGCTTGATTAGCTTAAAGGCTTCGGCAGCCTTCATGGTGGGCACTGAAACTCGAACAATATCTGCTCCAGTATCTGCCAGCGCACGAATCTGCGCCACTGTTGCTGCTACATCACAGGTATCTGTATTAGTCATACTCTGTACCGCTATCGGTGCATCACCACCAACTGGTACATTACCAACCATTATTTGACGCGATTTGCGTCGGCTAATCCATGATCGACCGTTCATAATATTTCACGTATAGGTTATTGAATCTTCGGACAAAAACCGAGAATTAGTCACCAAGAGTTAATCGAGCAGCACGGGTATCAGGGTAACTCGATAAATCTATGGGTTCATTTTGATAGGACAATTGTACAGCAGATGGCTTACCAAGTGTTAGTTCAAAGGGCGCGGGGCCTGCCAAACTCATTGAGGTACCGCCCTTCTTGATGCCAAGAGCCAAAACCTTGCCATTGGCGTCAGTGATTCTGACCCAGCAATCGTCGCTAAATACAAGCACCAACTCACCGTTGTTGGCCGAGTTGCTTGTTGCAACACTGGGGTTATTATCAACAATATCTGAATCAACCGCCGACTCACTAATCTCCAAACTCTCTGCTGCCAGCTCGCCCTCAACGGGTTCTGAGGCATCCACTTCTTGCTGCTTAACTACCGACTCTTCACTATCGGGAGCTGAATCAAGGATATCGGTAGGTAGCAACTCCTGATTATCTTGTTCAATCAGTAAGCTGGACTGTTGCTCACTTCCTTCATCAATAGCAGAGGTGAGCTCTTGCCAGATCTTTTTCTCTACCAATAAGTAATAAGCACCAAACAGCAATGAGAATACGATAATGGTAGTGAAGGTTTTAACCAACCAGTTACTGGAAGTGATAGGCTTCTCCAGCTCAATAGTGGCCAGAGATTGCTCTGTGTTGGAAAAGAGGTTATTGCGTTTACAAAAATTGTCGAAGTTTTCAACAATATCATTGTCATCCATCTTCAACATTTCTGCGTAGTTGCGCAAATAGCCACGATAAAAGGTTGCGGGAAGATCCGAAGAATAGTCATCGCTTTCAATTGCAATAACTGTTTGACGAGTCAGCTTCAGCTGCTGTATGACTTCTTCAATACTAATACCAGCCCTCTCTCTGGCCTGCTTTAACAGACTGCCGGGGCTAAATTGAATATCGTTATCTGGAGTTTGCTCAGTTTCTGACATTAATTATCTTATACTAATATATTCTTGAGCTTCATCTGAGGTTGGATAAAGCTCCATTAATTTATCTCCATACCCACGCATGTTGCCTCGTGCATCCAGACTTTTAGCTATTTTATAGCCTAGTAGTAGTGACTTTGCAGTCGGCTTAGTTTTAGCTTCAAAGCGATACAAGTAGGCTTCGGCTAAGCGGTGATTTCCGGTGACATAATTCACTTCGGCCATGCCATAAAGCGAGCGCGACAGATTCGGGTTATAGGACAGAGCTTTCTCAAAGTATTGTTTTGCTGGTTCAAATTTTTCTGCTCTTATCGCACAAAAACCTGCATTTTCATAAGCAGCTCCCACAGATGTATAGTTAGGCTGCTCTACCGCTTTTAAGAAATACCGAATTCCATCGTCATACTTTTTGCGAGAATCACATAAAAAGACACCGTAAGCATTGAGGTAGTCCGCATTTCTGGGAGATTCATCAATCGCTTTTTGATAATAATCTTCCGCTTTATCGTACTCGTAGACCGTTTGATAGTAATAAGCCAAGCCATACAAAACATCCGGCATATCAGGAGCATGCTCGTAAGCTTTTAGAAGGTTATGCTTTGCCCATTCCATATGGCCAGCCTGCAAATACTGCAACCCCAAAGACAAACGCTTCTCAGCAGCTTCTTTAGGCTCATACTTGGTTCTTTGCACGGCTCCATCTTTAGTGGCTGCGCTAGTCGTTTCCCGAGTTGTGGTCTGACACCCAACCAAAGTCACCGCTAAAAATACCATCACCCACTTGGCATATCTTGTCATTGCTTACTTCCTATCAATTGCCCATTACAGTATCAGCAAAACGTCTGTACTGGCTTTTTATCATATTAGTATTTTACTTAATAAATCAAATAGTTGGACATCAATCAAGGTGCTTTAGTTCACACCCCGATAAAATTAATGCACTAGATTCTCTACTATAATTTCTTTCTGATATTCCTGACGGCGCTGCTGGCGCTTGGTCTTATCATTGATTTTGCCCGCCAATTGACCACAGGCAGCATCAATATCATCTCCCCGAGTCCGGCGAGTTACCACAACATACCCCTTCTTGATTAAATAATCACTAAATAAATCAATCGCTTCCTGAGTGGACGTCTGGTAATTTGCCTGCGGGAAAGGATTAAAAGGAATCAGGTTGATTTTGCACGGCGTATTCTTGAGCAACTCAGCCAATTCTTTTGCATGTTTTAAAGTGTCATTGACATCTTTTAGCATCACGTACTCAATCGTCACCTTGCGCGCTGCATTTGAACGCTCCAGATAACGATGAACACTGGCCATCAGTTCTTTGATGGGGTATTTCTTATTGATTGGCACTAGAACATCGCGCAAAGCATCATTTGGCGCATGTAATGAGATGGCCAAAGCTACATCAACTTCATCAATCAAGCGATCCAGCTGCGGCACCATTCCAGAAGTACTCAAGGTCACACGGCGTTTTGATAAGCCATAAGCCAAATCATCCATCATGATCTGCATAGACTTCACGACCGGATCAAAGTTAGCCAGCGGCTCACCCATACCCATCATCACCACGTTAGTGACGACGCGATCATCACTTTTGTGCTTGCCATGCAAATAGCGAGCCGCTAACCAGACCTGACCGATAATTTCAGCAGTTGTGAGGTTTCGATTAAAGCCCTGATAGCCGGTTGAACAGAAGGTACACTCTAAAGCACAGCCAACCTGGGAAGATACACACAGGGTACCGCGGTGACGCTCCGGGATAAAAACCATTTCCACAGCCTGACCACCGGGAATTTTCAAAGCCCATTTCACAGTACCGTCTTTGGATTCTTGGACACTGAGGACTTCGGGACCTTTGATCTCAGCAACGTCTTTTAAGCGCTCACGGCACACTTTGCTGATATTGGTCATTTCGTCGAAGTCTTCGACACCGAACTGATGAACCCACTTCATAACCTGCTGGGCACGGAATGGCTTTTCACCAAGTTCAACGAAGAACTCGACCATTTCATCGCGCGTCAGGTTGAGTAGGTTAGTTTTTTCATTACTCATTACAGGACACCTTTACACGATTAATAGCTATTGAGGATAGCTACAATCAAATTTTGTACATTTTATGCGCAATTGCTACGAATAGCAAAAGCACTCTGATAAACGGAAGTCTCTTATTAAAAAAGGGATGAATTAATCATCCCTTTTATATTCGTCTTACTCATTTCTTTGTCGTTGAGCATGAAAAACATTCAAGCAACAAAGAAATTAAACTAAAAATCTTTCAATCTAATAAAAATTAGATATTTTGATTCAGTTCGCGGCAAAGCCTTTCGTGAGACTTGGAGTTAACAAATCGTTAATAAAACTCGAACGAAAGGCTTTAACAAAGAAGTGAACCAAAATAGCAATTTTTATCGAGTGCGAGGGCAAATCTCGTCCGCACTAAAGAAATACGTAATCTCGCGCTCAGCAGACTCTGGGCTGTCAGAACCATGTGCAGCATTTTCATCTACAGAAACTGCGTAATCTGCACGGATTGTGCCGCGTAGTGCTTCTGCTGGGTTAGTAGCCCCCATGATTTCACGGTTTGCTTTAATTGCATTCTCACCTTCCAGCACTTGCACCATTACTGGGCCAGAAGTCATGAAGTCAACCAAGGCACCGAAGAAAGGACGCTCTTTGTGCTCTGCGTAGAAGCCTTCAGCTTTTTCGCGAGAAAGGTGAATCATTTTTGCTGCCACGATGCGAAGACCAGCGCGCTCGAAACGGCTGTAGATTTCGCCAATAACATTTTTTGCAACTGCGTCAGGTTTTACGATAGAAAAAGTACGTTCGATAGCCATTTCGGACTCCATCAAAATTCAGTCAAATGCTTCCTCAGCTATAAGTCAGCATTACATTAAGGATTCAAAATAAAAGGATAAGGGGCTAGCGCTAGGTATATGAACCTTGGACTAACCCCTTAAAATCGCGCGCATTATACTGAATGTCTATTATTTGGGCAATGCGCAGAGCTTGATTTAACCGGCTTTCGGCTTAGTAGTGGCTCATCATACTATCCAGGTTTAGCTGCCCTTCTGCTTCAAAAGGAATCAACTGGAACAGTTGATCAGAGGCTTTAGTGGAAGTTTTGACTTGGATCTTAAGCTTATATGAGCCGATATCCAGTTGATTTCCTTCTAAATCTTTTAGCTCAATACTGTCACCAAAACGTTTTTTCTGACCAGGTTCGAGGGTTATCGTCTGGAATGCCTGAGTGAACATGCGACCCTTTGACCACTGCTGCACCAGCTGGTCGTTACGGTCATAAATATAAATATCAAACAACTGACCACTGTTAAAAGTCAACTCAACTGGCTCTGAGGTCTGATTGGTCAAAGTAATATAGGCTTCGACACTATCAACTTCGTTAAGCATGACGGTCTCGGCCGGAAAATTTGCTGAAACCTCGATGCCTTCATATGCAGGATAATTCATGCCAGCCAGCTTAGCATACTCAAGCTCATAGTCCACCACACCGGCAATGGTTTGCTCTGACCATTTAATCAGACCTGCATCCTGTGAGAACCAGGCTGATATCAGACCTGCATCATTACAAAATCCGTCGAAGTCAACTCGTACTACTGAATCAAAAGTTGTAGCCAGAGTGGTCATCGACTGACTTTTTACAGCTACCGTTGCGGACTGAGTACATGAATCAAGATTTACACTGTAACTTGCGCCAACAGGATCATTAAAATTAACCAGCTTCACTGAACGGCTCTGTTGAGAAAGTGCCGAAATAGATGTGTCAGAAGTTTTAAGCCACATCATATCTTTTCCTAGGTAATTACTGACTTGCTTCCACTGCGAGCCAAAACGATCCGACAGAGCGATTGTTTTACTTTGACCATGATTCGAAATGAATTCTTTATAGTCATTAAAGCTATCCACTTCACTGGCTTTAGCCGTGCTAACAACCAGAATTGACGTTGCGAAAAATATTCTAATGATGTTGTTTTGTGTGTTCATAATATTACTCCTTTAACAATTGAATGGTGGTTGAAAACAACTCCATTGTGAGCAAAACACGAACAGCAACAAATGAATAAAACTACAGTTTCAAATCAATTATTTTAATAGATATCAATAAGTTATTAAGTTTCAAAGCGTTAGAAAGGCCTGTCATCAGGCTGTAAAACAGTGAATAATTTATGACAAATCAGATGTGACTTACTGTGTGTAAGAGCAATGAATTTTGCTTGAAAGATCTTTGACGACAAAGTGGCTGTTAGATGACAGCCACTGGAATTAAAGGCTAAATATAACGGGTTGGGTCAGCAAAACCCTGGCTTTCAAACCCTTGCTTACGCAATCGGCAAGAGTCGCAAACACCACAGGCTTTGCCATCATCAGTTGCTTTATAACAGGAAACCGTCTGACTGTAATCCACCCCTAACTTCATACCTTCAGCAATGATTTGAGCTTTGGTAAGACTAATAAGCGGAGCTTCGATTGTGAGCTTCTGCCCCTCGACACCTGCTTTAGTAGCGAGATTAGCCATGGTTTCAAATGCCTTGATAAACTCAGGGCGGCAATCAGGATAACCAGAATAATCCACTGCATTAACACCGATAAAGATATGATCAGCTCTCAGGACTTCGGCCCAACCCAAGGCAATCGATAAAAATACAGTATTACGAGCTGGAACATAGGTTACAGGAATCCCCTCTTCCAACCCTTCAGTGGGTACGTCAATGGAATGATCAGTTAAGGCAGAGCCACCAATTTGACTCATATCGAGATTTACAACGATATGTTCCTTGACATCCATTGATTGAGCAACCTTCTTGGCAGCATTGAGTTCAGCCAGGCTACGCTGGCCATAATTAAAACTCATGGCATAGCAATCATAGCCATGCGATTTAGCAATCGCTAGTGCTGTCGTTGAGTCTAAACCGCCTGAAAGTAATACTACTGCTCGTTTGTTCATAGCTACCATTTGAAATTAAAAGCGGTGCGTCACGACGCACCCTACTTACTGCTTTCCCATATTAGCATTGGAAGGAGCGAAAATGCTCAAACTGCGCTACTCATAAAGTCTAAATCTATCTGAGACTGAAAAAATGCTTTTAGACAAGGCTTTCGACTTAAATAGAATCGGATTTTACATGCAGTAAATGAGGATTATATTTAAGTCGTATAACGCAGTATAAAAGCATTTTAGCGTCTCAGACGCCGGTTTTCTCGCCCCAGATAATCTTATGTAACTGAACCTGCATCCTAACCTTTAATCGATCTTTCAATATCCACTCGGCTAAATCGGCATACTCGACCTGACCATAACTTGGCGAGAATAGCACTTCGCATTTACTGGTTATGTCGTATTGCTCGACGGTCATTTTGCACCATTCGTAGTCCTTGCGGCTACAGATGACAAACTTGACCTGGTCGGTTGGCTTTAGCAATGCAATATTTGAGTATAGGTTACGAGCCATTTCCTGTGAGTCCGGGGTTTTCAGGTCCATGACGATCATCACTCGTGAATCAACTGGGCTGATGTCATGTGCTCCGCCGGTTTCAGTTGAGACTTTGAATCCTTCATCACAAAGCAATTTAAAAAATTCAAAAACCCGTTTTTGTGCCAGCGGCTCTCCACCGGTGACACAGACATGGTCACAGTCATACTGTTTAATTTGTGCCAGTATCTCTTCAAAAGTCATCCACTCGCCGCCACCAAAGGCGTAATCAGTATCGCAATAGACACAGCGCAGGGGGCAACCCGTCAGGCGGACAAATACCGTTGGCACGCCAACAGTTAAACTCTCGCCTTGGAGTGAGTGGAAGATCTCGGTGATACGTAATTTACTCATAGAGCAGGCTCTATACCCTGGATCAGGGCAGATGTGATGAAAATATGCGCGGATTGTAGCAAAAGCTGCCTGTAAAGACAGCTTTTAGCAATGATTTAGGGCTTTTACAGGGTATCCAGCTTGGCTTTAGCTAACCGACCTGCTGTGGTGTTTGGGAATAGCTTGCTGACTTGCTGGTAAGTGGCTTTAGCTGCGGCCTTGTCGCCTTTTAGTTCCTGAACCTGAGCCAGCTTTAGCATGGCTTTATCTTTAATGCTGGTATCAGGGAACTTTTCATAGACTGCTTTGAACTGCTTTTCCGCTTCTGCATACTCTTTATCGCTAAAATGCAGCTGCCCCAAAAGATAGTGTGCATTAGATGCTAGCGGGTCATTGGAGTAATCTGCTACGAAGGATTTAAAAGCACTCTTTGCCTGTGGATACTTTTGCTCATTGAATAATGAAAATGCCTGGTTATAGTCTTGCTGGGCGCGACTACCAGATTCATTTTGAGCAGTATCAGAAGTTTGCGAACTGAGTTCTTCTGTTTCCGACGTGGATAATGCGGCTCCGCCTTGTAAACGTCGGTCAAGATCAAGATAAAGTTCTCGCTGCTGTTTGGTCAGCTGCTTAATTCGGTAATCCTGCTCTTCCACCTGGCCACGTAATTGACGGACTTCCTGCTGGAGTTGATTCACTTGAAGGATCAACTCAGCCATAATTTGACTTTGTTGGCTGGTTTGTTGTTGCTGAACCGCAGTAATGTCTCTTGCGTCAACAACCGGTGCGGCGGCGTTACCCACAGCCGAAGCTGTGAGTAACGTTGCACCTAATAGATTAAATACAACTTTCTTCATTACTGATATTTAATCTCTACACGACGGTTTTCTTGCCATGCTTCTTCGTTGTGTGCTGGGTTTGCTGGAGACTCTTCACCGAAGCTGATTACTTCAATGCTTGAATCAGAAACACCATAAGTTCTCATTAGCTGAGCAACTGACTTCGCACGACGCTCACCCAATGCCAAGTTGTATTCTGGAGTACCGCGCTCATCAGCGTGGCCTTCTAGAACAACACTTTTACCGCTGCTTTGGATGTATTTAGCGTGAGCTTCAAGAAGTTCAACATACTCACTGCGGATTGAGTCATCATCAAAGTCGAAGTAAACGACATTGTTTTCTAACAAAGCAGCAATACGTTGTCTTTCAGCTTCTTCAGCAGCACGTTGACGAGCTAAGGCTTCTGCTTCAGCTTGTGCTGCGGCATCTTCCTGAGCTGTTGTATCAACTTGCTCTTCTTCTGGCTTAGTAGTGCTACAAGCAGCCAACGTCAAAGCAGCTGTAAGAGCTAGTAGTAATTGAACCGAACGTTTCATTGTTATCCTCCGGGATTGTTGTCACTGTTATTAACTTTATAAAATAAAAGGCGACCATGCTGGTGCTTTAACTTCCCCAACAGTAGCTGGTAGCCGTGCTTTAAAACGCCCATCCATTGAAACCGCGCTAAGAACCTTTTGCCCGCCATCAACAGTTGAGAAAATAATCATACTGCCGTTGGGTGCAATCGATAACGACTCATCAAGCGTGGTTTTAGTTAAAACCGTTAGCTGACCTGTCGCTAAATCCTGAGCTGCGATATGGTAAGCGCCATTGTTTTGATGAACCATGACAATGCTCTTACCATCCGGTGCAAACTCCGCACCTGCGTTATGTATACCCTCAAAGGTTACCCTTTCTACCTTCTTATCTGCAAGTCTAATGCGATAAATTTGTGGTCTACCTCCTCGATCTGAGGTAAAGATCAAACTTTTTCCGTCTGGAGCCCACGATGGCTCGGTATCAATCGAGTAATGTCGGGTAAGTCTTTGTAATCTTTTGGTTGTTAAATCCAGCAAATAAAGTTCCGGATTGCCGTCTTTTGACAGAACTACCACCATTTGTGAGCCATCCGGTGACCAGGCTGGAGCACTGTTGAAACCTTTATAACTGGCTACAATTTCACGTTGTCCAGAAGCAATATCCTGAACCACAATTTCAGAGCGGCCATTCTCAAAAGTCACGTAACTCAACTGCGAAGCATCTGGCGACCAGGTTGGCGACATGATTGGGCTTCGTGATGCAAAAATACGCTTTGCATTAAAGCCATCACTGTCAGCGACAAATAACTGGTGCGGCCTTGGGTCAGCACGATTAACTTCAACATAAGCAATTTGAGTGGCAAAGGCACCGCGCTCACCGGTCAACGCCTCATAAATTTCGTCAGCGGCAATGTGTGCGCCCCAACGAAAGTTATCGTTATCAACAATTTTAGTCTTCAGCACCATCAGGTGCGATGACGTTGGAATAAGCGGATAGCTTCCGTCTTCAATATCTGATGAAAAGATTGCCTTGTCATTAAAGGGATCAATCAGATCATAAGAGACCATATAGTTGCCAGAAGCAGTTTGCGTCACGGTGCCATAAACAACGCCATCAACGCCCAGCTCACGCCACTGCTCAAGCTTTACATCCTCAATAGAATAAGGGTGTTGTGGCAACTTTGATATTTCAGTTGGGTTAAACTTACCACTGCGACGCAGGTCGTCAGCAATAATCTTGGCAAAATCGAAAGGTGGCTGAGCTTGCACCGCAGACTCAGACTCGAACTTGAATGGTACCACCGCAACAGGTCTCGCATCAGAGCGTCCCTCGGTGATATAAATTTGAATTTCAGCCTTACTGGCCAACGCCATAAGGCTGATGCTGATAATTACTATCGTTTTTAAAATATGTTTCATGCTTTAGCCTTAAACCTTATTCTTTAAAACTGGGGTCGAATACAATGGTCATCTCGCGTAACTCATTCATCACTTCGGGATCATCTGACGATGGTAGTGGAGATGAACGGGTAATCGCTGTTTTACCGGTTTCACAATAATCATAATCACCACCCAGAGCTTCAGTTTGTAATACCACTCCACCTGGGCCCATCGAGATTCTGATCGAGCAGGCACCGGGCGCTTTTGGAGGATACCAATTACGCTTAATTTTAGCGGTAATTAATGCGGTCAACTTCTCAACTTCAGACATTACCTGACCACGTCGTACCGTATCGCGCTGTGCTTCAAAAAATTCATCATCCAGAGCTGCCATTTCCTCTTCGAGCTTCTTTAGTTCTTCCTGACGTTTTTTCTCTGCTTCAGCCTCTTTACGTTTGCGCTCCTCTTCCTCTTTACGCTTACGCTCGGCCTCTTCTTTCTTACGCTGCTCTTCTTTAAGACGCTTCTGCTCTTCTGCTTCCTTCTGGCGCTGCTCTTCTATCTCTTTCTGCTTTTTTTCTTCTTCAAGTTTTTTCTGCTGCTCTAGAGCCAACTGCTTTTGCTTTTCTTCCTCTAGCTTCTGCTGTTTTTCCTGCTCCAGCTTTTGCTGTTGCTGACGTTGCTTTTCAGCTTCCAGGCGTTTCTGTTCCTGCTCTTTCTCAAGCTGTTTTTTACGCTCTTCCTCTTTGCGTTTTTTTTCAGCTTCCTGCTGCTTCTTGATGGCATTGGCATCAGGCTTTGGCAGCTCTTTGGCTGTAACGATTTTGGCGTTAATCGGAGCATCGACATATTCATGTTTAACGTCAACTTCATCATCCCAGGCAAAATTAAACAGCAACAAGCCAATCACGATGACATGAACCGCTACGGATAAAATGACTGGAACTATGTTTTTCTTGTCTGACACGAATAAATACCTGTTCGATTTCTATAATGCGTCAGTCATCAAACCAACGTTTTCGACACCAAACTGTTGACGTAATTCATCCATCAGCTCAATAACTGTGCCATAAGGTACTCGACGATCACCTTTGATCATGATCGGTGAGTTTGGTGAATTTTCTCGCTCTCTGGCTATCAGATTTAACAACTCATCCAGGGTTAAATCTCTAAACTGTCGAGAACCAATATCCATATGGAAGGACTCGTCAGCTTTAATGCCCACGACAAAGGGATCATATTCATCCGGTGAAATTGGTTCTGCATGGGCACTTGGTAACTCAACATCAATCCCTGCCGTAATCAAAGGCGCAGTAATCATAAAAATCACCAGCAATACCAGCATGACGTCAATATAGGGTACGACATTGATTTCAGCATTAGGGCGACGACGCTCTCTTCGAACCAGTTGAGTCATAATTACTCCTAGCTATGCGCTTTACGGTGTAATACGCCGGAGAACTCTTCAAGGAAATTCTCATACTGAGTTTCAATGCGCTGCAAACGGTTGGTGAAACGATTGTAAGCAATAACAGCCGGGATTGCCGCAAACAGACCCATAGCCGTTGCAATCAAGGCTTCTGCGATGCCCGGAGCAACCATCGCCAAGGTTGCCTGCTTTACTGAACCCAGCGCAATAAACGAGTTCATGATGCCCCAGACAGTACCGAACAGACCAATATAAGGCGTCACAGAACCGACTGTTGCAAGAAATGACAGATTACGCTCAAGCTTTTCGACTTCGCGGCTATGAGCCACGCGCATGGCACGGTGCGTTCCGTCCATAACCGCCTCAGGGCTAACGCCAGTTTGCTGACGTAAACGCATAAACTCGCGATACCCCGCCTGGAATAATGACTCTAGGCCAGACACAGGCTTTTGGCGCTGTGATAAGTCAGTGGAAAGCTTGCTTAGATCAATGCCTGACCAGAAGCGGTCTTCGAATTTTTTTCCTTCGCGCGCAGCATGGTTCAAGACACTGGAGCGCTGGAAAATCATAGCCCATGAAATAATCGATATCAGTAACAATAGGATCATGATGGCCTGTACCGGAATACTGGCATGTAAAAACAGATTGGCAATCGACATTGGATCTTCAGACGTAGACAGAACTGTTGTCGTCGTTTCAGCACCAGTCACGAGCTATCTCCTCTTTTAAATAGTCAGGCATGGCAGCAGGTTTCATGGTTTTCATATCAACGCAAGCCACGCGTATAGTTGCTTTATTTACTACTAATTGTTGTTCGTCGTCAGTGACAATTTCCTGCTCAAAAACCAGGCTGGTTCTGCGCACGCTGGCGATACGGGTTTTGACCAGAAGCTTGTCATTAAATCGTGCAGGCAGGAGATATTTGGCATCCACATGAGCAACTGCAAAAGCTAAGCCCTTGTCGATCAAGATATCCTGTTCCCACCCCAAAGAACGAAGCCATTCAGTACGACCACGCTCATAAAACCTCAAATAATTGGCATAAAATACTACGCCTGCCACATCAGTGTCTTCGTAATAGACTCTAACAGGCCAAATAAATTCACGCTGATTCATAATTCAGTCGGCTTTGTATTATAACGGTTCAAATAGTAAATAGTGTTAATAGCATCTCGAAAAATCTGCAATGGCATTGGCAAATTTCCCTTATATATACTTTAAATTAGTCAAATAAGTCGGGATCTTGAGGAATAATCTCGAAATGCTGATAGGCAAGTTTGGTAGCAATCCGACCGCGTGGTGTGCGTTGAATAAAGCCCTGCTGGATTAAAAAAGGCTCCAACACTTCATCAATCGTATCGCGCTCTTCGCCAATAGCAGCCGCCAACGTATCAAGACCCACTGGGCCACCAGCAAACTTCTCAATAATGGTCAGCAATAATTTGCGATCCATCATGTCAAAGCCTTTATGATCAACGTCGAGCATATCCAAGGCACGGTCGGAAATATCCTGGGTAATAACGCCATCAGATTTGATTTCCGCATAATCTCGAACCCGTCGTAACAGACGATTAGCAATCCGTGGCGTACCGCGAGAACGACGGGCAATTTCCAGCGCGCCCTTCTCTTCAATCGGCAAATCCAGAATGCGCGCAGAGCGCATCACAATATGAGTTAAATCTTTTAAGTTATAGAACTCCAGCCTTTGCACAATGCCAAAGCGATCGCGTAACGGGGAAGTCAGAAGACCTGCGCGCGTAGTAGCACCGACCAAAGTAAAAGGTGGCAGATCGATTTTAATCGAACGCGCAGCCGGGCCTTCGCCAATCATGATATCCAGCTGATAGTCTTCCATCGCAGGATAGAGCACTTCTTCAACGTGTGGGCTTAGACGGTGAATCTCGTCAATGAAAAGTACGTCATTTGGCTCAAGATTGGTCAGCATCGCTGCCAAATCACCGGCTTTTTCCAAAACAGGGCCAGAAGTGTGTTTGATACCAACGCCCATTTCATTGGCAATGATGTTAGATAAGGTGGTTTTGCCCAGGCCAGGAGGGCCAAAGATTAAGACATGATCCAATGCTTCCCGACGCTTTTTTGCTGCACCAAGGAAAATCTCCATCTGTTCGCGGACTTTTTCCTGCCCCACATATTCGTCGAGTGTCGTCGGTCGAATAGCACGATCAAACTGATCTTCGTCAGCAAACTCAGAGGGGGTGATGATGCGGTCATGCTCAATCATTGGATTTTATGCAAAGGCACTACGGATAAATAACGTGAAGCTAGTCTACCAAGTGTCTGTAACTTATGGAACCACGCCATCAGCGATTTCCATAATTGGTCATAATTCGGCTGCTAAGTTCACATAAGCTCTTGTCCACGACATAACAAGAGCTCTAATGGGCTTGCTCCAGTTGCTCTTGCAGCTCTAACCACTCTTCTTCTGTCTGTTCCAGTTGCGAGGTGACTTCTGAGTATTCAGCAGTCAGCTGCACCAACTTCGACTTATTACTTTCTTCATACAGACTCTGATCAGCCATAACCTCATCCAGCTTGGCTTTACGCTGCTGCAACTCGTCTAATTGTTGTTCAAGTTTCTTGAGCTTGTTCTTCAAGGGCTGCAATTGCTTGCGTTTCTCAGCTTCAAGACGGCGTTGTTCTTTGCGTGAAAGTTCATTATCAGAACTGATAGCGCCAGAGTTTTCGCTGCTTTCACCGGTCTCGTCGTTAGCAGCCTTTTTTTGCTGCAGGGTATCTTCCAGCGACCAGCGGGCGTAATCGTCGAGATCGCCTTTAAATGGCTCGACTTTGCCATCAGCCACCAGATAAAGATCATCACACACGGTTCTTAGCATGTGGCGATCATGCGATACCAGCACCATGGCGCCTTCAAAGCTCTGAAACGCCATGGTCATGGCAAGGCGCATTTCCAGATCCAGATGGTTGGTCGGCTCATCCAGTAACAGCAGGTTTGGTTTCGAGTACACCAACATGGCCAATACCAACCGCGCCTTTTCACCACCTGAAAATGGCGCTACCGGCTCTAGTGCCTTGTCGCCATTAAAATCAAAGCCGCCCAAAAAATTGCGCAGTTCCTGCTCAGTGGCTTTAGGATAATCGCGCTGTAGATGTTGGATGGGCGACATTTGCGGATGCAGCTGCTCCAACTGATGCTGAGCGAAATAACCAATTTTAAGGGTCTTGGCAGACACTTTTTCGCCCGCTAACAAGTCCAGCTCACCTGCCAGGACTTTAATCAAAGTCGATTTACCAGCACCATTCTTACCAAGTAAGCCAATACGGTCGCCGGGCATCAGGGAAAAGCCCACACCCGATAAAATGGTTTTAACACCACTATCAACTTGATAACCGGCATCGGCAGATTTCAGTTGCAGTAAAGGGCTCGGCAGATGGCCCAATTCGGGAAACTCAAAGTGAAACGGTGAGTCCACGTGCGCTGGGGCAATTTTCTCCATCCGCTCCAAAGCCTTAAGACGGCTCTGTGCCTGCTTGGCTTTCGAAGCTTTGGCTTTAAAGCGATCGACAAAGGATTGCATGTGAGAAATTTCTTTCTGCTGGCGCTCGAACTGCGCCTGTTGCTGAGCTAACTGCTCCGCTCTTTGAATTTCAAAGTCAGAATAATTACCGCTATACAGCGTGACCTTCTGCTGTTCGATATGAGCAATACGATTAACCGTGCGATCAAGGAAATCTCTGTCGTGGGAAATAAGCAGCACAGCACCCTGATAGGCCTTAAGCCAGTTTTCCAGCCAGATCACAGCTTCCATATCCAGGTGGTTGGTCGGCTCATCCAGCAACAAAAGATTAGAACGACACATCAAAGCCTGCGCCAGATTCAAGCGCATCCGCCAGCCGCCCGAAAAACTCGATACCGGCAACGACTCCTGCTCAGCGCTAAAGCCCAAACCATGCATCAAAGCCCCAGCGCGAGCACGCGCCGAATAACCATTAATTTCATCCAGCCGTTGATGCAGTTTAGCCACCCGCTGACCATCCGCGTCATTGTGCTCACCCTGCGCAGCCTTCTCTTCCAAACGAGCCAGCTCCGCTTCGATGTCACACAACTCCTCATCACCCAGCAACACATACTCCAACGCAGGAGTTTCCACTGATGGCGTTTCCTGACGCACACTGGAAATAGTAATACCGCCCGCCATCGAGAAATTACCCGCATCCTCCTCCAGCTCACCACGGATCAAAGCAAACAGCGACGACTTACCCGTGCCATTGGCCCCCGTCACCCCCACCTTATCGCGAGGATTAATGATGAAACTGGCATCTTCAAATAAGACTTTTTTGCCACGGCGCAACGCCATGTTCTCGAAAAACAGCATGAAATTAATGATTGGTCAAAAGTGCAGCCATTATATCGGTTAGCCAAAGCAGTACAATCAGAATCAGCAGCGATAGCGAGATCTTGCTCTCCCAGTGAAAATTTCCCACAAGCCACTGGTTTTGCTAGTATCGGTTCAAATCAGAAAGTTATCGGCATTGGTCGGTAAGCACTTAGAGGATTTGTTTTGATTGAGTTACCGGACTTTGATACAGGCCAGTATGAAGGCAGTGAACTGTTAATGTCGAATGGCGAAACTAGCCTAACTATAAGAATTACTGAGCAGTCCAACTTTATTATTGGGGCTGATCCAGATAACTAGCCCATTTCGTCTTTAACCCATTGTTTTAATTGAT
>NZ_JABURJ010000065.1 GCF_014762745.1 Kangiella sp.
GAAATCTTAGTCATGTACCCCTTCAAAATCAAATTTGTTGTGGCACTATATAGCCCCTGAATTATACAACTGAGTCACAAAACACCATGAAAGTAAGCTTAGACTGGGTCGGCGGCCTGAATTTCGTCGGAAAGAACAGCAAACGTCAGCGCGTCATGTTTGGCGGAGAAGGCGATTATGTCTCGCCAATGGAGAATTTATTGATGTCTGCCGGTGCCTGCGCCTCGATAGATGTGGTCATGATTCTGGAGAAAGCGCGTCAGAACATTACTGGTTGCCATTGTGAAATTGAAGCGGATCGTGCTGATGAGCCGCCGCGTCGTTTTACCGATATCAAATTCCATTTTGTGGTCAATGGCAAAGACTTGTCGCCTAAGCATGTACAGAAGGCGATTGACCTGTCAGTTGAAAAGTACTGTTCAGTGATGCATTCATTGGATCGCAATATGCCGATTAAGACCTCATTTGATATTGTTCCTGTATAAAGCGTCTTAGCAAGAAGTGCGCAGTAGCTTCATGAGTTTGTGGCTACTGCGCAATCGGTTATGAGTTGAGTTTATCTGCTGGTTGCTTGGCGACTCTTTGGTGCAGCCAGGCAAGAGCCAGCAACGAAAGACCAAGCCCCATAAAGGAGGCTACGCGCCACAGGCCATCCAGTCCCGCCATATCAATCAGAAATATTTTTCCAATAACAACCGCCAGTAAACCCATACCGGCTCGATAGAGATCCTTGTGATTCCAATGAGCGCCGAGCAGAACGGCTGGGATCGACATCAATAACCAGACTATGGAGTAGCTGTAAATTTCGCCATCGCTGGTTGAGCGACTCAAGGCCAATGAGCTGCCTTGCCACAATTGTCGGATTTCCAGTGTAACGAACAGAAGCAGAGCAATGCCGGCCAGGATCGAAGCCAATCTTTTAAAGTCTGGATTGTGCAGGCGGGCGATGAAGAAGGCCCAGATTACCGGTGCACCGTAGGCCAGCAACAGTAGATTAAAGATTGGTAGGCTGGATACGGTTTCACCACTCCACCACGGATTTTTGATAAAAACTAGAAAGGCGTAACTGGTCAACGCCATGATCAGCAGTATGTTCGAACAGACCCGATAGAAGCTCGTCAGCACATTGCTTAATTGGGCGCGATGGTAATAGATAAGCGCCAAAGCAGACCATAGCGAGGTGTGGATAGAAGCCTCAACAAAGCCGTATTCCTGTATGAAGATCTCACCATCATATAGCCAGTAGCGAAGCTCGGTGGCAAAAGTTAGCACCAATAAATGGAGCGTTGCCGCTTCCAGCCATCGCTTGAGAGGGCTGTCTGGAGCACAGAGTCGGCTGGACAAAAACGCAAACAATGTTGACCCGCCATAGGTATAAAGCGACCAGTGAACATCGGTAGGGTAGTCGGCTAACCAGGGATTCAAAGTCAGGCGAATGACGACCAGTGATAACACCGCCTTGGTAAGAAGCTCCAGCCATGGGTAATGATAGCGCTTAATGAGCCAGCTTAAGGATAGCAGTTGTGCTGCCAATGCCAGTGATAGCAATGCTTCGCGGAATAGCAAAACGGCGGCCAATGAGTAGGCAAAGTGCGCAGACAGGGTTAACCATAAGGCGACGTCGTCCTGTTTGCTTTTTTGCAGCCGCAGACCAGCAACCAGCGCATAAATCAATCCCAGCAACAAGGTGAATGCGCTCCATAGAATGGATGGTGCTTGACCATGAACATGCAGGTAGGCCAATGAAACCCAGGCCAGAGGGGCGATGAGAGCCATTGACACTCGGCTGTGACTGAAGCCGCGACTCTGCCATTGCCAGGCCGCTAAACCTGAATAAATTAGCGTCATGATACTGGCGAAGACGATGAACTGATCCTTAAGGCCGTCCGGCAATACCTGGAATCGGTATCCATTGCTGGCCACAACAGCATCAAAGCCTATCGCAAACCAGACCAGCCATTGGATAATCAATAAGAGCCAGGGGAGCAGGGATAGCGATAGACGCCCTCTGCTGGCAAAAAAGGCAACCACAATGAGGGGTACGGACAGTGAATAGGAGATGGCGGCGTGACTCTGTCGGTACATGGATATACCCCAGGCAATCGTGATCAGCAGTAATACCAGCTGATGCATGGAAACAGGCTGGTTAACAATGCTGAACTTGTGGGTGTCCACCTCGGATGTACTCTGCGGCTTGCGATGTGATAAAAGCCAGTCAAAATAGGGAATCGCCAGTATTCCCCACGCCAGCAAGGCTAAATAGACGCCATGGAATGAGTCAGCCTGATGTGTTGATAATGAAATAAGCCACCAGCCCATTGAGCCGGCAACCAGACTCCACCACAGCCATTCTCGATAAACATAGCGGATCAGCAATAACGCCGAGCCAGTGATAATCAGGGTATAAATCAGAGCCGCTGTCATATTGCCGCTATTGGTGTTAACCAGAATCGGCACAATGTAGGCACCGATCAAGCCCATGATGGCAAGCACCGGCCCATGCAGCAATGCTAATCCCATAGTCATTAGTGAAACCACTGCAAGCAACACGAAAACCCAACCAGGTTGCATAAGCTGATAAATGTGCAAGGCAGCAAGCAAAGCCGCGTAGAGGGTTATGCTGGCACCGCCGGCCAGGGAGGCAAAAACAGGGTCACTTTTACCATTGCGACGACGTAGCCATTCGGCAACAGAGTGTAGGGCCAGACCAATAACGATCGCTAGGGTAATTTGTGTTTTAGGGCCTAATAAGCCGGCACTGATACTGTATTTAACCAGAAAAATGCCCGCCAGTCCGACGCAGATACCACCAAGCCAGATCATCCAGTTATCGACCAAGTTGTCGAGAAAGTTATCGAACCAGCCAGGGCTTGAAATTGGAGTGGTTGCTGTTGCAGGAGATGAGGGGCGCGATGAGTTAGAAGGACGGGTTGGAGTCGGAGCTTTAACCTGGGAGGGTTTGCTCGGTTGTGGTGGCTGTGGCTCGGTTGTCGCGGTTCTAGTTTCAGGAGCATTGGTAGGCTGCGGCTGCTCGACTCTGACCGCCTTGAGTTTAGATAGCTCGTGGGCTAGCCGCTGGTGCTCTTCGTTGAGTTTATTAATGCGAAAGTAAGAAATAAACCCCAGTATTCCGCCAATAAACGCCACCAACAAGAGTAATATTATTATCATGATGAGCGACTCCATAGTCTAATCCCCTAATTCCCTGCAATTGTGATCATTAGAATTTATCTATTGGCAAAATATACCAAGTTCGCTGAGCAAGCAAACAAACGGGCTCAATAAAGCATAAGCGTGCGCCAGTATTAGTTTTTACGAATATAAGATTGAATTCGTAGGTGGAGAGGATTACCCTAGTTTTAGTAAGGGTATATTCTCACCAAGGTGTAACTTGGTATGGCTAGGGGTAGCCAGCAAGAAAGTTAGGTTTTCTATCTCTATGCAAATCTGACTTTTGATTAGCAAAATCTATCTATCTCATAGTTCATTAAAAATGTAAGCGACTCCATGGTGGGAGTATATTCATATGGAACCTTGTATTTTCTTATACAGAAGGAGTCGTAAAATGTTAAAAAAATCAATCCCTCTAATCTCTGCATTGGCAGTGGCGGTGTCTTTAGGAATGGCATCTACTCACGCAGTTGCAGCAGATGAAACAGGGTCCATGGCTAACGAGTATTGGTGGCCTAACAAACTGGACCTTGAACCCCTTCGTCAGCATAGTCCTGAATCCGATCCTTACGGCGATGACTTTGACTATGCCGAAGCATTCAGCAAACTAGATCTGGACCAAGTTAAAAAAGATATCGAAGCCCTGATGACCTCGGATCAGGAATGGTGGCCAGCGGACTATGGTCATTATGGTCCATTCTTCATCCGTATGGCATGGCACGGCGCTGGTACTTACCGTGTGCAAGATGGGCGTGGTGGTGCTGGCGGTGGCCAGCAACGTTTCGAGCCGCTCAACAGTTGGCCAGATAACGTCAGCCTGGATAAAGCACGTCGTTTATTATGGCCAGTGAAACAAAAATATGGTCGCAGCCTTTCCTGGGCTGATTTGATGGTATTAACTGGTAATGTAGCTCTTGAGTCAATGGGCTTTAAAACCTTCGGCTTTGCCGGTGGTCGCGTCGACCAATGGGAGCCTGATATCGTCTATTGGGGTCCTGAAAAAGAGTGGCTGGCTGACAAACGCTACAAAGGTGATCGCAAATTGGATAACCCACTAGCTGCAGTGCAGATGGGTTTGATTTATGTAAATCCTGAAGGCCCTAACGGCAACCCTGATCCATTATTAGCCGCTAAAGATATTCGTGATACCTTTGGTCGCATGGCGATGAATGATGAAGAAACAGTGGCACTTATCGCTGGCGGTCACACCTTCGGTAAAGCGCACGGCGCACACAAGCCAGGCGATTGCCTGGGGCCTGACCCAGCGGGCGCGCCTATCGAAAATCAGGGGCTTGGCTGGGAAAATAAATGCGGTAAAGGTAATGCCGAAGACACGATTACCAGTGGCCTGGAAGGTGCCTGGTCGGTGAACCCAATTGCCTGGACAACCCAATACTTTGATAACCTGTTTGGCTTTGAGTGGGAGCAAACTCGTAGTCCAGCCGGTGCTGTTCAGTGGATCCCAAAAGACGGTCAGGCGGCAAACCTGGTTCCTGATGCACACGTTGAAGGTAAGCGCCATGCACCAATCATGTTTACCACAGACTTATCGCTCAAGTTTGACCCAGAGTATCGCAAAATTTCGAAGCGTTTCCATGAGAATCCAGAAGAGTTCGAGTTGGCATTTGCCAAAGCCTGGTTCAAATTGACGCATCGCGATATGGGCCCTAAAGCACGCTATCTTGGTAGCGAAGTACCAAAAGAAGATTTGATTTGGCAAGACCCGGTGCCAGCGGTCGATTACACCTTGATCGATGAAGACGATATCGCAGATCTTAAAGAAAAGATTCTTGACTCAGGCCTAACGGTACAGGAGCTGGTCAGAACGGCCTGGGCTTCAGCGGCAACCTTCCGTAACACTGATATGCGCGGTGGTGCAAATGGTGCGCGCTTACGTCTTGCGCCGCAAAAAGACTGGCCAGTGAATGATCCAAAAGAGTTAGCGAAAGTACTGAAGAAACTTGAGTCGGTGCAGAAGAGTTTTAACAAAAGCTTGAAGAGCGGCAAGAAAGTATCGTTAGCTGATGTCATCGTATTGGGTGGTGCGGCAGCGATTGAGAAAGCAGCGAAAGACGCCGGCTATGATGTCACTGTTCCGTTCCAACCTGGTCGCACTGACGCCACAGCAGAAATGACCGAAGTGGATTCGTTCCAGTACCTTGAACCAAAAGCTGATGCATTCCGCAACTACTTTGGTGAAGGTAACCGTTTATCGCCAGCACAGATGATGGTCGATAAAGCCGATACCTTAGGCCTGACTGTGCCAGAAATGACGGTATTGGTTGGTGGTATGCGTGCACTGGGTGCTAACACCGGCGGTGTTAAGCATGGTGTCTTCACTGATAAACCAGGTGCCTTGACCAATGACTTCTTTGTGAACCTGCTAAGCATGGACACCAAGTGGTCAAAAGCAAAAGGTACAGAAGGTTTATACGAGGGTAAGGATCGTAAAACAGGCAAAGTGAAGTGGACAGCCACTCCAGTTGACCTGATCTTCGGTTCAAATTCAGAGCTTCGCGCTGTAGCAGAAGTTTATGCACAAAGTGACTCGAAAGAGAAATTTGTAAACGACTTCGTTGCCGCCTGGAGTAAAGTAATGACTAATGATCGATTTGATCTAAAATAATTACTTAACTGTAATTTAACGGTAAGATAAGAAACCACCTGCGGGTGGTTTCTTTTTGGTTGTGCAGGAAAAGAATATAAACCAAATGTTTAAAGTTTGTTATTCCCGCCTTCGCGGGAATGACATATTTGGTTAGTAAGTGGTAATAATGGACTGGGTAATAGCACTAGAATTATGACAGAATATAAAAAAGGTATACTGATATTAACGTTCTTCACAGTGTTGTCAGGCTGCACCTTATCAGCCAACCAAACACAGGAAGAATCAAAAAAACAACAGAGCGCCCAATCAGTTGCGACTAGTTCTGTCTCGAAAGAATTGATAACTCAAGGGGCAAAATATTTTCGTTTCCGCTGTGGCGGTTGCCATGAAATGAGTGCCGAAGCAGGCTCCAGCTTTGGCCCGCATCTGGAAGGTATTATCGGTAGGCAAGCTGGAGCGGTGGAAGGCTATGATTATTCCAAAGCATTAAAAGAAGCTGACTTTGTGTGGACTGAAGAAGTGATGGATAGCTGGTTGGCAAAACCTGAATCATTGCTGCCAGGTATGTGTATGACCTTTAAAGGTGTGCCCGACGAAGACGTGCGTAAAGCCATGATTGCCTTTATGAAAGAACCAGAGTAATAGAGTGTATACAGAGTAATTAAAGAGTAATTAAACTTGTGTCCGGGTACTTGCCTGTCCATAATCCAAAGGCTTCTGCACCTTGCTCAATCAACATGCCCAACCCATCAAACTGTTGTTGAGTGTAATTCTTGGCGGCAGCTAAAAAATTCTCAGCCTTTGCACCATAGTTTAAGTCATACGCGACAGCGTTTTTATCGAAGCTAATCTGTGATAAAAACTGCTCTGCATTAAAACTGACAGAGTTAACCACCAGGTCTACTGCAATATCATTGGTATAAAGTTGAATATGCCCGAGATGTTGTAACGCATCGGCCATGGTCTGTGCTTTACTTTGTGTGCGATTGATTAAATAGACTTCAAAACCATCGAGCAACAAAGCCTGAGCGATGCAACGAGCCACACCGCCAGCGCCTAACAAGACTGCACGCTTATTATTAAAGTCGAGTTGCTTGTGATGCAGGTCTTTAACAAAACCAATGCCATCGGTACTGTCGCCTAAGATACCTTCTTTGGTCTTCACTAACGTATTAACGCTTTGCGAATCTTCGGCGCGCTGAGTAACGATGGTGGCATATTCTAATGCTTGCTGTTTGAATGGTGCGGTAACATTAAGGCCATAGCCGCCGCTTTGGAAAAAGTCATTAAGTACACGCTTAAAACCTTTAGCAGTTGGACAGATTTTTCCGTACTGAATATTGATAGCCAATTGCTGGGCAAACTGCTGATGCAGTTGCGGTGACATGCTGTGCGAAATTGGGTTGCCGACCACGCCAAGGCGTAATGGACGATTAGGATCAATAATATTACTCATACAAAAACTCTAACCGATTAAACCAAAAATAATATACAGCACAATACTGATACCGCCGGCGAACATAGCGTAAGGCAACTGGGTTTTAACGTGATCCAGAAGGTCGCAACCGGCAGCCAACGACGAAATCACGGTGGTATCGGAAATCGGCGAAGCATGATCACCGAAAACACTGCCGCCAAGAACTGCGGCCAATACCAGCGCAGGCGAAATACCAAGTGCCACCGCCAGCGGAATGGCAATCGGAATTAAGATGCCAAAGGTGCCCCATGAGGTTCCAGTGGTGAATGAAATAAATCCAGCCAACACAAAAATCAGCGCAGGGATAATCCATAGCGGCAGGAACTCACCCACAGCGCCTGCCACAAACTCACCGGTTTTTAAATCCGTCATGGAATCAGACAATGCAAAAGCCAGCAGCACTAAAGTCACCAGTGGCAATAAATGGCCAAGTCCCTTAAAAGACTCCTCCATCAGTTCTTTGGTTTTGCGTTTGGCATCAAAGCGAAGCAAACCGAAAATCAATAGCGTCGACAGGATTACTGACCATAAAACGGATTCGGAGCCCGAGCCCTGACGCAAATCGCCATCGCCAGTGATATACATAAACACCAGAATACTGATGACCATAAAGGACAAGGGCCATAGCATGTAGCGTTTCTTGGTGGCAGGCGGTAAAGGCTCGCTCGGTACTTCCAAAGCCTTTGACTCTTCCGCTTTCATAGGGCCGTAAACTTTTCCAGTATAGACGGTATAAAAAGCGATGAGCAGAGTCACAATGGCGTAGAAGTTCAAACCAATGCTGGTCACCAGCACACCAGTGGGATTGGCAACGCCGGTTTTCTCAACATGACCCAAAATCGCCGCGCCCCAGCCATTAAGCAGAATCAACACACTAATCGGCGCACAGGTAGAATCGATAATATAAGCCAGACGCGCACGGCTCATCTTGAATTTATCGAATAACGCCTGCGAGGAAAGCCCAGCGGTTAACACACTCATATTGGTATCAATAAAGATGCTGCTGCCCAGAATGGTCGGCAACATACCTGCCCGTCGCTGGTTATGAACATACTCTTTGCGCGTCAGCCAGTTGACCAGCGCCGACACCCCACCAGAAATCTTAATCAACTGAATCAAAGCACCGATTAACAGACTGAACATCAAAATCCGTGTGTTGTAGGCGCTCGAAAACACATTAACCAAACGGTCAACGGTATCGGTAAAAGCATGGATAGGATTACCGCCGACTAGAATCAGCTCAGCAGTGAAAATGGCCATCAACAGAGCGATGATGACTTGACGTTTCCAGACAGCGATTAAAATCGCTACAATGGGTGGTAGGATGCTTAACCAGGACATAAAGGTAATGGTTTTGTTATTCGAGTTTTCCGTCAAAGCACCATATAGCAATCATCAGGTAAATTCAATGCAAGAGAAAACCAGCCCCAAACGCTTCGTCGCCGGCGCTGTCTGCCCTAAGTGTCAGGTCATGGACACCACCGTCTGCTATTACGAAGACGACATCTTCGTCCGCGAATGCACTGAATGCGGCTTTCATGAAAAAATTGGCCACGACGAAGAACCAGAAGATAAATCAAAACCGCAGATTATTAAGGTTAAAGAGTTATAGGGGTATAAATAGAAATTCTGAGTGTGTTGAGTGGCGCTTTGAGTATCGAACGTGGTGATCTTACCGACATGTCATTCCCGCGAAAGCGGGAATCCAAAACAGAGCTTGTAAAAAAAAGATATTAATAATAGAGTCTTACGTAAGGACTAATAGAATGAAATGTTATAAAAAGGAAGCTTAGAAATTGATTCCAAAACTAAATCAGTCAGGGGTTTTACCTCCATTTATTCCAGAGCAGGGACCAACAGTTCCTGCATCTATGGCACCTTATCGCTCAACAATAACTGATTTTATCAACCGTTTTGCTTTTACTTCTGAAAGAAGAATAATTTTAAAAGGTCTTCTGGAGTACCGACAAAAATTAAGAGAGATTGGAATAACGAACGGTTTTCAATGGTTTGACGGTAGCTTTGTGGAAGATGTAGAGCAAAATAGAGGTAGACCACCAGCAGATTTAGATTTAGTCACTTTTGCTGAACGACCAACAGCAGATACAAAGGAATGGAGGAATTTGGTTAATAATAACAAAGAACTTTTCCTTCCTGATCTGTCTAAAAATAAGTATCTTTGTGATGCATATTTTGTAGATCTTAATACAAATCCAGCACACATCGTAAGTCATACTAGATATTGGTTTGGGTTATTCTCTCATCAAAGAGACTCATATCTATGGAAGGGTATGATAGAGATCCCTATTCAGTGTTCTGATAGTGAAGCATTGAAACTTCTAGAGAAGGAGATAGCTGATGCCTAAAAAGTTAAACATAGATAGCTTATCTTCTGAAATCACAACCGTTAATGAACTTTTGCAAAGCGCTCATCAGGCAGGTGATATAGTTGGTGAAATGCAGCTGGAGCATCGTCTCAATGAATTGACAAAAAAACTAGAAGCCTTAAGAGAAAAGAATATTATTGATAACAGTGCCAGTATAGCTTTATTCTTTGGTGGGCAGCCAGTGTTAGGTTCGAAAGGAATTGCGGCGGAATTTGCTGGACTAGCGCTTGAACAATTTCAGAACCTAATCGCAAAGGTTTTTGCTACCAGCGAAGTTGGTGAACTTGGTGAAAGAGGAAAGGTACCACTTAAAGGAAACTCTGAGTTGATGGTGACAGGTCTTGCAAGAGGCTCTTTTGGATTTGTTCTAGACGAAATGAGTGAACAAAGTGAGCTGGAAGCATCACAGATGTCACATGTTATTGATAAAGCGGCCTTTATACTAAGGGATACAGCGGCTCAAGATGACGCTATTTTTGAATCATTATTGGATGATCTAGATTCCAGAACTTTAATAGCCTTAAAAGATTTATTCGCAAATTTAGACAAAAACAAAGCAACGATTCGGGTAGTGGAAAATGATTTAGATTTCACGCTGGATGTTGCGGCAGTGCATCGAGCTAGGGTCCGGACAGAAGCTACCTCAATTGATGAAAAAACTATTGAGATTGAGGGTACCCTTGTAGGGTTTTTGCCAGAGCATAAAAAGTTCGAACTTCGGGATAAAAAACAGAACTTAATTTATGGTTCTGCTACAAAAGAAGCTGTTGAACAGTTTTTAAAAGCTACAGAATCAGTAATTGGCAAAAAGTGCTTGGTAAAGGTGTCTGTAAAAACAGTTGCTCCACTTAACAGGCCATCAAAAGATGTGATGCGTTTAATTGAGTTTCTTCGTTTAGGTGAAACTCAATAAAAGTCACTGGATACCGCGGTCAAGCCGCGGTATGACAAGTTATTAACCCTTTTCTGTTAAGTCGCCTATCAAGTCGTATTCCCGTCTTGGTTTTACTTCGTTAGCCAAGCCTTTTTGATATTCTTCCTGTGCCTGGATTGGGTGGCCGAGTTGGTTGTAGGCCTGGGCGAGGTAGTAGTGGGCTTCGGCGGATGGAATGATGGCGAGGCTTTGTTCGAAGTAGTTTTTGGCTTTACCCCAGAGCTGTGCTTTAAGAGCTAACTTTCCGAGGGTGTTTAGGAGCACGGCGTTATGTGGTTTTTGTTTCAGCCAGCCTTCGGCGTAGGCCAATGTTTTATCCGGCTGTGGTGTTTCGATGTTGCCAAACAGTTGCACCAGTTGGTCTTGCCAATGATGTTTAATGGCATCTTTAACCAGTACTTCGAGTTCTTGATCCTGTTCCAGTTGCGCCAGAGCCTTGCCGTAAGTGAGTTCCAACTCTGGCGATTTCCTAACATGTGTAGGAATACCATTCCAGAACCCTGAGAGTTTGTCGAAGTTGGCGGTTTCAGCCTCTTTTTGCAGCTTATGATTCCATGCCATAACTTCAATCGCATTCAGTTTATCGCCATCAAAAACACGGTTTTTGCGTAGCTTTGGCAGGATGTTGATGACGTGTTGCCAGTCACTCAAGCGGGCATATAACTGATAGAGTAGTTTTAGAACATAAGGATGATGCGGCGATATGTCTCGTAGGTGGCTTAGCGTAGCAAGTGCCTGTTCGTATTGTCTGTGCTGCATTTGCAATTGCGCCTGGGTCAGGCCAATTGCGACCTGGGCATCAGGTTGTGTCTTAGCAGCAATATGCAAATAGTGATCGCGTGCTTTATCATTGCCCTGTTCTTGTGCAGCGCGGGCAGCAGCCAAATAGTTGACCAATTTTGTGTTACGAATTTTGGCGCCGTTGATTAATAATTTTTCAGCTGTTTTCCAGTGGCCTTCGGCCAGAGCGATCATACCGTCGATGGTATTTTGTCGAGCTTTACGCAGGTTGCGGTCACCGAACCAGTTGAGAGTCAGGTTGCTGGTACGCAATAAATAACGAATCAATAACCAGACCAACCATAATAAAACCAGCCCCAAAACAAGTAGGCCGAGCGCAACATTGTTTTTAAATTCAATGGCTGTTTTATCCAGCAGGATGTAGGTAGAGCCGGGGATTTTGCTGATCAGCGGGCCAATAATCAGACCACCAAACAGGCCAAATAATAAATACCATTTTAATTTCATTGCGCTGCCTCCTCGGAGGTTGCTGGCGCTGTTTCTTGAGCAGGTGCTTCCTGTATTGACTCTGGTTCACTCTGTGGCATAGAGCGTGAAGTTTGTCGACCGGTCATCTGCTCAATCACACGCAATGATTCCAATTGTTGCGGCAAGTTTAGCGCCACGCTCATCTGCACTAACTCATCCAGCTGCTGCATGAATGCGGTAGTGGTTGCCGGTTCGCTTTTGAAATATTGGCTAACCCAGTCTTCAATTTCGCTAAGCGCGCTTTGGTACATGGCATCATTGTGTTGAATGGCAGCCAGTTGCGCGGTCTGTAAATTTAACAGAATGTTTTGGCGCAGCAGGGCATCGTGCTGTGGTGAGATAAAAGGCTTCATCGATTCGTCGTAGCGATGCACTGTGTAGTACTGGCTCAGCGCGGAACTGAAAGAGTCTTTAAAGCGTTGCCAGCCAGACGTTTCTTCTTCGATGGTGACATCAGTAGCTTCGGCTGTTTCAGCTTCTTCGCCATCGGGCAATTGCACCGTAGCTAACTCAAGCTCTTCCACCAAGGGTTTTAGGCTTTGCAACTTGATGATAACGCCTTCGATATCCAGTGCGCCGCTGGCACGCACGGCATTAATGTCATTGCTAATCGCCTGACGCAAAGATTGCAGGCTGGAGTCGTTCATGGCTAACACCTGACGGTCAGCGGCCTGTAGTAAAGCAACGATGGTTTTAGCATTGTCGGTATATTGCAGCTTGTAGGAAGCCTGACGGATCAGATATTCGGCTTCGGCCAGCATCCATTGATTCTGTTGTTCGTCGGTGGAAGTGATTTTCTGTTGGGTTTCTCTTAATTCTTTTTGTAGCTGTTCAAGCTGTAGAGAAAGTTGATGGTTGACCTGCGACAGCTCATTGGCCTGCTGCCTGCTATCACTTTCTAAACTGTTGATAACATTTTGTTGCTGCTGCACCTGCTGATTGAGTTGATCAAGCGTACTGGCTTTGTTTTGCGCCGTCTGATAATTGTTCCAAAGAGTCCAGCCGTAATAGCCGCCTGCACCAATAATCGCCAGAATAATAACGATGATAATCCACTTGATGGGCAATGATTTTTTGGCAGTCGAAGCATTAGCTGGTGGTGTTTTTTTGCCAGAGTGAGCATCAGAGTGAGCGCCTGAGCTAGTAGCCTTTTTGTTTTGAGTGGTTGTTGATGGAGAATCACTGGAGCTTTTATCTGACTTGGCAGAGCTACCAGCCTTAGAGTCATTGCTTGAGGTCGCTTTGTTGTCGTCCTGGCTGGCAGGCGTGGTCTCTTGCTTAACCGTATCTTTTGCGTCCTTATCCTTTTTGCTCATAGGTTCTCTCTCGTTAGTTATTCGTTATCAGGAATAAAACATTACCGGCTGAATTGCGCGAATTCTGAGTCAGGGCTTT
This sequence comes from Kangiella sp., assembly GCF_014762745.1. GTDB lineage: Bacteria > Pseudomonadota > Gammaproteobacteria > Enterobacterales > Kangiellaceae > Kangiella. Next base: position 13,242 of record NZ_JABURJ010000065.1, read on the forward strand.
TGCCACTCGGAACAGGCGCGAATGATTTCAGCGTTAGATGCGTCTTTTGCAGTATAACAATTTGTATAGCCCTTTTGTCGAGCCAAATCACTAATTCGCGCGCTACCACCGATAATAGCAACCTGTTCGGGTTTAATCCCGGCAGTTGATAGCATTTTATCGCTCAGTTCGAGAATTTGGCCACTGGTGACGACCCAGCCAATAGGTTTGGCTGCGCTTGCCTGTTGTACGGCTGGAGGCAGAGTTGCGGTTAATTCAATGCGGTGATAGACCGGCAAAACGCCAAGCTGATAAGGACCACTCAGTTCCTGTTCCAGCAGGCCGCGTCCTTTATCACCGCGAATCAGAAGGATCGGATAATCGGCGGGCAATGAGAATTGATTGATTAATGTCAGAATGCCTTCGCTGTCCGGTGTTTTCGGAACCAAAGCTGACAGGCCATAAGGTTGTAATGCTTTTTGGGTGGCTTTGCCGACGGCAATCAGGGTGTGGCCAAGAAACTGATCGAGCTGCTCTTGGCTGAGATGTTTTAATGCAAAATCCACCGCCTGCTTACTGACGAAAATCCACAGCTTGTGCTGTTTCAATAAGGCTAATTGCTGTTCAGGCGAGTGATCGGTATTAGCGGTAAAACGGATCAGCGGGCAATGAATGGCTCGATAACCATGTTCATTGAGTTCCTGGCATAGGCTCTCGCCCATTGGAGAAGGGCGAGTAACAATAACGGTTGGCGAGTTAGCCATAGATCGGGGTGCTCTCTAGTGCTCAGCAGTAGCTGCCAGCTCTTGAATCAGTTCACGCGCGCCAAGCTCAAGCAATTCCTGCGATACCTTTTGACCAATCGCCAATGCATCTTGCGCTGGGCCTTCGGCGCTGGCTTCGATAATTTGCTGGTCAAGGCCACCGACCAAAGCGCGCAACGACAGGGTGTCATTGTCGATAGTGGCAAAAGCGGCTACCGGCACCTGACAGCTGGCCTGCAAGGTTTTGGTAATGGTGCGCTCGGCAAGCACGCGCAGGCTGGTGGTGTCATCCTGCAAGGGTTTGAGAATGGCGTCCAGCTCAGGGTCATTGGTGCGTGCTTCGATGCCCACAGCGCCCTGGCCCGGTGCGGGTAGCATCAGTTCTGGCTCGAACTGGCTGCGAATGCGTTCTTCCAGACCTAAGCGCTTAAGGCCAGCGGAAGCCAGCACGATGGCATCATAGTTGCCGTCATCCAGTTTGGATAAACGGGTACCAACGTTGCCGCGCAGGTCAGTGATCTTGAGATCAGGGCGAGCTTTCAATAATTGAATTTTACGACGCAAGCTTGAGGTGCCGACATTGGCACCACAGGGCAAATCATCCAGATTATGGTATTTGTTGGAAACGAAGGCATCGGTTGGATCTTCGCGTTCGCAAATCACCTTGAGTTCTAACCCTTCCGGAAATTGGTAAGGCACGTCCTTCATCGAGTGCACCGCGATATCGGCACGACCCTCGAGCATCGCCTGCTCCAGTTCTTTTACGAACAAGCCTTTGCCGCCGATCTTGGTCAGTGGCGTTCCTAGAATCTTGTCGCCCTGTGTAGTCATGGGCACCAGTTCGACAGTCAGATCAGGGTGCAGTTGTTGTAAGCGGGATTGAACGTACTCAGCTTGCCACATGGCTAAGGGGCTTTGGCGGGTGGCGATGCGCAGGGTTGAGATACTCATAATGGAATTGTTAACTCTTAACGGTTAGATGCTTGCAGCGTTCAGATATAATCGCGGATCTTAGCATAGTTAAAGACTTATCTGCCTATTTTAGGCAGAATTTGCGGTCAAAAATTGACGTACATCAGGCTGATGGCGACGGCTGATTTCAGGTTTATGCTTGCTGTGCTCAATCAGCGCCAGACAGTAGTTATCATCCTGCTCCACGCCGACCAGATGTTGGCGATTGACCAGAGTGGAGCGATGGATACGAATAAAGTCATGGGTAAAGCGTTGCTCCAGCTCTTTAAGACTGTCGCTGGTCAGCAACATTTCTTTAAGCGTATGTACTTCGGTATATTTTTGATCGGAATGGAGGAACAGAATCTGATCAATGGCCACGCGCCTGACCGAGTCGCGTTCGCGAATGGTTAAAAAGCGTTGATTTTGGGTGGTCTGCGTTTGCGGTAGCTTTTGTAGCGCTTTATTCAGACGTTCCTGCCGAATGGGTTTGAGCAGGTAATCCTGCGCATCCACATCAAAAGCCTGTAGCGCATATTCGTCATAGGCGGTGGTGAAGATGATATAGGGCTGGTGGCTGGTCCGATTAAGTTGTTTGGCAACCTGCATGCCGTTCATGACAGGCATTGAAATATCAAGAAACACCAGATCAGGCTGTTGCTGTGCGATAAGTTCCAGCGCCTGCTGGCCATTCTCAGCTTCGCCAACAACGGTCAGCTGCGGATGGGAATCCAGCAATCGCTTGAGGCGCTGGCGTGCTGGCTGTTCATCATCAACTATCAATACAGAAATCATAATTTTCAGTTTAAGCGTTTTGGAATGGTCAGGGTGCAATAAAAACGGCCATTGGCCTGATGATAATTAACCGATGCCTTATTGCCAAATAGAACATCCAGTCTTTGTTGAATATTGCTCAAGGCCAGCGAGTTGCCCTTGTGATTTTTTGCGTCACTTTCCGGCAATGGGTTAATCACTTCAAGCTGGATATGCTTTTGATAGCTTATCCCTTTAATAATAATTGAGCCGCCCTCTGAGCGTGCCTGAATACCATGATACACCGCATTTTCAATAATCGGTTGCAGCAGCAGCGGCGGCACTAACAAGTTGGAATCGATGGTTTCGGTCTGCCACTCAAAACGCAACTTGTCGCCAAGGCGTTGTTTCTCAAGATTCAGGTACTGGGTGCAAAGATGTTTTTCTTCGCTGAACGGAATCAGCACATCGGAGCGTTGCATGCTGGCGCGGAAAATGTCCGCCATGTCGAGAATCATGTGCTCGGTTTTCACAGGATCGACAATCGCAAGATTGGCCAGTGTGTTGAGGCTGTTAAATAGAAAGTGCGGACGAATACGCGATTGCAGAGCCTGGATTCGTGCCTCAGCCTCAGAGCGAATACGACGCAGACCTTCTTCACGTAGATAGAAATAGCGGAAGAAAATACCGCTGACAATCAGCGCGATAAAGAGATTGCGCAGTAAAAACCATAATGATGGCTGTTCACTTAAATAGAAGCTGATCAATAGGCTATAACTTAAAGTGACCAGTAAAATGACACCAATGGCCAAGGCTGAAAAAAGTTGTAAGTTGACGTTCGGCAGTTTCAGCAGAATATAACGCCTGAGCAGACAAAGAATGCCAAGGCTTGTCAAAGAGGTCCAAAGAATGAACAGAGAATATAAACTGAGGTGGATCCAGAATTGCTGTTGCCAATTGGATGTGGCAAAACTGAGCAACAGGGCCAACAGAACGCTGGCAATCACAATCAAATAAACAGTGGCCGCCTGACAGAAATCAGGCAGAGGGTTGAGAGAGCTGATGGCTTGTTTATTTGGCTTCATGCGCTAATAGTCGCGCAAAAGTACAGGAAAATCCATAAGTTAGTGTAAAAATAAAACTTATCCGGCAAATTACCGCAGCTAAATCCTTGTATAAAATTTCAGCAAATGTCACTTGCGGCTACTCAAGCTAAGTTTTAGGATAGAACCATCGGCAGTTGAGCCGAGCCTTGGCCTGCTCGCAGGCTTAGTTGAAGGAGTCGACATGGAAGCAATACAAGTATTCGACTGGATAGGACGACACAAGAAAACTATCCAGGCCTATATCATTCCCGGACTGGTGGTTCTCGCTGGTCTGGTTTATGCGCTGGTCTATGCCACTGGCGGCATCAAATACGTTTATTCCCACTCAATGTACATCCCTATTCTGCTGGCCGGTTTTATTTTTGGGCTTAAAGGTGGAATTTTAATGGGGCTGTTTGCTGGTTTTGTGTTGGGGCCATTCATGCCCATCAATGTCGAGACCGGCGAAATGCAGCAAACTGCCAACTGGCTCTATCGTACCGGCTTTTTTGCATTGATTGGCGCTTTCAGTGGCGCGGTCAGTGATGGTGTTGCCTATTATATGCGTCATCTCAAGTGGTTATCGCGGCATAACGATGCGACCGAGCTGCCCAATCGCAGCGCCTTGTTTGACGAGCTAAAAGGCTTGCGCGATAAACGCAAAAGTGACAGCTCGATTTATCTGGTACTGGTCTCAATAGAAAACACTCTGGAATTAAAGTCAGCTTTTGGCTTTGATGTCATTGACCAGACCACCAAGCAGTTGGCTGAAAGATTGCAGGAATGCAACGGGGGGCAGGTGGCCTATCATACCGACACTGCTCAGTTGGCTTTAGTATTAATGGGTAGCGAAGAACATAATCAAAAAGTACTGGAACAGTTAAGTGAGGCAGTGCAGGAGCCTGTGTTGTTCAATGAAATTCCAATCCACATTGAAGCACGCATGGGTTATGACGCGCTGAACAAAATCAAAAAAGATCCCCATGTTTATCTGCAACGTGCAGAAGCCGCTTTGGCGCTGGCGCAGGAGCGCGATCAGGATGTAACTGCTTTCAGTCCTGAGATTGTCAGTAAAACCGAAGAAAACCTGGTGATTCTTGGGGAGCTGAAAAATGCACTGAATAATGGCCAAATCAGTTTGCATTATCAGCCAAAAATAGACCTGAGCAATGGCAATATTTGTAGCGTAGAAGCATTGATGCGCTGGGAGCACCCCGAACGCGGCATGATCCCGCCGGGCTTGTTTATTCCTCGGGCTGAACAAAGTACCCTGATTCAATTAGTCACCGAATTTGCACTGGAGCAGGCGCTAAGCCAAATCAAACACTGGAAGAAGCAGGGCATTGAAATACCAATCGCGGTCAATATCTCAACTCGCAACCTGCTACATCCACACTTTACCGATCTGGTTTTATCATTGCTCGAAAAGTATCAGCTCAGCGGGGAATGTCTGGAGCTCGAAGTCACGGAAGGTTCATTGATGGTCGATATGGAAAAAACCATTGATGAGCTGGTTCGCCTGGCTGGAGCGAAAATGACCATCTCGATTGACGACTTCGGAACCGGCTATTCGTCGCTGCAATACCTGCATCGACTGCCAGCGTCCCTAATCAAAATAGACCAATCCTTTGTTCGCCGCCTGCCAAATGACAAAGGCGCAGCCCATATTATCGACGCTGCGGTTACTCTTGCTAAAAAAATGGGCATCGAAACCATCGCCGAAGGCGTCGAAAGCCGAGAAGTGTATGACTACCTGCGTCATATCGGCTGTAATATGGTGCAGGGATATTACATATCAAAACCACTGCCAGTCAGAGAGTTCACCGACTGGTATATGCAGCGACATGGTGTATATGGGTAGGTTTTTAGATAATGACCAAGTTGCATGTTAGCACCAATAAACCCCTTTTGATTGAGTTGAGTATGAATCAAGTCATAGCAATTCAAAACAGGAAGTTTTGAATAACAAAATTCGGGCCAAGGATGGAACGTATTTTGTGGTGCGTAAAGTGGCTTGGTGAATACGAAAGTAGTCTCGCGCAGTGAGACCTCAATCACGGGGTGTCTTTTCTTTTCGTCCCTTTTCTTTAGACAAGTAAAGAAAAGGGACTCGCCGAGGGGCGAAAAACTATGTTAAGGGATGAGAACAAGGTTCAAACACTTCTGAATCAACAGAACTAAAAAATAATCACCAACTACCCCAAAACCTCTTCTATATACCTTCCCAATGCCTGTATTTCTTCTAAACATACCGCATGTGGCATAGGGTAATCGCTCCACTGGACTTTAAAGCCATTCTCTTCAAGCACTTTGGCGCTGAATTGGCCGCGCTGCATCGGTACGACGGGATCTTGTTGGCCGTGGGCCATGAAGATGGTTGTATCGAGATTGGCGTCGGACTTTTCGTCAGCCAGTTTGTCTGGAATGGTCAGATAGGTTGATAGGGCGACGATTCCGGCAAGCTTTTGATTAAGGCGTGTGGCCAGGTGCAAAGTCACTGCGCCGCCTTGCGAGAAGCCTGCGAGGATAATTCTGTCTGCTGGGATACCTTGCTCAATTTCATGTTTGATCAGTTGTTCAACTTGCTCGGCAGATTGGCGGACGCCGGCTTCGTCTTCACGTTGTGACAGATCGGCGTTACGAATATCGTACCAGGCACGCATCTGATAGCCGCCATTGATGGTGACCGGAATGACCGGGGCATGGGGGAAGACAAATTTAACACCAAGTTCTGCAGGGAGCTTTAACTCGGGCACAATCGGCTCGAAGTCATGACCATCGGCGCCAAGACCGTGCAGCCAGATAACGGTGGCTTTGTGAACGGAAGTCGGTTCAACGGTAACGTAAGGAAGTAGTTCAGACATAATTTAAGCTTATAGTTATAAAGTGATGGTCACTGACTCGCCCGATTGCTGAGTCATTACGCGTGAAAGTAATTGGTTCAGAGGCTCCTGATCTTTATCGGTCACCCATTGGTCATCAACCCAGTCCAGATGGTAGCCGCCATCTTTGGCTGCCAGCCATAATTGCTTAACAGGAGTCTGGCGATTGATGATGACTTTGCTGCCATTTTCCAGTGTGATGGTCAAAATTCCACCGCTGGTTTCGTAGTCGATATCAAGGTCTAACTCGTCCAGTGCTTCTTCAATGGCAATCAGGGTGTCATCAACCTGTTGATTGAATTCAGATTCAGTCATAGCGATTCCTAATAATCTAAATGATTAATGCTGCCACATTGTGCCAGATTGCCAGCTTAGGGTTAAGCTAAAATAGCGAATTGCGGCTGATTTTAAGAGCGATGTGAACTTGCAGGAAACCGCAAGCTGTAGGAAGATAGGGCTAATTCTCAAATTGATGAAAATACTCGACACACAATGTGTAAAAATCGAATTGGACAGTTATTAGCACTGTCGTTGTTGGCTCTGGTAATGTCTGGCTGTGGTCAAAAAGGTGATTTATTCTTGCCTGAAAGTGAGGAAGTAGAAAAAGCTACTCCTGAGAAGGAAGCACCTGACGAGCGAGACCCGAAAGACGGACCTATCATGGAAACTGAACAACAGGCTGAGCAGGAGTCTGTTCAGTCAGAAGGTGAGCAGCCATGATCATGCCATTCAGTAAAATGCAGGGTCTTGGTAACGACTTTGTGGTGGTGGATGCGATTTCGCAGCCGGTTTATTTGAATCAGGGTCAAATAGCGAATCTGGCCCATCGGAACTTTGGTATAGGCTTTGACCAATTGTTGATTGTCGAAGCACCGCAACATCCGGAGTCGGATTTTCACTTCCGGATTTTTAATGCGGATGGCAGCGAAGCGGGGCATTGCGGAAATGGTGCTCGTGCGGTGGCAAAATATGTGCGGCAAAAAGGCCTGACCTGGAAAAAGCAACTGCGTTTGTCGACTAATACCGCGACCATGCAGGCGACGTTGGAAGACAATGGCCTGATTACCATCGACATGGGTAAGCCAAGATTGGAGCCAGCACAGATTCCGCTGCGATTTGCTGAAAAACAAACCCTGTACTCAATTGATGCTGGTGGCATCAGTTATAAAGTCGGTGCGGTATCCATGGGTAATCCACATTGTGTGCTAAAAGTTGATAATGTGGAAAAGGCACCAGTACAAACGGTGGGTCCAATATTAAGCCAGCACAACTATTTTCCGGCGCAGGCCAATGTTGGTTTTATGGAAGTCGTCGATCGCCAGAACATAAAGCTTCGTGTTTATGAGCGCGGCGTTGGTGAAACATTAGCTTGCGGTACAGGAGCCTGTGCTGCAGTAGTGGTTAGTCGCTTGCAAGGACTGACCGATGAAAAAGTTAAAGTAACATTGCCTGGTGGTAGTTTATGGATCACCTGGCAAGGTGAAGGATCAACAGTATTGATGAGCGGTCCTGCAAAGGTGGTTTTTGAAGGACAGGTAGAAATTTAATAATAACAATAGAATTAGTTGGGAAATCGTTTTAGTAATCTATTAAGGGAATAACTTTTCGGGGAAGTAAAATGACAGAAGGCAATTCAGCAGAAGATAGAGTTAAAAAAGAACAGGAAGTTGCAGCATATTTGGCGCAGCATCCAGAGTTTTTTGAGCACCATCAGGAGCTGTTAGAGAAACTGAGATTACAACATAAAGTGTACGGCTCAGTATCTCTGGTAGAGCGTCAAATTCTAGGCTTGCGACACAAAGCCGAAAAGTTACAGTCGCAGCTCAATACCTTGATAGACAATGCACACAGTAACGGCGACCTGTTGAATAAGTGTGCTGAATTATTCGTTGCCATGATTTCAGCCCACTCCAAACAGGAAATGGTTGATCGTTTGCTCGAGCATTTACGTGATAACTTTGAGTTGGACAATGTTCAATTGTGGTTATGTGATGATGCGGGAACATTGCATCATGTGAATTACGGCGATATTGGTATGATTCGTCAATTGACCGACCAGCACTTCATTCAAAATGATCCCGTCTGTGGTCGCGTCACTGAAAGTATTTCGCAATTGTTTGGTGGTGATCATGAACTCGAATCCTATTCAATGATACCACTTGGCGAGAATGGCCATACCGGCGTGATCGCGCTGGGTAGTAAAAATGTTGATTTATTTACTGCCGACATGGGCACATTATTTTTACGCTTGATTGGTGACGTAACCGAAGCCTGTTTGGCACAACAGGAGAGTTAACTTTAACTGCTGACCATGGAATCTGATATTCAACGCTATCTGAACAGGCTACTGCATGAAAAGCGCTATTCAGAACACACGGTCAATAATTACCGACGTCAGCTGGAAAAATTATTAGCCTTTTGTCAAAACGCCGGCTACAACAACTGGCATCAAATCACTACCCAGGATATTCGAATGCTCATTGCCAAACAACATCGGCAAGGAGCATCGCCTTCTACTTGCGCTTTACTACTATCCTCTTCGCGACGTTTTCTTGAGTTCTTGTTGAGCGAAAAGAAAATTAAAGTTAATCCAGCTGTTGGTGTGCGTGGGCCAAAAAAAGCAAAACGTCTGCCTAAAAATATCGATGTCGATAGCCTAAATCATTTTCTCGATCAAATGCCGGAAGATGAGCCATTGCAGATACGTGATAAGGCAATGATGGAGCTGCTCTATTCTTCAGGCATTCGATTGGCAGAGTTAAGTGGAATGGACGTCAATGATTTGAGTTTTTCCGATCAAATGCTGCGGGTATTGGGTAAGGGCAATAAAATTCGAGAAGTGCCCTTTGGAAATAGCGCTAAAACAATTTTAGCCAGTTGGGTAAAAGAGAGAAATCAATTGGTAAAGAGTGCCAGTGAAAAAGCACTCTTTGTCAGCCAGCAAGGAAACCGTCTAACCAATCGTGCCATTCAGCAAAGACTGGCTCATTGGGGCAAACAACTTGGATTAAATGATAGACTTCATCCACATAAATTACGCCATTCCTGTGCAACCCATGTTTTAGAATCATCCAGCGACCTGCGAGCAGTACAAGAATTACTGGGTCACGCCAGCATATCAACGACGCAAATATATACGCACCTGGATTTTCAGCATCTAGCTAAAACCTACGATGCTGCACACCCAAGAGCCAGAAAAAAGAAAGAATAAGCAATGACAGAAAAGATAAAAGAAATAGATTGGGCAAAAGTGAAAGTCATAAGCTTTGATCTGGATGATACCTTATGGGATAACCAGGGAGTCATCGAAAAGTGTGAGCAGGACTTACTAGAGTTTTTGGCAAAAGAACATCCGCCTATTGGTGAAACATTTGATGTGGCTGGCATGCAGGCGATATCAAAAAAACTATTAGAAGAAGATCGTCCAGAGCTCGATAACATGACCGTCTTGCGCAAAGAAATGATTCATCAGATGCTCGAACAAACCGGTGGCGACAAGGGATTAATCAATCCAGCCTTCGCCATCTTCTATGGTTGTCGTAGCCAAATAAAGATTCCACAGCTTACTTACGACCTGTTATCCGCACTCAAAAATAAATATAGTCTTTTCGCCACCAGCAACGGTAATTCCAATTTGTATGCGTTGGGTTTAATGGATTATTTTGAACATCACTTCATTGCAGGTATTCATGGCCGCGCCAAACCATCACCCGAAATGCTGCGTAAAATTTGTGACATAAAAAACATAGAACCACAAGAACTTCTCCATATCGGCGACAGCTATGAAACCGATATTAAGAGTAGCATCGCCGCCGACTGCCAACATCTAGAAATACATGTGAAAGATATTAGGAAGTTGTATGAGTGGTTGGTTAGTTTATTTTCTGTCATGCCGCGGCTTGACCGCGGCATCCAGTGACTTTATCTCTTTCCTCAACTAATGGTTTCGCAAGCGAAACTCGATTCGTATCCGCCAAGCCACTTAACGCAGGGTCTGCCCCTTTGGGTACCGTAGAATACGTTCCATCTGGCTAAAGGGAATTGCTGAGGTTACAGATTGTTAGTCGAGCAACGTACCTCTTGCCAATTTTTCAGCAAGTCTTTCTTTTGTGTCATTTTCCAACAGTTCGCCGTGGTTTAGTAGAAGGTTCAAATAGAACTCGTAAACATCTTGGTCTTCTATTATCCAACCAACTTGACTGTTTAAAAGGCAAATTTCAGCAAGTTCATTTGCTTGAGACTTATTAAACTCTACATATTGATCAAGCTTAGCAATAGCATTATGTGTATTGGTGAAATTGCTGCTACTAGCAAGCGCACGTATGGCAAGCTCTTTTTCAAGCTCGCTAGCAAGCTTTATATCAGGGTAATGCTCTTTGAAAAACTCAGATAGTCGACGATAAAAGTGAGCTTCTTCTTTTTTCTTTTGTCGTCATTCATCACTTAAAAATTCTTTAAGTTTAGTGTTATCGAGAACAGAATAATAATCTTTATCATCAGCGACAAGATATAATTTTTCGTTATTAGTAACTGAATAAAGCAAGCACTCCCAATTTATAGCATCGCCTAGTGAGCCATCTTTTCCGGGTGGGTTTCCAACATCCATTCTTAATTTGGCTTTGTTGACAAGATCGTCAGTAGTTGGAATAAGGTGAGCCTGTTCGAAAAGCTCATCAATCTTTTGATCAGCTTTAAGTGTTCTATTTACAACATCTTCATTAACTTTTTGAATTAAGGAAGAAATTTTTTTATCAAAGTCTTTCTGTAGCTCTCTTATCTCCGGGTACTCATCATACTCTTTGCAGATTTGCGGGAATTGGGGTTTTGTTTTTTGTTCTTTTAGTTTTTTTAGTGCTTCTGATATTTTTGATTCTCTATTACGTTTAAATTCATCTTTTACTTGCTCTGTGAGCCATAGGGTCACATCACCTTTCTCAATAAGAACAGCTAACTTATGAATCTCTTCTAGATCATCATTAGAAAGGTGGAAAAAAGATAAAAAAACGTTAGTGTCTATAAAAAGGTTCACATTCACTCCATCCTTTTTTTATTGTTTACTATTATACCAATTGATTCTTAAGACTTTATTACCATTAGTTTTGCTTTACAAGTTGCGATTTAGGATCAAACTTTCAGGCTTGCTCTAATAATCCCCTTAGATTGAGCTGAGGAGTAGACAAGACATAGCAATTCAAAACAGGACGTTTTGAATAGTAAAATTCGGGCCAGGGATGGAACGTATTTTACGGTGCGTTAAGTGGCTTGGCGGATACGAAGGAAGTAGAGCGAAGCGAAACCTCAATCTCGGGGTGTCGTTTCTTTTCGTCCCTTTTCTTTGGACAAGCAAAGAAAAGGGACTCGCCGAGGGGCGAAACGACTAATTGAGGGAGAGATAAAGTCACTGGAAGAAGGAGTAGGTTCGAGGCATGCCAGTTCCCCGATGGTAATTAGTATAGGTGTGCCAAGGCACACCCTACAAAAGATATTAGATCCTGAATCTAGTTCAGGATGACAAAACTTATTAAAGTTTTGAGATATTCTCCGCCATACCTTCTATTAATCGAATCTTTGCTTCGTGGCTGGCCCATGCGATGTGGGGTGTGATGTAGGTGTTGGGTACGTCGTCTTGCAGCAGTGGGTTGTCGGGGCTGGGTGGTTCGACGGAGAGTACGTCGAGGCCGGCGCCGGCGAGTTTGCCACTTTTGAGTGCATCGGCCAGGTGTTGTTCGTTGATGATGGGGCCGCGGGCGGTGTTGATGATGAAGCTGCCGGTTTTCATGAGATCGATGAAGTCTTTGTTGACCAGCTCGGTTGTTTCTTTGGTCAGTGGGCAGTGGATCGATACGAAGTTGGCTTGTGGTAGTGCTGTGTGTAATGGCACCTGGTTGTCGCGCATGGGGCGGCCGGGGATGTTGGCAATAATGACGCGCATGCCAAATGCTTTGGCTAATTGTTCGACTTTTTGTGCGATGTTGCCGTAGCCAATTAAAACTAAAGTTTTGTCGGCCACTTCCATGGTTGGGAAATCGGTCAGGGTGAACATGCGGCTTTCTTGCCAGGCACCTTGGCGCGTTAAGTTAAAATGATCACTGGCTCGGGTGGCAAAATTGAGTATGAATTGCATGGTCAGCTGCGCCACGGCAAAGGTTGAATAGTCGGCGACGTTAAAGCACTGAATGTTCTTTTCTTTAGCGGCTTCCAGATCGATATTATTCATGCCGGTGGCGGCCAATTGGATGGCTTTCAAATTGGGTAGCTGATCCATGAGTTCGCGATCGATCACGACTTTGTTGGTAATGATGACGTCCGCATTCTGACAGTGTTCAAGACGTTGCTCGGGGCTGGTTAAGCCATACAGTTTGCACTCGTCGAAGCATTCCACGAGCGACGACAAATCTACTTTGGCTTTTTGTTGTTCGGTATCTTGCCAGTTCCCTAAGGTATCGGCATCAAGAAAAACTGCGCGCATAAAATCGTTCCTGTCTAGAAATTCAAGTTGTATATTTATCGTATCGAGAAAGCCAGCTTTCCCAGTTTGCCAAAATCGGCATCGTATTGACCACGCTCAGCGGGAATCATGGGGCCTAATGCGCCGGTGATCAAGAGGTTGCCTTGGCTGACCGGATAGCCGGTTTTAAGGCTACGATTGATCAACCAGGCCAGCGCCTGCCATTGATCGCCCATGGCGTCGGTTGCTTTGCCTTCGATCACGGTTTTTCCATTGCGAGTTAAAACCGTGCTGATTTGATTGATATCTAATGTGTTCACATCAATAGGTTTTCCTACCAACACGCTATTAGAGCCCACATTATTTACAATCAGGCCATGTCCGGAAACATTCTCAGGGTCTTCAAAGCGTAGGTCTGGCAATTCAATCACAGGTACCACACTTTTGATCATGGCGGGTAGCTGCTCGGCGGTTACCAGCTGGGTGATGTTTTGATTGAGGATAAAGCCGATTTCAGTTTCCAACATCAGGTTAGTGTAATTGCTTAGCAGATAGGCACTTCGATCGAAAGCGAGCCCTTGCTGAAATAGTGCACCGGCTATGGGTTCACTGACATCAAATTTCTTTTGACCTGCTTCGCTGGTGAGTCCGGCTTTGTAGCCGATAACAGGAAAGGCAACTCCTTGAACTAATTGATATTGTAATTGGTAGGCTGACTCTAGATCGTCAGCAGATGGATTCTTATCTGGTGCATTAGTGGAGACGCATGCGACAACTAATGACGAGAAAACGATGCTAATACCGAGCAGTGCTTTTTTCATAGTGGCTTTTTCCCTACAATAGGCCGATTATTTTCAATAGAAGCAAGCATACCCTAATGGATGCCA
>NZ_JABURJ010000013.1 GCF_014762745.1 Kangiella sp.
AGCCAGAAACCTGTTTTTTCACCCGTATCACCCAATTGATCATGCGAGGTTAATACAAAAAGTACTTTCATTCGATCGCTCCTTAGGGTTTATATTCAAAGACACAAAAGATTATACAGAGCCAAATGTGAAAAACTAATGAGTGTTTCTATGTTTGTGATTGAGTGAATTAAACTATAGCCTTTAGTGACACACTCTCCTCAACAGCTTGTCATTGTCGGGCTTGACCCGACAATCCAGTGGCTTTTAAAAGTCATTAAATTTATGTACATCATAACTTTGATGTAATTACTCTTCTTTAGCCAAGAACGTAATATCTTTGGCCCTTTCATAATCTCTGGCTTCCAGTGCCTGAATGAACTTATTAAGCGAATCATTCTGCATCTTGGCATAATCTCTATCCTTCGCTCTCCAATCTTCATCTGAAAGGTAGTGCCAGAAATGATGAAAAGCATCCAGCTTGGCGAACTCATCCTCTACATCATTTAATGAGATTTTGTTTCCCTGAAACTCTTTTAGTAACTCCAAAAACTTATGATACCTATCACTTTCCATCATTTCTAAGTACTCGCTCTATAATTAAAAGTACGTCATGACGCATATCCTGCCCTAAGGGTACCCTACGTGTACGGTAGCTAACGGCTAGCATACAAGCTTGTCATTGTCGGGCTTGATCCGACAATCCAGTGATTTTAAACAGCATACGGCCACACTTGCAATCTCTTCACTTCCAGCTCTATGATTAACCAAAGCTTTAAATACCAGGAGGCCATCATCCGCCCGCATCACATCGCCTGGATAGTCTGTTTAGTGCCCATCATTGCTGCGCATGCAGCTTATTTTATTGGTCTGTGGCAAGGCGTGGCGAATGAGTGCGTACCCTATTTCGAGGGGTGCACCTCAATCAGTCGTGCTGCGCGCAATGGCGATGCTATCTTTTTGTTTCGTGGCCTGATGATGCCAACAGCGGCATTTCTGGTTATCTTCTGGTATTTACAGTGTGTCTGGCTGAAAGAGTTAACCAATAAATCGCACAACATTATTTTTGTACTGGGAACCATTGGCGCAGTCTTTTTAATTCTCTACGCAGACTTTCTTGGGACTGAAGGCGACTTCTATAATTTTATGCGCCGCTATGGAATCACCTTCTACTTTGCCATGACCATTCTTGCCCAGATGCTAAGTATTCGTAGTCTTCAGAAAGTAAAAGACACATTGGACCGAAAGATTAAACGCTACCTTTCTATTCAATTTGTATTGATTGGCATTTACTGGATATTAGGTATCACAAACGTGGTCATCAAAGCCACTAGCGTAAGCTGGGCTGATCAATCAGAGAACATAATCGAATGGCACTTCGCTCTGTACATGTCGTTCTTTTTTGGTTTAACGGCGATGATGTGGAAACGAAGTGGATTCAAGTTTCAGTTTAGAGTTAATAGATAAGCTACTATTAACCACAATCAACGCTCTCCTATTTTGCCCCAAAGAAACTCATCTTTACCGATATTTTCTGCGTTTTTCTTAGCCAGATTTTCAAGCATGATATCAATCTGATTTTTATCCACCCAACGTCCATTAAAGAACACTCCTGATATCTTTCTTGTGTTATTAATATCTAACAAAGGGTTTTCATCAAGCAACACAAGGTCAGCAAACTTACCAACTTCAACGGTTCCAACTTTGTCGTCAATTTCTAACCATGTGGCTGCCAACCTTGTCGCAGCCGCCAAGGCTTCTTCGGTGGTTAAGCCAGCATCCACTAACAACGTCAGCTCGTCATGCAATGAATAACCCCAAACTATGCCTGAAGTGCCTGCATCCGTACCCGCTACCATGGGAACTTCGAGATCTTTAAATGCTTTTACCAGCTTCACATGAAAATCAACCAGCTTATCAAAGTAAGCAACTCTTTTAGGATTGGTTCCCTGATTATATTGATTAGCAGTAATCCATTTGTCTTGCATTAATGGATGTACATATTTGAAACTAGGAAGATCTCTTACAGCATCCAATGAGCGTCCCTGAGCAGCAATCCGTACCAAGTTCGATAGGTTAGGAGTAACCCAGGTGTCATTCTCTTTTGCCAATTTTGCAAGTTTATAAGCTTCTTCTTCAGTAAACTCATTGGCTTGCTTTGAGAACTCCTCTGCATGAGCCACTAAGCCAAAGTGAGGGATGAAAGCATCTTCTGTCTTACCCTCAAAGGCACTGGGTACATGCCCCACCACCTTCATTCCTTGTTTGTTAGCCTCGTCCACAATGGCTTTGTAGGTTTCAATGTTAAGCCCTGAGTAAACCTTGATAAATTCGTAGCCATCTACTTTTGCGATTCGAACAGCCTGTCGCCCCTCGGAAGGAGTTGTTGCTACCTTACTCGCATTGCTTCCATCAATTAGTGCTGCCAACGCAATTCTTGGGCCAATCACATCACCTTTGATAATTTCATTTCGCTGCCCGAAATGCTCGACTCTACCGCTCAGTTCAAATGTAGTGGTAACACCATTAGCAACGTATAACAACATAATGTCCTGGTTATCGAAGAAGATTGATGCACCTTTGGTTGGGTAGTTATTTCCTGGACTACCATCTACAAGATTGTGAACGTGCATGTCTATCAGGCCAGGGATAAGCCACTTGCCTTCACCATCAATAATCATGGCGTCATTTGGTATTTTCCCACCAATGGCAGAGATTTTGTTATCGACAATAACAACTGTAGTATTTTCAATGACCTTATTTTCCGCTGTCATTGGAATGACATTAACGTTGGTTAGAGCAATCGTTTTATTCTCTTCATTTTCCTGTGCCAGCGCAGAGTGCTGTGTGATTCCGCAACCTGAAAGCAAAACCAACACCACACATAAGCTCGCTATAAATCGTAAGTTATTCACTGAAAATCCCTTATTATGCTTTCTAATATTCGTTATTATTTCAATCTACGCATGTAAGATTGCTTTTGATACAAGGAGCGGGTTTCTAAATGTAAGATTTTATTTTGTTTAGCGACAGCTATGTGAAAGAGAAATTCAGTGCAGGATGGCTGAATAATGTTCAGAGGTTATATCAGAAGAAAAAACCACATAGCCAACACCGCCAGGAAGTTAATGGTAAAAACTAAACCTCTTAAGCGAATATTATTCGTCAATATCTGCACAAAACTATGAATCAACCGGCCTGCCACAAAGATCCAGGCCAACCACAGTTGAACAGGGTCACCATTCCCCATAACAATCAACAGCACACAGGTAACGTGAAAAAACAAAGGCCACTCGAACTGATTCGACAAGTTCGCACTGATACGCGGCTCAACGCTTGCCCAGATATCTCTTTTGTTTTTAATGACACCCCATACCGCAGGCGCACAAACGATGCTCAGCAACACATAAAGAAAAGCCACCCATGCGATGTGGGCAGCCATTGGGTAGAGTAGTAGGTGGTTGGTCATAATTGATTAACGCCCCCAAGCAGGGGCATATTTTGCGTTTTGAGCGCAGCGAAGCAAAATAT
>NZ_JABURJ010000067.1 GCF_014762745.1 Kangiella sp.
TTTGAGGTTTCACCTTGGCAATTAGCGTTTTTGACATGTTCAGCATTGGTATCGGTCCATCAAGCTCTCATACCGTGGGGCCAATGCGTGCAGCTCACCGTTTCATTGAATTTTTGACCGAACAGAAGCTATTGGACTCTGTGGATCGAGTAAAAGCAGAACTCTATGGCTCGCTTGGTGCAACCGGTAAAGGCCATGGCTCTGATAAAGCGGTCATGATTGGTCTTGAAGGCCATCTCCCAGAAGATGTTGATCCCGACATTATTCCCGCACGTTTGGAAACTATTCGAAGCGAAAAAAAGATCAAGTTAAACGGCACCATAGAACTTAAATTTAACGAAGAAAAAGATCTGGTGATGCATCGTCGAAAATCATTGCCGCGCCACTCAAACGGTATGATCTTTTTGGCTTTCGATAAAGACGGCAATGAAATTGCCAAGAAAACTTACTACTCGGTTGGCGGTGGCTTTGTGGTCAACGAAGATGTTGATGCCGACACGCCAATTATGGAAGACGATACCAAGGTTAAATACCCCTTCACTTCCGCAGCAGAATTGATTCAAACCTGTAAAGACGAAGGTATTTGCATTTCGACTTTGATGCTGGAAAACGAAAAGTCTTGGCGTAGCGAGGAAGAAGTCAAAACCAAGTTACTTGAGATCTGGCGAGTGATGGAAGATTGCATTAAGCGCGGATGCAATCGCGAAGGTATTTTGCCTGGTGGTTTAAAAGTTAAACGACGCGCACCCGGTATTTATCGCAAACTAAAATCAGATTCGAATGAGAATGATGTTTTGCGCGCCATGGATTGGGTTGACCTTTACGCACTGGCCGTTAATGAAGAAAATGCAGCCGGTGGCCGAGTAGTCACAGCGCCAACCAATGGTGCAGCGGGCATTATTCCAGCCGTTCTCTTTTACTTTATGCGCTTCCATCAAAATGCTGATGAGAAAGCAGTTATTCGCTTCCTGCTAACTGCTGGTGCCATTGGTATTTTATATAAACTCAACGCTTCGATTTCTGGTGCTGAAGTTGGTTGTCAGGGCGAAGTAGGCGTAGCCTGCTCAATGGCCGCTGGAGCACTGACCGAAGTGATGGGCGGCAGTCCACAGCAGGTAGAAAATGCTGCAGAAATCGGCATGGAACACAACCTTGGCTTAACCTGCGATCCAGTTGGTGGATTAGTTCAAGTTCCCTGTATTGAACGTAACGCCATGGGCTCGGTAAAAGCTATTAACGCTGCTCGCTTAGCACTACGCGGTGACGGTGAACACAAAGTATCACTCGATAAAGTCATCAAAACCATGTGGGATACCGGCATGGATATGCGTGACAAATATAAAGAAACCGCCCGTGGTGGTTTAGCGGTTCATATTATTGAGTGTTAGTGGTTGATTTTTTTCCTTGGGACAACTCATGAGTTGTCCCTACTCTTACCTCCTATCTTCCCAACATAATCATCTCAAACCGATAAAGTAATACCTACCAAAATATCTAACCTCTTCACTTACTTTGCATAGTCAGCTTGCTATACTAATTTAACGTCTTAATGGCTATTGAGGGATTATATGGAAACGGTTTTAATTACGGGTGGCACTGGTTTTATTGGTCGTAATTTGATTCCTTTGTTACAGAAGGATAATTACAAGATTGTCGTTGTCAGTAGAACTCCTTCAAAGTATCAGGATGATTTCTTTTTTAAGCATGTTGAGCTGGTGGAACGTATCAGTGATGTTAAACATGCTGATGTTGTGATTAACCTCGCCGGTGCGAATTTGGCGGCTAAGCGCTGGAGTGATCAATACAAGCAGGAAATAGTTAATAGCAGATTAGATACCACCAGACACCTGCTGAGCTGGATCGAGAGCACGGAGAAAAAGCCGCACACCTTGATAAGTGGCTCGGCTATTGGTTATTACGGTGCTCGGGGTAATGAAACACTGGATGAGGGTTCGACCTCTGGAAGTGCTTCTGACTTTCAGGTGAGGCTGTGCAGCCAATGGGAAGATGCCGCTTATCAGGCCGAAGCTTTTGGGGTCCGTGTATGCTGTATCCGGACTGGGGTTGTGCTCGGTGACGAGGGAGCTCTACAACAAATGCTATTGCCTTTTAAACTTGGCCTTGGTGGCAAGCTTGGCTCTGGTAATCAATACTTTTCATGGATTCATATCCAAGATCATGTTCGAGCGGTCAAACACTTGATCGACAATGACAGCCTGACTGGCGCTTTCAACTTAACCGCTCCCAACCCTGTCACCAATGAAACTTTAACTAAAACTCTGGGTAAGGTTTTAAGCCGTCCAACTTTTATGACGGTACCTGGTTTTGCGCTAAAACTTGCGGTAGGTGAAATGGCTCATATTTTATTGACTGGGCAAAGAGTGATTCCAAAGAAGCTGCAGGAATCCGGTTTTAAGTTTGAGTATGCGGAGCTTGAGCAGGCTTTAACTCACATTCTCAAATAAGCAATCCTCTGCATCATGCAGAGGATTGCTGCTGAATAAAAATCACTTAGTCAGTTTGGCTTTCTCAACTATTTCCTTAACGTCTTCTCGCAATTGTTCAGCATCAAAAACGATGCCGTCTTTAATGGTGTATTTAACACCACCGACACGCTGAGGAACATTATCAAGTCCTAGGCGATAATGGCCTGTGCCATACAATACTTTAAAGTTGGCAATTGGGTTTTCATCAACGATGACCAGGTCGGCAAGCTTGCCTGGGCGCAAAGAACCAATTTTATCGTCCATACCCAGAGCTTCTGCGCCATTTAAAGTGGCTGACTGAATAACTTCAAGCGGGTGAAAACCGGCTTCCTGTAGTAATTCGAACTCACGAATCAAACCAAAACCAAAGATTTTGTAGATATAGCCTGTATCAGAACCCGTAGTAACGCGCCCACCATGATTTTTATAATCATTCAGAAAACTCATCCAGATACGGTAGTTTTCTTTCCAGTCGATCTCGTTCTGGGTAGTCCAATCGAAAAAGTATGAGCCATGGGAATGACGATTAGGTTCGAAGAACTCGAGTAGTTTCGGATGGGTATAATCGTCATGCCACTCAGCCTCACGCTCACGCATAACATCACGGCTGGCTTCATAGATAGTTAGTGTGGGATTAATAGTAAAATCGAGCTGGATCAACTCATCACGCACAGCATTCCAGCGCTCACTACCCTTCTCGGCAGCCTGTTGCCATAAACGGCCAGCCTCTGTAAAGCGGTGCGATTCATCGTTGTAGTTATATTCGAGCGGATAATCCTGAATAGTCTTATCGGTAAACAAGGCTTCCGGCAGACCATACCAATGCTCCATGGAAGTTAAGCCCAGACGTGCTGAATCCAGTGCATTGGTACCATACACGTTCAGTTGCGCATGGTGCATCATAGTGCCTAAACCCTGCTTACTGGCTTCATCCAATGCTGCTTCCATCATGTCTTCTGGCAGGCCAAAAAACTTAATCCCAGCGGCACCTTCTTTTGCCACATGACGTACCCACTTACGTGCTTCTTTGGGGGTAGTAATTTCTTTGTCCCAGCCCATGCCAAAGCCAATGTAAGGCACAATGCGTGGCGCAGTAATCTTGTTCTGCTGACTGAGCTTTTGATGTTTTAAAGTCCAATCAAGGCCGTTAAAACTGCCAGGTTCACGAATAGTTGTAATACCATGGGCAAGCCAGAGCTTAAATGGGTATTCAGCTGGTAAACCATCAACACTGCCCGCAATGTGTGCATGCATATCAACAAAGCCGGGTAATACATAATGGCCACTGATATCCATGACCTTATCGCTTGGTCCAGCTTTGGGTCTTTTAGATTCATCAATGGAAACACCCGGCGCACCCACTGAGCGAATACTTTTGATAGTGTTACCTTCAATAATGATATCCACTGGGCCAGTTGGCGGAGCGCCTTCACCATTGATGATAATGCCACCACGGAGAATGAGTCGATCATAAGGACCTTCGCCTTCGGCTCTCTCTGGAGCATCGACAGTGGCTGCCAATGACGTAAAGCTTGCAAAACAGAGAAGTGATGAGAGGAAGTATTTGATACTGATATTCACACTGATACCTTGCGGGTAATTCTAAAAGTACCCAGCAAGATGCCCGAATCAGGGTTAAATATCAAGAAAGGAGGTGTAACTAAATCTTAGTAGCCCAGCTACTTTTTATTTATTACACCATTCGGTACATGCCCACTGGCAATATGTTCTCTGGCTCGCTCAATATGACCTTCCTGATCATCGAAGAATACATCGGCGCCAAAGGCTTTAAGGAAGCGAGTCTTATCCATACCGCCCAGAAATAAGGCTTCGTCAATACGAATATCCCAGTAACGGAGTGTCCGAATCACGCGCTCATGTGCAGGAGCTGAGCGAGCTGTCACTAAAGCAGTACGGATTGGGCAGTCTTCGGTGCCAAACTCTTTCTGTAGTTTATGCAGCGCTGCCAGGAAGTTTTTGAACGGCCCACCTTCAAGAGGTTTCTGAGCTGATGCTTTTTCGTGTTTGGTAAACTCTTCCAGTCCTCCGCTTTGGAAAATTTGCTCCGACTCATCGGAAAACAATACCGCATCGCCATCAAAGGCAAACTTGATAATATCACTCTCGTTGCTCGCCTGCGTTGGTGCTACGATAGTTGCTGCAGCTATTCCTGCTTCTATCGCCTGGGTAACATCAACCGGGTTGGTTGAGAGGAATAGGTGCGCACCAAATGCTTCAGCGTATAGGTAGGGGCTATTGCCAGAGGTGAAAGCGGCACGGGTTATATGCAGTCTATGATTTTCAATCGAGTTAAAAACACGAAGTCCGGTATCAGCACTGTTTCGAGAAAGGAGAATCACTTCAACACGAGGTTTGTCTTCTGCCCCTTCATTCAGAGCCAGAAGCTTGCGGACCAGACCAAATGCAGCGCCAGGTTTAAGTAGCTCATCTTCGTGATCGATTTGATATTGGGCGTAACTGTTTACGCCACTTTCCATATAAATACGATGGCTCTCTGCCAGGTCAAACAAGGCAGTTGACGATATGGCAATAACCAGTGTGTCTTTAAAGTCCATCGGCATGGCTTAATTATCCTGCAAGTATTACTTCGATTAAACTACCAGTCTTCACAATCTTCTTCAAACTCACAGTCATCCTCAATCGGAGGACGACCGTCATAGATCAGGAATTCACGTCGCTGCAAATAGGCATCTCGAACCAAAGAATATTCATCCAGCGCCTGCTCCAACTGTTCTTCGAGTGGCAGTAACTCGGCACGTGTCTGCACCAAATCTAACGCCCTCAAGCTCCACTCAGTTTGCGAATCATCCATTTCATCATAAGGACTATAAAGGGCAATCTTATCTACCGCGAAGCCAATCCCATCTCGCGCAGTGGATGGACCGATAAATGGCAACATCAGGAATGGTCCTGAATCGAATCCCCAAGCGGCCAATGTCTGACCAAAGTCTTCTTCTTCTTTCTTCAGGCCCATTTCTGTCGCAGGATCAAGAAAGCCAGCCAGGCCAAGGGTGCTATTAATCAGGAAACGTCCTGTATCGCGCCCAGCCTTACCAAACTTGGCCTGTAGAATATCGTTAATAATAGTCTCGATTTCACCCAAGTTGCTGAAAAAGTTAGAAATTCCCTTCTCAATAGGATCGGGAGTAATCGCCTGATACCCTTCAGCTGTCGGCTTAAGAATAGCTTTATCAACCGCGCGGTTAAATTCCCAGACACCTCGGTTATATTCTTCATAGGGATCTTTGGGATTCTTTGAATCAGTCGTGGCACAAGCTGATAAGGTCAAAATACTTAGAACCAATATCAATCGGTTAAACTTCATTATCTTATCCTTCGGTATTTCAATGGCGCAATGATAAAGGTTTCAGTGGTTTTGCGCTAGTTTTGTTCTTTTGGGTTTTTGACACCGCCTCAAGAGTTGGTGCCCAGTATAACATCACGTTGCAACAGGCTATCCAGCATCTGCTTGCCACCCTCAATGAGCTGCTGCGGATTCGGAAACTGGGTTTCTTCGGCAAGCTGTTGCAGTGCCTGCTTACCGGTTATCTGTTTGCTCTGCTCAAGATGCTCAAGGAAGATTTGCAACAATCGGTAAGTGAACAGATTGGTTTCCATAAACTCAATCTTATGCTTGCGATCACGGCAGATAATCAGGAAGCTTGGCTGCTCAGGCTTTTCTTCGGGTATATAAGCTTTGCCGATGCGATGAACGGGGTATTCATAGACATTGGCAGCGGCAAGTGGCGAAATCACAATATTCTGCTCAAACAGATCCCCGTTTCTATCATGTGGAATGGCCAGAATATCTTCTTTATTGGCGAGCAATGCCACTTCCATCCATTCCCAATGAGCAAGCTCCAGCATAAACGGATAATCATCCTGCTCAGGCTCACGATGCTCTGATAGATAATTTAAAAACTCAGCGGATATCTCTGCAAAGTATGGCGAGTGAGCGCGGTAATCGGTAAAAAAGGCACGAACCATTCGATGCCATTTATCATCTGGCGTTAGAGAGCGCAAAATGGGGAAACTGTTAGCGCAGAAATTTTGCACATTGTTATAAAACAAATCCTGATAAATCTTCATACGACGGGCTTCTATGCCTTCTGGAGCTTGAAACTTGGCAGGGTTACGAAGGTTTTTGGCAAATTCAAATTGAATCTGTTGAAATTTGGGTAGCTCAGAGTGCTTGTTCATCGTAAACCTCTAAGCAATAGCAGCGGGTACTTGCTGATATTTAGTTTGCAGAGCTTTAATTTGCTCTACTTCTTGCAACAGCTTGTCCATTGAAGGGATATTGAAGTCACGCTCCAATAAAGTCGGGAATACGCCAAATTGCTCATAAGCCAAATCCAGCAATTTCCAGACCTCCGGCTTCACATCCGAGCCGTGGGTATCCACTTTGAGATCCTCGGCTTCATCATAATGGCCGGCAATGTGGCCATAAGCTATGCGCTCTTTGGGCAACGCTTTAAGAAATTGCTTGGGGTCATACCGATGATTAATGCTGTTGACGTAGATATTATTGACGTCTAACAACAACTTGCAGTCAGCCTCTTCCAAGACGGCTAACAAAAACTCCAGTTCAGTCATTTCCTGCCCGGGCGCGGCATAATAAGAAACGTTTTCCATGGCAATTTTCTGGCCAATAATATCCTGCACATGCTTAATGCGGTTTGCGACGTAATGAACCGCTTCTTCGGTAAAAGGAATAGGCATCAGGTCATACATATGACCATCATCGCTACAGTAACTTAAATGCTCGCTGTAGCATTGAATGTCATAAGTCTTGATGAACTCCGCGACCTGTTTGACGAAATCTGTATCCAAAGGCGTTGGGCCGCCGATTGAAAGCGACAAGCCGTGGATTACAAAGGGAAATCTTTCCGCGTAGCGCTTAAACTGTTCTTTTAAGCGGCCACCATAGGGAATCCAGTTTTCAGGAGCCACTTCCATGAAATCAACACTAGACTGATCCAAAGCTTCATACTCATCAAGAAAATCTCGACGAAGTCCTAAACCAGCACCTGTTATCAGTTTCTGTTGTTTCACTACTGCTCCATACTATTGGTTGAAGGAAAAGTGGCGACAGAAGTCGCCACTGGTTTGCTCAATATCTGTGATTAGCTAGCGCCACCGCACTTGCCTTCACCACATTTACCTTCGCCACATTTACCTTCTTTGGCTTTTTCGGCTTTTTCTTCGCCGCATTTGCCTTCACCACACTTACCTTCGCCGCATTTGCCTTCTTCAGCTTTTTCGGCTTTTTTCTCGCCACACTTACCTTCACCGCACTTGCCTTCTTCAGCTTTCTCGGCTTTTTCTTCACCGCACTTACCTTCACCACACTTGCCTTCGCCATCTTTACCATGGCCATCAAACATAGAAAGGTTGTAACCAGACTGAAGGTCGTTCAGAGTAAATGGGTTGTCGCCGGCGCTTGCAGTACCAATTGCTGCTGAGGCAGCTAGTGAAGCAGAAACGACTACAGCTAATTTAGTTTTATCTTTGTTTAACATATGACATGACTCCTAACTTGTTGTTTAAAAAGTGTTCTTAACATCGAACATTCGGCTATTAGAGTAACCTATTCGCTATTTGTTACATAGCTTAACAACAAATTTCCACTATTCCCTGTGAAAGTCACGTCAAAACGAGGAAGGATCAAACTTAATTCACAGTTTGATTGATCTCAATGTGAAATTGTTCACCAGGTGTCAGCTTATTAAGCAGCTCCGTTCTACCGAACCGGTCGCCACTACCCGGTTGGGCAATCCCTTCAACCGATAGCCTGACTTCAACGATAACATCTTCAGCCTGCCATAGCTCCACATCGGGCAGCATGACATCACCGGGGGTTAGCAAAACACCATCATTAAGCTCAGACAGGGCAACAGAACGTACGGCAACTGGCGGCCCACCGGCGTAAGAGCGAACAAGCACAAAAGCCTTGCTAAACTTCTCAAGCGGAAGTTCAGACAAGTTATCGACAAACACACGAATATTGTTGGTCTGTTGCAGTTTTAATTGATGTTCGGCACGCGCGATCTGCTCACGCATCAACTGTGCAGACTGACTTTCAGGGTCACGCATCTCAAGAAGGCGTTGCCAATAATCAATGGCACCCTGATAATTCTGCTGCTTAAACTGATTCACCCCCTGCATCAGCAAGGCGCCTTCATGGTTTGGTTGCTCCATGAGAACCAGGCCAATATGGCGGTCTGCTCTTTGATAGGCTGCCGGGTCATCAGACTCCAGGAAATATTGCGCCACCTGTAGGCGGCTGGCATCCGTAGGCTCGAGATCGATGGCGCGAACAAACGCCTGATCCGCTTCATCCAGTTCTCCGAAGCGCAAGAAAATCTGACCCAACTGTAACCATTTCTCTTTGTTCTCAGGATCCAGCTCACTGCGTAGGCGTAATTCAGTTAAAAACTCCAGTGCAGTGATTTCTTGCTGTTGTGCTTTTTCAGCCAGCTCAACCAGGGATAATTCAGCGAAAGATTCGTGCTTTTTTGACAGCTGCTCAAGCTCTGAGTGGGCGCCCATATTGAAGTAAATAAAGAGCCCCAGAAAACTACAGGCCAGCAACATACCCACATACAACAGCTTTCTATTCGAGCCTTTAAAGACCCCACTGAATAACCAGGCAGCCCAAACCAGAACAATTAAGGTTAACAGGATCCAAGCAATCATCAATTATTCACCTTTGTCGTTTGAAGGGCTGGCATTAGCGTCTGTATCATCCTCTTCCGAAGTCACTTCACGACGCCCTACTCTGGCGACCACTACCGCTAAAATGATCAGGAAGATAATCAGGGGAGAGAACCAGAGGATGTAATTAGCCGGCTGTAAAGGGGGGTCATAAAGAACAAAGTCACCATAACGTTCCTGCATATAAGCCAGGATCTGACGCTTGGTTTCGCCCGCCTTAATTTTCTGCTGAACGATATAACGCAAATCACGAGACAAAGGCGCATCGGAATCGGCAATAGTCTGATTCTGACACTTGGGGCAACGCAGCTCATTGATGATTTCGTAATAGAGTTTTTCCTGCTCTTCGTTATCAAACTCATAAGTTTCAATAACAGCATGCGCAAGTTGCACCATCAATAGGGCACAAAAAATTACGATTAATTTCTTCATTCGGCAGCCTCCAGTTCCTTCAGATCGGGGTCCAGTTCCTTGATCTTTGGCAGAATCACAGTGTTCCACACTCTATCGTCAATAACGCCCACATAGCGGTCATGAATCACGCCATTACCATCAACAATAAAGGTTTCAGGCGCACCATAGACCCCTAGGTCGATACCCATGGTTCCTTCTTCATCGGCAATCGAAAATAGGTAAGGATCGCCGCCTTTTTGCAGATACTTAAGCGCATCAAGGCGCTCATCTTTATAGTTCAGACCAATAATCGGGATTGGATACTGATTGGCAAACTTCACCAGATATGGATGTTCAACATGACATGACACGCACCAGGTTGCCCAGACATTTAACAGAAAAGGCTTTTTCGGCAGGTCCTGGTTAGTAAAGGTTTCTTCTGGATTATGCAGATTACTTAAACGAAACTCAGGCACCTGCTTGCCGATTCGTTGTGATGGCAGCTCAGTTGGATCTGAGCCTAACGAAAACCAGAACACAATCACCAGCGCTGTAAAAATCACAATCGGGATCGAAGTGATAAGAATCTTTTTATTGGCCATCAGCAATAGCCTCCTGAGATGCTTTCTTCTTAAATTTCTTCTCGCGGTAGCGCTTGTCGGTCATGGCCAAAATGCCACCTAAAGCCATGAAAATTGCACCTAACCAGATCCAACGCACAAAAGGTTTGTAATAAACACGAATGGCCCACGCAGAATTATCCAGTGGCTCGCCCATGGCAATATAAACGTCTCGGAACAAACCTGGGTCAATAGCAGCTTCAGTCATCACCATTTGCGAAGCATTGTAGCGACGTTTTTCTGGTTTTAATTCAGCAATAAAATCGCCTGACTTTGACACATCAAAAATAGCTTTTGATGAAATGTAGTTCGGCCCCTGAATATTTTTAAAGTCCTTAAAGTGAACCGACAGCCCTTCTACCTCTACAGTCTCACCAATCACGATGCGAATATCTTTTTCAATACTATAGTAAGAAGTCAAAACGACGCCCAACGTAGTAACGGCGACACCAATATGCGCCAGAATCATCCCCCAGTAGCTGCGGCTTATTTTGCGCATACCGGCCATACGAGTCTGACTTTTCGCAGACTGTAATTGAATATATTTGACAGTGCCAGCAATAACCCAGAGACCTAGAATCGTGCCAAGAATTGCCATAGGTTCAATATCGGTAAAGCTGAAGCCGTTAAGGCCAAAAGTCAGTAGCAGACCTAAGAAGATGCAACTTAAGAACCACCAAACATACTTTTTAAGCAATGCAGGAAGATCGTCTTTTTTCCAGCTAATTTGCTGACCCAATGGCATCAGTAGCAGAATCGGAATAAAGAACACCGAGAACATCAAATTGAAATAGGGAGGGCCTACTGATGACTTACCATCGGTAAATGCTTCCACCATCAACGGGTGCAATGTGCCAACCAATACCACGAAAGTTGAAACGGCAAGTAATGCATTATTAAACAGCAATGCTATTTCGCGCGACACCAGAGTGTAATTGGATTGCGAACGAACCTTGCTTGATTGAATCGCGTAAAGCAGTAATGAGGCACCGACCACTATCGCCAGGAATACCAGAATAAATTTACCGCGCACCGGGTCATTGGCAAATGCGTGCACCGAGGTTAAGACTCCGGAACGAACCAGGAAGGTTCCCAGCAGGCTTAAAGAGAAAGTTAAAATGGCCAGCAACACAGTCCAGGACTTGAATGCCCCACGTTTTTCCGTCGCTGCCAAGGAATGAATCAATGCAGTCCCGGCCAGCCACGGTAAGAAGGAGGCATTCTCAACCGGATCCCAGAACCACCAGCCGCCCCAGCCGAGCTCGTAATAAGCCCACCAGCTTCCCAGCGCGATACCGAGTGTCATAAAAATCCAGGCAACCGTTGTCCAGGGACGCGACCACTTGGCCCATTTATGATCCAGCTCACCCTGCAATAAACCGGCAATAGCAAAAGCAAACACCACCGAAAAACCCACATAGCCCATGTACAACATTGGCGGATGCACAATCAGACCGAAATCTTGAAGCAGCGGATTCAAATCAGCGCCATCAATCGGCATAAAGGGTAATTCGCGCTCAAACGGATTGGATGTGAATAAAGTAAAAGAAACAAAACCAACGGCAATCAGGCCCATAACGCCAAGTACTCGGGCAATCATGGTATCCGGCAAAGACTTACTGAACTTTGACACAGCAAAAATCCAGCCCGTTAAAATCAATACCCAAAGTAACAAGGAACCTTCATGCGCACCCCATACCGCAGAAATGCGATAGTAAATGGGTAACTGCGTGTTGGAATGACTGGCGACATAAGCTACCGAAAAGTCATTCTGGATGAAGGAGATGGTCAGGCAGACAAAACTGGCCAGCATTAATAAGAAGATACTAGTCGACGCTCGGTGCGAGAACTGAATTAAACCTTTGTGATTGGTGTGCGCACCATAAAATGACAAGGTACCCAATAAAATGGCGTTAATAAACGCCAAAATGAGGAAGAAATTACCGAGTTCAGGTATCAAGGGAGAACCTACTAGTATTTGTCTGAAGGTTGTTTGGACTCATCACCATCGCGTGGCTGCATGGGATGACCATACTTTTGCAAAGACGCTTCTACTTCTGGTGGCATATAAGTCTCGTCATGTTTGGCCAGCACCTTAGT
The DNA here is from genome assembly GCF_014762745.1 of Kangiella sp. Classification (GTDB taxonomy): domain Bacteria; phylum Pseudomonadota; class Gammaproteobacteria; order Enterobacterales; family Kangiellaceae; genus Kangiella. The sequence goes on from NZ_JABURJ010000067.1 coordinate 12,338, forward strand.
CGCGACCAATTTGTTCTGATCAACCAATTGCCCCTCAGCAATGACACCCTGCCCTTCTTTAAACATATCCGGCAGGATATTGTCATAAGTGATCATCATCTGGCTCTGGTTGTCAGTGATTTTAAACTCGACGTAAAGCTTTTCTCCAGAGCGCTCGATTGAGCCAGGAACCACCAGGCCGCCGACACGAATGGTTTTGTTTAAAGGTGCGTTACCTTCTTTAACTTCGGTGGGTGCGTAGAAGTGGTTGATGTTCTCATTCAAGGCAAAGAGGATCAGTGCGATAGCGCCAGACAATAGAATCAGGCCAGCAAGAATTGCGATAAGTTTGTTACGACGATGTGCTTTCATAAATCTTTAATCTCGTGATTCGGCTTTTTCAACTTTAAGTTTGCGAGCTTTAGCTTGGCTGCGGCCAGAATCACCGGAATTGAGCTCAGATTTTACTTGGCTACGCAGAGATTTCAATAAATATCGGAACCAATAGAATAAACCTAATAAAACCACAAAAGTGACAATATAACTCGACCAGACATAGGCGCCATGCTTGCCCATAAAGATAAACTCATGAAAACTATTCATTTATAAACCTCACTTGTGTCCGTTCTGGCCAGCGGCCCACTCGGCAACCCAGCGTGACTTCTGTTCGCGCATTAAAATCTCAACGCGTAAACGCATAATCACCAGACCAATAAACATCAGGTAGAATGCACCAATCATGATAAACAGCGGCACCTGAAACTCAGGAGCCAGCGCGCCTTTTTGCGTCACTGAATAGCCCTGATGCAGCGTGTTCCACCATTTCACTGAGAAATAAATGATTGGCACGTTAATGACACCAACGATGGCCAGAACAGAAGCGGCTTTGTCCGCTTTAGCGCGTTCTGCGAAGGATGAATGCAGGGCAATAAAGCCTAAATATAGAAATAGCAACAATAGTTCAGAGGTCAGGCGCGCATCCCATTCCCACCAGGTTCCCCAGGTAGGCTTGCCCCAGACGGCCCCGGTAAACAAAGCAATGAAGGTCATGGCAGCACCAATCGGCGCAATTGCACGGGAAGCGGCGAAAGCCACCTTCATCTTCCATACCAGGCCAATAATCGAAGCAATGGCCATAATCACATAGCCAACCATGGATAACGCAGCCGCTGGCACATGAATATACATGATACGGACCGTGTGGCCTTGGCCCTGGCGCGCTTCAATTGGCGAAGCCCATAACGAATAATACAGGCCAATGCCCAATAATATCAGGGTGCCAGCCCAAATCCAGGGAAGCCATTTGGAGGATTTTTCAAAGAACCACTTAGGAGAACCGAGTTGATGAAACCAACGCCAACGAGAAGCCATTAATTGTAAACCTATTGTCAGTCAGTCTTTAATTGGCAGTCGCTTGCTGTGAAGCTAACTTACCGAAATTTTCAATGCGCGCCCAGCTGCAAAGGGACTTACCACCAGCGCAATCATTAAAAGTGCAGCCAAAATTGCAAGTTGGCCATTATAGCTGAAATTTTCCAACGATGCTGTAACTGTTGAAGTGCCAAAAATCAAAATCGGAACATACAACGGCAACACCAGAATCGCCACCAACATGCCGTTACGATTAGCGGCCAGAGCCAGACTCATACCAATTGCACCGATTAGACACAGAGTTGGCGTTCCCAGCAAAAGGCTCAACATCAGGACCCAAGTATGAGTGGAATCGGTAAAGCCATGATTGATCTGCATCAAAATACCGAGCAATGGTGAGATGATGACCAGAGGCAAGCCGGTTAACAACCAATGAGCCAGAATTTTGGCGCTGGCAACCTGAGTAGGCCCCGCAATCAACAGGGTCTGCTCCAACGAACCATCCTGATAATCGCTGCGATAAAACTGCTCCAGCGATAGAAGCGTTGCCAACAAGGCTGCGACCCAGATAATACCGGGTGCAATCTTTTGCAGGGTCGGCGCTTCAGGGCTCACCCCAAAAGGAAACAGGCTGACTACCATAACAAAGAAAAACAGAGGAATGACGATGCCAATCCAGTTGCGGCGAGCCACCATTAGCTCTCTTTTCAGTAAGGCGCTAAACATCAGTGCTCGATCCCTATTCGCTGATCAATTGCCAGCTCTGCGATTTCATGGTGTGAGGTAAACAGCACCACCCCACCCTGTTTAGCAAAATCTTGAATCAAGTTTGCCAACCAATGACGAGTTCCCTTATCCAGATTGACAAAAGGCTCATCCAGAATCCAGATTTTAGCTGGCTCAATGACCAGCCGGCACAATGCCACCTTATGTTGCTGCCCAGCAGACAGTTCAGCAAAACGACGATTCTGCAACTGGCCAATACCCAATTGCAATGTTGCCTTATCAATCAGGGCCCTGGGATCCTTAACGCCCCGTAAGTGCGCATAAAAGCTCAGGTTTTCGTAAATAGTCAGCTCCGCCTTCATGGATAAGGCGTGAGCCAGAAAGATCAGATCTTGGAAGTATTCAGAATCAAGACTGGTGATAGACTGGCCATTCCAATGAATTTTGCCGCTGTCCGCTTGCAGCAAGCCAGACAGACAACGCATAAGACTGGTTTTACCAGCACCATTTTCACCATAAAGATAGGTAACAGTCGAAGGCGCCAACTCAAGTTCAGCGCCTTCCAACAAAACGTGCTCAGCACGCGATATGGTCAAATCAGAGGCCAATAAGCCTTTGTTTGTCATAGTGACCCTTATTTCAGAGCAGCCAATACAGCATCGCCCATTTCACTGGTCGATACCAATTTCATGCCGTCAGTATAAATGTCACCAGTGCGGTAACCTTGATCCAGGACAGTAGAAACTGCATTTTCAATTTTATCTGCCAAGGCTTCTTCGCCAAAGCTGTGACGGAGCATCATCGAAACCGACAAAATAGTTGCTAATGGATTGGCTTTGTTCTGACCAGCAATATCCGGCGCACTACCATGAATCGGCTCATACATCCCCTTGCCATTGGCATCCAAACTAGCCGAAGGAAGCATACCAATCGAACCGGTCAACATAGCAGCACAATCTGACAGAATATCACCGAACATATTGCCGGTTACCATCACATCAAACTGCTTTGGCGCGCGCACTAACTGCATGGCAGCGTTATCTACATACATGTGCGTCAACTCGACTTCAGGATACTCTTTACCCACACGAGTCATCACTTCGCGCCATAACTCTGTCACTTCAAGCACGTTCGCTTTATCCACTGAACATAAACGCTTATCACGTAACATGGCCGCGCGGAAAGCCACATGAGCAATACGCTCAATTTCGCTTTCACTATAAACGTAAGTATTAAAGCCTTCACGCTCGCCATTACCCTTGGTACGAATGCCGCGAGGTTGACCAAAATAAATACCGCCGGTTAGCTCACGAACGATCAACACATCAAGACCAGAAACCAACTCAGGTTTTAAGCTCGAAGCACTCGCCAATTGTGGATACAGAATCGCAGGTCGCAAGTTGCCGAACAACTCTAATTCAGAACGCAGTTTTAGCAACGCCTTTTCAGGACGAACCGCAATTTCATACTGTTCCCACTTAGGACCGCCAACCGCACCTAATAACACAGAATCCGCCTGACGCGCTTTCTCAAGCACCTCATCAGTCAAAGGTACGCCATGCTCATCAAAAGACGAACCGCCCACCAACGCAGACTCATAAGTCATATCCAAACCATGATCAGCAATCAACGCATCCAACACACGAGTCGCCTGACCTACAATCTCCGGACCAATACCATCGCCCGGTAATACCAAAATTTTCTTAGTCATCTTGTTACTCTACTCTTTGAGTTTTGTAGAACGGTGCGTCACGACGCACCCTACATTAAACAGTTAACCGTAGGTCGGAAAAGGCTCGGAACGAGTCGCCTTCCGACACTTATTGTTGGATGGCGCTTCGCTTATCCAACCTACGTATTTATTTATCTGGGGTAATACAGAAATACAACTTTGCTTTGTCGTTTTCTGGTTTTTTATCCCAATCCACTTTCGCTTCTGAGATAGTAGTCTTCATAAAAGCAACAGTTGCTTCATCAGATAACTCTGTCAGGTCAGCAGTACCTTGATGATCTTGAGAGAGCTCTAAGTTACCGTCTTCATATAAAAGCCAACCTTCCCAACCAAGTATACGAATTCTCAATTGGTCAAAAATCGATACTAACTCCAAAGCATCCGCATAAGAAACTATGAACTCTTTCTCTGAAACAGATCTACTTTTTATGCTCTGAAGACTACTCACGATAAGCTCTCAAATTAGTGGATTATGAAAACAACCAGGGCGCTCTTTCGCGTCTCTTGTTTTCATACTCAGTTATCGCCGCTTCTTGCTGCAAAGTAATACCAATATCATCAAGGCCATTCAACAAGCTGTGTTTACGGTCTGGCTCAACTTCAAATGTAATCACTTCGCCATTGGGTCGCGTGATGGTTTGCTGCTCGAGGTTGATATCCAGCTTGTAACCTTCATTAGCTTCAGTTTCTTTAAACAGCAAATCAACGGTATCGTGATCTAAAACTATCGGTAAGATACCGTTTTTGAAGCAGTTATTGAAGAAGATATCGGCGAAACTTGGTGCTATAACAGCTTTGAAGCCGTAATCTTCTAATGCCCATGGCGCGTGTTCACGGCTTGAGCCACAACCAAAGTTTTCGCGCGCCAGTAGAACTGATGCCCCCTGATAACGCGGAAAATTCAAAACGAAGTCTGGGTTAATCGGACGCTGTGAATTGTCCATACCCGGCTCGCCATGATCCAGATAACGCCATTCATCAAATAAGTTCGGGCCAAAGCCACTGCGCTTAATGGACTTCAAAAACTGCTTAGGAATAATAGCATCGGTGTCGACGTTGGCACGGTCTAATGGCACCGCTAAGCCAGTATGCTGTGTAAAGGCTTCCATTAGTGAGCACCTCCAGTAATCGGTTGTAATTCTAATTCACGGACGTCAGTAAAGTGACCATAAACAGCCGCCGCGGCAGCCATTCCAGGGCTTACCAGATGGGTACGTCCACCCTGCCCCTGGCGACCTTCGAAGTTACGGTTTGAAGTTGAAGCACAATGCTCGCCTGGCTCCAGACGATCAGCATTCATCGCCAAACACATGGAACAGCCTGGCTCACGCCACTCGAAACCTGCTTCAATAAAAATCTTGTCCAAACCTTCCGCTTCCGCCTGCTCTTTGACCAGACCGGAACCTGGAACCACCATCGCCAATTTAACACTGGCCGCCACTTTGCGACCTTTGGCCACCGCTGCTGCTTCGCGCAAATCCTCGATACGAGAGTTGGTGCAGGAACCAATAAAGACTTTATCCACTGGAATTTGCGTGATCGGCATATCCGCTTTCAAATCCATGTATTTAAGAGCCCGCTCAATGCCCTCTTTCTTAACAGGATTTGCTTCATTGGCTGGATTAGGAATAGTGCCAGTAACTGGCTTAACCATTTCTGGTGAAGTGCCCCAGGTTACTTGCGGAATGATGTCTTCGGCTTTCAATTCAACCACTTTGTCAAAGTGCGCATCGGCATCGCTTTTCAGCTCACGCCATGCCTTAACCGCCATCTCCCAATGCTCACCTTTTGGTGCGAACGGACGACCTTTAACATATTCAATCGTTTTATCATCAACAGCAACCAGACCAATTCGCGCCCCGGCTTCGATGGCCATATTACAGATGGTCATGCGACCTTCCATTGATAAGTCTTCGATCGCAGAACCGGCAAATTCCATCGCATGGCCATTACCGCCCGCAGTACCAATTTCGCCAATAACGGCCAATACGATATCTTTAGCGGTGACGCCATGACCTAGCTTGCCATCAACTTTAATGAGCATGTTCTTCATTTTCTTCTGGCGTAAACACTGAGTCGCCAAAACATGCTCAACTTCAGATGTGCCGACGCCGAAAGCCATAGCACCAAAAGCACCATGCGTTGCAGTATGCGAATCGCCGCAGACCATAGTGATGCCCGGCAATGTATAACCTTGCTCAGGGCCAATAACATGCACGATACCCTGGCGAATATCGTCCATCTTAAATTCGGTCACGCCATATTCATCACAGTTATCATCCAAAGTCTGCACCTGAATACGTGAAATCGGATCGGCAATGCCCTTTGTTCTGTCGGTAGTAGGAACATTGTGATCAGGCGTCGCCAGATTAGCTTCGATACGACGAGGTTTACGACCCGCCAGTTTCAAGCCTTCGAAAGCCTGTGGCGAAGTCACTTCGTGGAGAAGTTGACGGTCAATATAGATTAGCGCTGAACCGTCGTCATTTTGTGCAACAAGATGGTCATCCCATAACTTGTCATAAAGAGTTTTTGCTGCCATTTGGCACCTCTATATATCTAAAAAAGAGTATCTAAAAAAAGCGTCTTTATAAAAAAAGTACGTATAAAAAAGAGTTTGAATTAAGTTGATGTCTACCATCAGGTTTACCTGCTCATTATGCTGTTATTACGCAAACGCAGGCACGAGAGCGTCCTGACAGTGACAACTATCACTTGAGCATGATAGAACTTCGCCTATAATAACTCAAATTCATTATTTTCATTAAATTAATAACTAATAGGAATGACATGGATACGGATTTACTGAGAACCTTCTTAAGCGTTGCCAGCATAGGTTCCTTTACCCTGGCTGCCAAAAAACTACAGCTGACTCAACCAGCTCTGAGCAAACGCATTAAAAGACTGGAAGCCATCGTCGGCACCAACCTGTTTGACCGTGTCGGCAACCATGTGATCGAAACCGAAGCTGGGCGGCTATTACGTGAGCAGGCTCCAGCTATTCTCGGCGACATAGATAGCACATTACAGGAAATCCGCGATCTGACAGGTAAAGTCAGCGGTCAGCTGCATATCGGTACCAGCCACTATATTGGATTGCACCTGCTACCCGATTACCTTGAACAATATATCGACACCTACCCAGAGGTCGATCTTAACATCGACTTTATCGACTCAGAACTGGCTTATGATCGCGTGCTCAGCGGCGATCTTGAACTGGCATTGCTAACCTTCCCCAATCAGGCTGATACACGACTGAATCATCAGCTCATCTGGCAGGAAGCTCTGCAAATCGTCTGCCACCAGGATTATGAGCTACTCAGTCACGGCAACCCCATGAGCCAGCTCAGTAACTACCCCTGTATTTTACCGCCAGCTCATACCTTCCCACGCGAACTGTTTGAACATCAACTGGAAACGCTTGGCGTACATCTCGGCAAAGTAAAAACAGCAAACTATCTGGAAGTTATCGCCAAACTGGTCGCCTGTAAAATGGGCTGGACCTTGCTACCCGAGCGATTGGTTAGCAAGCCATTAACGGTCATCAGCGAGGAAAAACACCTATCGGTACGCAGCATGGGCATCATTTATCGTACCAATAAAACCCTCTCCAATGCCGCTCAGGCGCTGGTAGATTTGTTGCATCAATCGCAGTAATCTAGAGTTTGTTAACCTAAAACCAGAACAGGGAATCACTATGAAAATAATAGCCCTCATACTTATCTTATTCACGGCAACGGCATCGCAGGCCGAAGTCACAGAAGTTTCAGAGCAACATTTCGTCATCAGTATAAACACCACCATTGATGTTCCAAGCAGCGAAGCCTATGACCAGTTTGTTCAGATTGGTGAGTGGTGGCAGGACAGTCATACCTGGTTTGGCGACGCCTCAAAAATGATCATCGAATCCAAAGCTGGCGGCTGCTTTTGTGAACGCAATGGAGAACAACAAGCACTGCACATGACCATATCACAAATTATCCCCGGCAAAAGCATCCACATGACAGGCGGCCTCGGCCCACTGAGCTCCCTCGCCGTCAACGGCTACATGACATGGAACTTTGAAGCAACCGAAGACAACACAACAAGCCTAAAACTCAACTATCGAGTAACCGGCTTTGTGAATCAGAAAACAGCAGACTGGGCAAAAGCAGTGGATGGCGTATTGATGCAGCAGGTGAGCAATCTAAAGACTAGATTTGAGGATTAGAATAAAGCTCTTTATATAGCAGAATTGCACCAGTAATCCCCTTTTGATTGAGCTGAGTAGTAGCCAAGACATAGCAATTCAAAACAGGACGTTTTGAATAGTAAAATTCGGGCCAGGGATGGAACGTATTTTACGGTGCGTTAAGTGGCTTGGTGTATACGAAGGCAGTTGAGCGTAGCGAGACCTCAATCACGGGGTGGTCTTCTTTTGATTACTTTTCTTGACCACTCAAGAAAAGTAATTCGCTGAGTAGCGAAAAACACCTTAAAGGAATGAAAGTCACTGGATACCGCGGTCGAGCCGCGGTATGACAGAAAAATTACAAACTCCTGAAATTTACTTCTTCCCAAACGCCAATTGCAAAACCCCAATCAACCCTAAAGCCCCACCGCCAATCATGAGCCAGGTGGCTTTATCAGAAAAAGCTCCTGTTGCAAATTCTCTGACTTGCTCAGTTGGAGCTTGCGACATATTGTAGCCCCAGATGAACAGTGCGATACCAACTGCTAATAGAACTAACGCTATAATTTTCTTGTTCATTATTGCTTCCCCTATTTGATGATAGTTGATGTGTTCACCAACTATCATAATGAAATTCAAGGAGTTAGCAATTATTGTTGCTGGGCATGGTTCTCAACTTGAGTCCAAACTCGAAGCAGGTTACCGGATAAAATCTTGGCAATCTCTTCTTCGCTATAGCCTCGTACCAGCAGACCTTCAATCAGATTAGGATAAGTTGCCACGTCTTTTAAACCTGTTGGCAGGCTGTCGCCGACACCGTCATAATCTGAACCGATGCCGACATAATCAACACCAACCAATTTAATCACGTGGTCGAAATGATCCAGCACTATCTCAAGGTCTGCAAACTCAAATGGTTTCTCTTCACGATACTGCTTAGTGAAGTTCATAACACTTTCATGTTCTGCAGTAACACCATTTTCTTCCATGAATTTCTGACGAGCTTCTTTATAGGCATCATAGTTATCGCGTGATGCTTGCGAAACAAAAGTTGAGCCAAAGTTGATAAAAATAACTCCACCTTTTTCTGCCAAAGCTTTAATCATTTCATCGCTCATATTGCGCTCGAAACCAGGCGTATAATGACGGGCTGATGAATGACTGGCTATGACTGGAACTTCAGACACTTCAAGTACATCGTAGAAGGCCTTGTCCGACAGGTGCGACACATCCACCATCATGCCCAGACGGTTCATTTCCTTAACCACTTCGCGACCAAAATCGCTCAAGCCATCATTCGGGCGTGCTTCATCATAAGAAGAATCCGACAAGTGGTTGCTCAGTGAGTGAGCCAAAGTAATGTAGCGAATGCCACGGTCGAAAAAATATTCCACATTAGCTAAATCGCCTTCTAGTGGTGAGCCATTTTCCATACCCATCGGCAGTGACATAAGGCCCTGTCTAAAATTACGCAACAAATCGCCCGGCGACATGGCAAGAGCAAATTTGTCCGGTGCATCAGCTACCATTTTCTCAACCATATCAATCAGCTGCTCAGCCTGCTCCTTGCTACCGTCCTTCTTTTCCAGATCCGCTGGCGTATAAATCGACATGAAAGGCGCATCCAGACCACCCTTAACGGCGCGTGGGTAATCAAAATCACCACCCTCGGTTGCAACACTCACATCCTCATACTTCTCCAGCAAACGATGAGGAACATCAACATGAGTATCGGCAATCAGGTATTTTTTACTGATTTCTACTGCTTTAGCGCTGTAATCTACAGGCTTATCCGCAACTTCTACTTGAGCCACCACCTCAGTCTTAACTGGCTGCTCAACGGCCTCTTCCTGCTGGCAAGCAGTCATAGCACTTAACGAAATAGCTACGGCTAATGTACTCAGAAATCTCTTTTTCATGGGTTCTCTCTGTATCTTTGCTTGACATTAAAACTTAATAGCATCATAAACACTCGTATCCAGATTGCAATCTACAGAGCGACAAATGCCCCAAGCAGAACAACCACAGAAGCCCCAGCAAGAGCTTATTGATGCCGTTAATCAAGTGATGCCCTTCGGCAAATATCAGGGTAGACGCCTGCTTGAGTTGCCCGAACCCTACCTGGTCTGGTTCCATAAAGAAGGATTTCCTGATAATAAGCTGGGCCGTCAATTGGCGCTTATTTATGAGGTAAAGCTCAATGGGCTTGAAGGCATGCTGAAGCCGTTGCTAAAGAGAAAGGCGCAACGAAATACGTAGGGGCGAATTGTGTTCGCCCTAAATTACTTTACAGTACGGACAATAATTACTTTGCCGTACGGACAACTCATGAGTTGTCCCTACAAACCCTACAATAGAAAACGGCCCCTTAGACAGCAATACTTGCTATAAATAGCATTAAAAATGAACACCCCACAAAATTTAATGCTAAAATGGCGCCAGTTATTTTCAACCGGTTATTCACGTGTCAGATACATCTATATTTCAGGAACTCCATTCTGGATTACAAAAAGCGTTAGAAAAATTAAAGCATCACACTCCGACTGAAGTTCAGGAGAAGACCATTGAGCCTATCCTGGATGGACAAGATCTGATGGTCAGTGCTGAAACTGGATCTGGTAAAACTGCGGCTTTTTTGCTGCCAATTATTCATAAGCTGCTGGAAAAGCCATCGCCTCATACCAGCACTCGCGTTTTGATTCTGGCACCGACCCGTGAGCTTGCGCGTCAAATCAATAAGCAGGCCAAAGATCTGGCACAATTTACTTCAATCAAAACCGGCTTAATCATCGGTGGCGCCGAGTACAAATATCAGCAATCAATTTTCCGCGACAATCCAGAAATTATCATTGCCACCCCTGGCCGCATGCTGGAGCACTGCGAAAAGGAAAGTTGTGATCTGAATGACCTTGAATACCTGGTCATTGATGAAGCAGACAAAATGTTTGAAATGGGCTTTAGCGATGATGTCCAGGCGATCGCAGGTTACTGCAATTCTGAAAGACAGACTCTGTTCTTCTCTGCCACGTTAAAGACTAAAGGCATCAAGCACTTAACCGATTATCTGATGGATGAGCCGCAGGCCATCGTCCTTAATTCCTTTGAAGCCAAAAACGATGCCATCGAGCAATTTATCATTACTGCCGATGATCTGGTGCATAAGGAAAAACTGACTCAATGGTTACTTGCTAACGAAGACTATCGAAAAGCCATTGTGTTCTGTAACACCAAAGAGCAGGTTGATCGTTTAGGTGGCCTGATTCGTTACCACAAAATTGCGGCAGGAACACTGCATGGCGATATCTCGCAAAGTGTGCGTAACCATGTCATGACTCAGTTCCGTGACAGTAAAATTAAAGTACTTATTGCTTCGGATGTTGCTGCACGTGGTATTGATGTTAAAGACATCGATCTGGTCATCAACTTTGATATGGCGCATAACGCCGAAGATTACATTCACCGCATTGGCCGTACCGCACGTGCTGGTGAAACTGGCACAGCCATTTCTTTAATCAGCCATCGCGAATGGAATTTGATGGTGACTATTGAAAAAGCTATCAGCGGCAAATTCCAGTTAAGAACCATTAAAGAGCTGCCAGCAAAATACAAAGGTCCTAAAAAGCTTAAGGCCAGCGGTAAAGCTGCCGGCAGCAAAAAGAAAAAAGATAACGGTAAAAAGTTAACCGCTCGGGAAAAGAAACGTCTAGAGAAAAAGCAAAAGAAAAAAGTCACTGGATCATCGACAAGCTCCACTGATAAGCCCAAAAAGAAGTTTGGTGCGGTCATGGTTGATTCCGGCGATGCGCCGATGAAGAAAAAATCCTGATTCAGCAGGACTACAGCCAGCGGGCAAATTGATTAAGGGGCTTGCACTTTACTGTAACGAGCCCTTTAATATCAGAACAACTTTACACGATTGAAACGATACTATGGCAATAGATGATTTGCGTCGCGAATATCTGCTAACCAAGCTTCAGCGTTCGGATCTGGCGGATAACCCCATTGACCAATTTCAGTTATGGTTGCAGCAGGCAATCGACTTTGATCTGAATGATCCTACAGCTATGGTTCTTGGCACCGTGGATGAGAATCACTCGCCAAGCCAACGCATTGTTCTACTTAAAGATCTAAGCGATAAAGGTTTTGTCTTTTATACCAATAGTCAAAGCCAGAAAGCACAACAGATAGCTCAAAACCCGAATGTCAGCCTGCACTTCCCTTGGCATAAGATGGAGCGCCAGGTTTCGATCAAAGGTGTCGCCGAGAAGCTTGGTATTAAAGAAACGTTAGCATACTTTGCTAAGCGGCCACGCGAGAGCCAAATCGCGGCCTGGGCATCGCAACAGAGCCGGCCAATCAAGAGTCGAGAATTACTGCTCCAGCAGTTTGAAAAGATGAAAGCAAAATTTGCTCAGGGTGAAGTGCCCTTACCTGATTTCTGGAGTGGCTATCGAGTTAAGCCTTCAAGCATTGAGTTTTGGCAGGGAGGCGCTCATCGTCTGCATGATCGGTTTCTTTATACTGCTACTGACAATGGCTGGAATATTGAACGCTTGATGCCCTAACTATTTATTAGCACTTTTCAGTCAGGCATAAAAAAAGCAAGCACCAGGTGCTTGCTTTTTCGTATTACGATTTAATACTGTTGTTAATCAGTATTAAAGAGCAGTAATGTTTTCAGCTTGTGGGCCTTTCTGGCCGTCAGTCAAGGTAAACTCAACTTGTTGACCTTCTGCCAAAGTTTTGAATCCAGAGCTAGCAATAGCGCTGAAATGAGCAAAAACGTCTGGACCGTTTTCTTGCTCGATAAAACCAAAACCTTTAGCTTCGTTGAACCATTTAACGGTTCCTTTAACTGTTTTAGACATAATAAATATCCTGTAATTTAAATTGGGCTTTTTTACCCAGATATAATGGTGCCTTCATGAGGCATGAATAGCGTGAAATACTGGCTGAGAATTTTGAAACTACAGAACGGAGTACTACGAATAAAACTGCGATTTGGAGTGTATAAATACTTAGGTCATTCTTTCTAGCTGTGGTCAGCTTATAGTAGTTTGAACTATTGTCAACATATATCGTACTAATAACACTTTTATTTTACGGGGCGGGAAAACTCAACTTCGATAAATATCCACCAACAGCACGATAAAGCCGCCTATCATACTGATTAACCCAGCAATTACGATAAAGAGCGCCACCAATCCGGCAAACACCTGGAAGCCGCCTTCTGGCAAAAAAGCCGAACCCCACAGCAGTGGTAAACCAATAAACAAGGCCATGGCAAAACTTAAACTGATGATTTTCCAGCCTCGCGGCATGCGGCTGGTAATGATGTATTCAATCGGGTTCACGCTAACTCCAAAAATTCTAATCGCTGCGGGTAATTTTTTCGCAGGTTATCAAACTCCTCAGCAATAGTCGCCCCTGCTTGTCGCATTTGCTCATCATCTTGCCGAATATCATAAAATGGTTGAAGACTTTGATAGAGCCTTTCTGGCTCACTAAACACCTGAGCTGGAGCAGTCCACTTAGGTGCTTGCGGCAGTAATTCCTTAAGTGTTACCTCAGACTCAATACCCTGCCACTGACAAAAAGCCTGATACAACTGATAGGTGCCACGAATTTTGCCTTCCTGCGTGTAACCAGCAATATGCGGTGTTGCGATTAGAGTTTCATCCATCAGCTCAATATTGACCCGCGGTTCATGCTCCCACACATCAAGAATGTAATCGATATCCTTGCCGGATCGCTTCATCTTCAATGCAGCAATGTTGTCGAGCACTGCACCGCGTGAGCTGTTAATCAGCAAACTGCCAACTTTCATTGCAGCAAGAAAATCTTGACCGATTAAGTGGTGAGTGGGACGTTCGCTCTGAGTTATTAGTGGTACATGGCAAGTCACCACATCACATTGCTGGATGGCTTCCAATGATACAAATTGGCGCGTATCCCCCTGCGCTTCTAATGGTGGATCATTGAGAACATAATCAATTTCTAACAACTCCAAAGCCTGGACAACTTTCGAGCCTACATTGCCTGCACCAATAATTCCCACGCGACAATCGGACAGCTGCTTATTGCGAATTTTAGCCCAGTAAGAAATAGCCACTAAAACATACTCTGCCACCGCCTGTGCATTGCAGCCGGGGGCATAGGCAAAATGAATTCCCTGCTCTGCTAAATAGTCCCGATCAATATGGTCAGTACCAATGGTGGCGCTACCGACAAACTTGACCTTACTGGCTTGTAGTAAGCTTTGGCTTACCTTAGTCACTGAACGGACTAAAAGAACATCCGCATCAGCTAGATGCTCGGCGGTTATTTTTCGACCAGCGATTAACTGCACCTCGGCAAATGGCTCAAATAACTCTTTGACCAAAGGCATATTTTCATCAGCAACAATTTTCATCGGTAACTGTCTGACCTTCACACAAAACTCATAATTATTTGGGTATTGTAGCGATATCTATTAGAATTACGACTGAAACGACCGCAGAGTAAGATAAATGTCTGATAAATTAGAAAACCTATACCG
>NZ_JABURJ010000098.1 GCF_014762745.1 Kangiella sp.
CTGCTCATTGAGCGGATGCTCATACAAGATATAACTGGCAGCTTCGGGCATCAATTGCCTAATTCCTTGCTAATTGCCTGTATTGGTTATCAAGCGTTATAACGCTTTGTTTAAGGGAATGCAAATCTGAGTCATTGACAATCACATCATCAGCAATCGACAAGCGCTGTTGGCGGCTGGCCTGTTTATCCAAAATAGCCTGCGCCTGCTCTTTAGTAGACTGATCACGCATCATTAAGCGCTCCAGCTGTACTTCCTCCGGGCAGTCTACCACCAAGACCCGATCATAATCCCGGTGTTGACCGCTTTCGAATAGCAAAGGAATCACACTGATGGAATAAACCGAATCGGCCACATCCTGGCGCCGCCTCATTTCAGCTCGAATTAATGGGTGAAGCAGGTTATTAAGCCACAACCTTTCCTGCTCATTAGAAAAAACTTTAGTGCGAAGCTTTTCGCGATCAAGAGCACCGGAGTCAGTCAAAATCTGTTCCCCAAAATGCTCGACAATAGCATGTAAAGCCTCAGAGCCTTTAGCCACCACCTCACGGGCAATAACATCTGCATCTATGACAGCCACACCAAGCTCAGCAAACATATCACTGACAGCAGTCTTACCGCTGGCGATACCACCTGTTAATGCAACTTTGTAGGTCATGGCTTATCTTCTGAATTGGATTCTGAATTAGTTTCTGCTTCTCTGTTGCACGGACAAGTCATGACTTGTCCCTACGACTTGGCTCTTATGTAGGTTGGAATCCCCGATGGGGGAGGTCCAAGACAAGACGCTAGGATTGTCGTCTTCCAACATTCCAAACAAACCCATTAATAACACTGTTGGATGGCGCCGCTTCGCGACTTATCCAACCTACAGAGCTACTTCTTTATCGTAGGTTGGAAAAGGCAAGACGCCAGGATTGTCGCCCTCCAACAGTTCAAGCAAACCTATCAATGCCATTGTTGGATGGCGCCGCTTCGCGACTTATCCAACCTACAAGAGATATTAGGGCTGCAACATCTGAATATAGCTATTGGTAATGGTTTCACCCCAAATTAAAGCAATCCAACCCGCTATCGCTAAAAATGGACCAAACGGAATTTTGTAATCACGCCCTTTCTTACTGATAACCATAGTGATAATGCCCAAAACCGCACCTGTAACCGTAGACAACAGGATTACCAAAGGCAACATTTGCCACCCCAGGAAAGCCCCAATAGCAGCCAGCAATTTAAAATCTCCGTGGCCCATACCTTCCTTACCGGTTAACAGCTTAAACAACCAATAAATTGACCATAAAGACAAATAACCGGCTAACGCTCCGATAACCGCTGAAGGCAAGTCCTTAGCAAAGCCTGGCAAAGTATGCTCAGGAGCCAACCAAAGCGCTGCAACCAGGCCAATCCAGACCAGCGGCAAGGTCAATTGATCAGGTAAGATCTTATGGTCGTAATCAATAAAACTTCCCGCGACCAGGAAACAAGTAAATATCAGGGCAAACGCCAATGGCCAGGACCAGCCAAAGGCGATAGCACACATCATAAAGGTAACGGCTGTTAGCAGCTCGACAAAAGGATAACGGCCACTGATTTTGGTTTTACAGTTTGAGCATTTGCCACCCAGAAACAACCAGCTAAACACAGGGATATTTTCCAAGGCAGTAATTTTATGATGACATTTTGGACAGGCAGAAGCCGGAGTCATTAAATTGTATTTTGCCGGCAACTCATCCTTTGGGCAGGAAACACTACAATTTGCTTCAGTTAAAATTTCCGTTGCGGTTGCGCGCCACTCGCGACCCAAAATTAACGGCAGCCTATGAATTACAACATTCAAAAAGCTGCCCGTTAATAACCCCAGTATAAAAACTAAACCTGCCAATACGGGCAGGTTTGAAGAAAGTATCTCAATCATGTTTTTGTCTTTTTAATATATGGATTGATTAGAAAGCATTACCCATCTGGAAGATCGGCAGGTACATGGCTGTAACAAGTCCGCCTACAACGGTACCCAAGAACACGATGATTATTGGCTCAATTAATGAACTAATACCATCTACTGCGTCATCCACTTCCTGCTCATAAATATCAGCCACCTTGGCTAACATGGTATCAACGGCACCAGATTCCTCACCAATCGCAACCATCTGAGTAACCATGTTTGGGAAAACCTGAGTAGAGGCCATTGCCATGTTAATTTGCAGACCTGTAGTCACATCTTCTTTAATCTTCATGATAGCATCTCGGTATACTGCATTCCCTGAGGCCCCGGCAGCAGAATCTAATGCATCAACAAGCGGCACACCTGCGGCAAAAGTTGTAGCTAAGGTACGAGCATAACGGGCTACTGCAGCTTTCTGAATAAGAGGACCAAATATGGGAATCTTTAAAAGCAGTTTGTCCTTTCCATCTCTGAATGACTTAGATCGCTCATTTAACAACTTATAGCCAACAACGATCCCTATTATTACCAAAAGGTAAATAAACCAATAAGCCTGAACATTTTCAGATAAATTTACAACTAACTGAGTAAAACCTGGTAAATCGGCTCCTGCACCCTTAAATAAATCAGCAAACATTGGAACAACATAAATCAAAAGGATAGCAGTAACAACAATAGATACCACTACAACCGCAGCAGGATACATTAAAGCTGACTTAATTTTTGACTTAAGGGCCTCTGTTTTTTCTTTATAGGTAGCAATTCGATCCAACATCTGCTCTAAAGTACCTGATTGCTCACCGGCATGAATCAAATCACAGACCAACTCGTCAAAATATTTTGGTTTTTTTCTTAAGGATTCAGCAAATGGATTACCCGACTCAACATCAGCTTTAATATCCATCACCAAGTCTTGAACACTTGGGTTTTCATGCCCCTTACCAATAATATCGAAGGACTGTACTAAAGGAACACCAGCTTTCATCATTATAGCTAACTGTCTTAAGAATACAGCAATGTCAACTGGCTTAATGGGCTTCTTTCCAGCACCAAACGAAAACAATTCTGCATTAATCGTCTTAGGAGTAATTCCTTGCTTTAGAAGCTGCTGTTTGACTGCGTCTTGGTTCTCAGCGGAAATCTTTCCTTTTATTTTTACGCCCTGCTTATTAACACCACTCCATTGAAAATTTTTCAACTTAGTTTGCTTAGCTTTTGTTGCCTTCCGTTTAACTGCTGTTGCCATGTTAATTACCTTTCTAATGTACTGTTATGGCTAATGCGTCTATCGAACACATCCCCATTAATCCTATCTCACTTTGTTAGCACTAATCCTGTGTTACACGATTCACCTCGGCAAGACTGGTTAAACCGGCCTTAACCTTATTCAGGCCTGCACGACGCAAATCAGGAATCCCCTCTTTTTTGGCCTGATCTGATATATCTATCGCATTACCACCTTCCATGATAATACGACCATTTTCTTCTGACACCGGCATAACCTGGAATAAACCCACACGACCTTTATAGCCCATTGTGCATTTATCGCAACCTACTG
>NZ_JABURJ010000012.1 GCF_014762745.1 Kangiella sp.
TTCGATTAAACTCACCCTATTGACAGCTAGCGACTTATGGGTGACCCCATTAATTCGATTAATGTACTCTGACCCCATTAATTCCTGTGAATACTGTAAGGTATTGTTTATACCGCCCCAACGTCTCTGTAAGACAATAATATTTTTTACAGCTCCCTATTCTTAATCTTGTTAAGCAATTCGTTGTCTAGAAAGAAGCTTCTACCGTCAAAGTAAGTGTTTTGTTCGAACTCAACAACATCTCCATCATCACTTTTGGTTAAAAGTGCAAACCCTACTTCATCGTTTCTATGTAGAATGTTAAATTCAATATTTTCTGGTTTTATCATCTTGTAATAGAAAAGATTCGCTCCATCACCTAAAATAATAAACAAAGGCTCTATAACTCGATCATTGACTGCCTGATTATATTTAGCAGGTAATAGCTCACTTTTTACTTTATAACTTCCTGCAAACTCGAAACTTGCTATACCCTTATGCTTGAATACATACCTTTTAAACTCACTTTCATGTTTAAACTTTATACTATCATGACTGCTCTTCTGATTGGCTTTCCATTGTTCATTAGCCCGCCATTTGCCAAGTATACTGCTAACAATCCCTGTTGGTTGATTCTTTAGTATAAATTTTCCACTTTTTTTATCAGCATTTATTATTAAATACTCCTTGCCGCTATCTGTTCTGCTTTCAACTAGATAAATATAGTATTCATTATTATTCGCTTTAAGTAATACTTCATTTTTTGCTTTGCTCATTACTCGATGTAACTGCTCAAAATATCTCTTCTCAGGTTCTATAGTGAGCTCTTGAAAGGTAATATAATTATCACTCTCAACTGCCTTAATTAAGCGATTTATTGTATCTCCCGCTTCGACACTCACTGGCAACATCGTTACCCCTGTCTTTAGCATCTCCTTCTGCTCCACATGATATATGTAGAAAGGAATAGGGAATTTCTTATCTGATTTCAAAAAATATATAGAAGTGATAATTCCTATAAAAAGAATACTTATTGATAAATAGATATATTTCTTCATGTGTTCTCTCATTTATAAAATAAACGGTGCGTCGTGACGCAGATCCTTCCCTAGGGGTACCTTACGCCATACTTGTTATTTATTCCTATACCAAACACCAAACGCTACTTATTACTTTTCTCTATACTTTACAGAGATTACTAAAGCTACTAGCAGTAAAAGGAACATAAAACTGCGGATAGAAAAATGAAGGTAATAGCGAAACGGATCACTAGACAAGACAATTTCCCTCGTGCTTCTCATGGACTCTATTTCTCCATGAAATACTGCACTAAAAACCATCCACCCATAATATAGAGATAGCACAAGGAAAAACAATATTCGTATCATTTTCTACCTAAACTACCTTTTCCTTAAAGCAAATGCTGTAATAATTAATAACATAACCAATACTAACAAACTCCAATACCCATACTCTCTAAACCAGGTGTTGCGGTTTTCGAGGAGGAAGGCACCGGCCAGTTCACTGCTTTGGAAGCGGTCGATTTGGTTGATGACACGGCCTTTGTCGTCGATGATGGCGGTGATGCCGTTGTTGGTGCCACGAATAACGGGGAGGCCGGTTTCGATGGCCCGCATTTTGGCGATTTGGAAGTGTTGAATCGGTCCCCAGGATTCGCCGAACCAGGTGTCGTTACTGATAGTGACAATGGCTTTGAACTGATTTTCGTCGGTGCTGGTGGCGAGTTGTTGCATCAACCCTGAGAAAGCGATTTCATAACAGATTGCCGGAATATAATCGGCTTTTTCGGTTTTCAATGCAGTTTGCTGGCTGCTGCCAGGGGTGAAGCTCGACATGGGTAAATCGAAGAAATCGATCATACCGCGAATCCAATTACCTAATGGCACATATTCTCCGAAGGGTACCAGTTGTTGCTTATGATAGTCGGCTTGCTCACTGCCGAGCATTTTGATTCCTGCGTAATATTCCTCGCGGGTTTCTAACATCGGAATACCGGTTATAAACTGACTACCACTACTTTTAGCCAATTCGTCCAGCTCATACAAAATACCCGGCACTTGCGTATCAAAAGCAGGGATGGCCGCTTCTGGCCATACAATGAGATCCGCGCCCCAATAGTGTTCGGTCTGGTCAAACAGTCCTTTTACGATTGATGTGAAGTAGTTTCGATCCCACTTTATGTGCTGATCGATATTCGGTTGGATTAAGGCAATGGTCAGTGTTTTTTGTTGCTCGGTTTCTTTTTTCACTTCATACAGACTGGCGCTGGTTCCAATCATCATCAGCAGGACTAAAGCAAGCAACGTATTTGAGCGAGCTTTCTTATTAGTGTGAGTTAATGCCAGTGTCACCAAGCAGGCAATAACAACCAGCAGGAAAGTGACTCCATGCACACCTAGATAACTGGCCACGCCCAACAGCGGTCCTGAAGTCTGAGTGTAGCCTAAATAGAGCCATGGGAAACTGACAAACCCTGAACCGCGAGCGATATCAAGAATAAGCCATGCAGTGGCGAAAAAGATGATTTGAGAAATTAGATTGAAGCGGTTGATAAAGCGGGCGTTGAGCCAGCCGAGTAAGACAAAAAATAACGACAGAATGGCGATGAATATTATAGTTAGTAAGACTGCTAATGGCGGTGCAGCATTACCGAAGGTGTTGATCGACACATAGACCCAGGACACACCAACGCCAAAGTAACCCATGCCATAACTGAATCCCAGTGCCATCGAATATTTTCGGCTTTGTCCGTTAAGCAACCACCAGATTGCCGAAACCGAAAAGATTGATATTGGCCACCATTCCAGTGGTGCAAAACCCAGCGGATAAAGTGCTCCTGCGATCAGTGCCAGCATTAGCCCCAGCCAGCCGGTTGGGCTTTTAGCCATTGTTATCATTGTATGTCTCTTAGTTGTTATTTGAGTTGGTGTCGGGCTTTAGCGCAAAGTTTCGCCAAGGAGCAAGCTAATAAAATAAGGTGGGCCAAGGCCCACCCTACTATCTTACTTTTAAGCCTCTACCGGGGCTTCTACCAGTGGCTTGACCCTTAGCAGATGCACTCGCCGCTGATCGGCATTGAGCACGGTAAACTCGAAGTTGCCCATGGCGATGGTTTCATCCCGCTCTGGCATGTGGCCGAATTTATTAACCAGCAAACCGCCAATGGTATCGAATTCCTGATCCGGGAAATCGGCTCCCAGGCGTTCATTAAAGTCGCTGATTTCAGTCTGCGCCTTAACGGTATATTCGCCATTAGTGTGGTGCTTGATGTTGGTTTCTTCTTCATCAACATCAAACTCATCTTCAATGTCGCCCACGATCTGTTCCAGCACGTCTTCAATCGTGACCAGTCCGGAAACGCAACCATATTCATCGACCACGATGGCCATGTGGTTTCGCTTGGAACGGAATTCGGTTAACAGCACATCCAGGCGTTTACTTTCAGGAATGATATAAGCAGGACGTAAGATGTCCTTA
>NZ_JABURJ010000108.1 GCF_014762745.1 Kangiella sp.
ACTTTCAAGAAACACAGCAAGAAGGCACTTAAAAAACGTGTCTCGATTGGTTGTGGGTGAAAGAATAGTTAATCCGTTTTCAATATTTCAAACCCGCACAGGACATCCTCTGCGGGTTTTTTTATGGCTTATTAATATTAATATAGATAGTTGCCTTTTCTGTGACAGAAAAGCGATTGGGAGATAAGTGATGACAACAAATAACACTGTTTGGCATGTTTTAAAGTTTGGCGGTACTAGCGTATCAACACGCGCTAACTGGGATACTATTGCTAAAATCGTTAAACGAAAGCGTGCCAAGGGGGTTAATGTATTTGTTGTCCATTCAGCGATTAGTACGGTTTCAAATCGTCTTGAGCAACTCATTGAACTTGCTATAGCAGGGCAGCATGGCGAAGCCTATGAGGAACTGGTTGAGCTTCACCAGCAGTTGATTGCACAATTAGGAGTAGAGCTGAACTTACTGGATGATGAATACCGTTATCTAAAGCGCTTGCTTGATGGGATTAATTTGTTAGGTGAAGTCAGTGATCGTATTCGTGCATTAATCATGGCTCAGGGCGAGTTGTGGGCGACTAAAATCGGCGCTCAGTATCTATTTAGTCAATTAAAAGATAAGCCATTGTGGGTCGATGCCAGAGAGTATTTATCAGCCAATCGTCAAAGTCAGAATGATTATCTGGCTGCTGGCTGTGACTGTGAACGGGACGAGAGTTTGTTGCAGCATATTGGCAACCATCCGGTCATTATCACCCAAGGTTTTATTGCCAGTAATGAGGAAGGCGATACTGTATTACTGGGTCGTGGTGGCTCGGATACGTCCGCCGCCTATTTTGCCGCTAAGACAGCAGCTGCCAGGTTAGAAATCTGGACAGATGTTCCTGGTATATTTACCGCAAATCCTAATCAGGTGCCTAATGCTCGCCTGCTGAATCATCTTAACTATGACGAGGCTCAGGAAATGGCTTCTGCCGGGGCTAAAGTGTTACACCCCCGCGCCATAAGGCCTGCACAATTGTCTAATATCCCGATCTTTATTCGTTCAACCATAGATTCTGAATTGGCTGGTACTCAAATCCATCACTTTGATAATCGCTGGGGGATGGTAAAAGCCATTACAGCAAAGAATGGTATTACCTTGATTTCTATGGAAAGTCAGGGGATGTGGCAACAGGCTGGTTTCTTGGCCGATATGTTCGCAGTGTTCAAGAAACATCAGGTTTCGGTTGATCTGGTATCAACCTCAGAAACCAATGTTACTGTGAGTCTCGATAGTCTGACTCAGGTGGTCAGTGAGCGAAGACTCAAAAACCTGGTCGAAGAGTTGTCTACCATTTGTCGCGTTAATGTCATGAAGAACTGTTCGGCGGTTTCTATTGTCGGTCAAAATGTTCGCGCTATTTTGCATAAAATTGCTCCGGCATTTTCAATTTTTGAAACTTATAAAGTCTATTTATTATCGCAAGCCGCTTCTGATCTGAACCTGACTTTTGTGATTGACGATGAGCACTGCGATAAAGTGATTGCTGCGCTTCATGAGCTGTTAATTAGCAATAATCCCAATAGCGAAATTCTTGGCCCTACTGCGAAAGAACTTAAGAAAACTCTGAGCAGCGAAATTGTTAGTGAAAAATGGTGGCAAAAGCGATGCCATGAGATCGAACAGTGTCTGACTGTGCGCGATAACGCCTATATTTATAATTTGTCTGCGGTTAAAGATAATATCAGTGCATTAAAGTCGATTAGCGCTGTCGACCAAATCTTTTTTGCTGTTAAAGCAAACAACCACCAACAAGTATTAACTACTGCATTTGACCAAGGAATAGGCTTTGAAACTGTTTCTATTTATGAAGTGGAGAAAGTATTGGAGCTGTTTCCTGATATCAGCAAAGAACGGATCTTTTTTACACCTAACTTTGCCAGTAGAGTGGAGTACGAGAAGGCTCTTGATTATGGCATCATGTTATCGCTTGACAGTAGTTATCCTTTAAAGCATTGGCCTGAAACTTTCGCCCACAAGACAATATTTTTGCGCATTGACCCCAATATTGGTAAAGGCCATCACGAAAATGTCCGAACAGCTGGCGCTACTTCAAAGTTTGGCATCCCAATTCAGGAGATAGAGCAGTTGCTGCCCATTATTCGTGAAAATAACATTAAGGTGCTTGGTCTACACGCTCATGCAGGAAGCGGTATATTAACCAATGAGCACTGGGCTGAACATGCCAGATTACTGGCAGATGTCGCTAGCCAATTACCTGATGTTAAATATCTCAACCTTGGTGGTGGTTTTGGTATCAAGGAGCGAGCACAGCAAACAGAGCTGACCATGGAGCAGATTAATCAAAGTCTGCTGGAGGTAAAGGCTCAATACCCTCAGTACCAGTTGTGGATTGAGCCTGGTCGCTACATCGTGGCCAATACCGGGGTATTAGTGGCCAAGGCAACACAGGTCAAGCAAAAACAGAATTACTATTATGTTGGCATCAATACAGGTATGAACTCTTTGATGCGACCCGCACTGTACGGTTCATACCATCCTATTGTCAATCTTTCACGACTTACAGACACCAAGAAACATCTGGCGACCATAGTAGGGCCTATTTGCGAGAGCACCGATAAACTTGGTATCGAGATACCTTTCCCAGATACCTTTGAAGGTGATTTGATACTGATTGAAAATGCCGGCGCGTATGGCCACGTGATGTCTACTCACTACAACATGCGGGCACCGGCGGAAGAGGTTTGCCTGCCTTAGGTTGATAGCTCTGCTGTTTGAATTGATGCACTTTAAAAATTTCTACTGTGGAGTATGATAAGGCTATGTCATGAGATAAGGAGATGTATATGGCCCATTCTAAGGTAGGTATTTGGCTTGATCATAGAGAAGCCGCTCTGGTAGAAATCAGCGACAAAGGGATCAGCACGCGCTTTATTCAGTCTGGCGTTGAAGAGCATATCAATGAAAAGCGAGGCTCTCGTTCAAAAACTCCTTACGGTCCGCAGGGCGTTTTCGCTGAAGATAAAGTCGATCGGAGAAACCAGAACCAATTAAATCAGTATTATTCGGAAGTTGCTTCAGGTATTAACAACGCAGATAGCCTGTATATTTTTGGCCCGGCGGAAGCGAAGCAGGAGTTCGCCAAATACTTGGAACAAAATCAGGCCAAAAAGCCGACAAAAGTTGAGGTGGCAACAGCAGACAGAATGACGGAGACTGAAATTATAGAGGCGGTGAAGAAGCACTTTCACTATAAACAAGAGCTTTTTTAAATTCTTTAATAATGTCCCGTCCTAAAATAGGTTGACAGTTTTTTTAAGTTGAAGCCCGAGCCTTGTC
>NZ_JABURJ010000034.1 GCF_014762745.1 Kangiella sp.
GAAAGTTCAACAAATCCTAGATATCTAAGCCATAGACGCTATAATTCAGGGCTTCACTACGAATAACGTTCAACTGGCTAAGACCTCTATCATGGAAAAAGCATACGACCCGAAATCGATCGAACAAAACTTGTACAAGACCTGGGAAGAGAATGACTATTTTTCACCCAAAGGTGGTGATAATAGCTACTGCATTATGATCCCTCCGCCCAATGTCACGGGCAGTCTGCACATGGGCCACGCTTTCCAGCATACAATTATGGATGCCTTGACCCGCTATCATCGTATGAAAGGCGACAATACCCTGTGGCAACCAGGTTCTGACCATGCAGGTATTGCCACTCAGATGGTAGTTGAACGCTTGTTGGATAAAGAAGGTAAAAGCCGTCATGACTTAGGGCGTGACGCTTTTATCGATAAAGTTTGGGAATGGAAGGAACATTCTGGCGGAACCATTACCCGTCAGATGCGCCGCCTGGGCGACTCCTGTGACTGGTCACGCGAAGCATTTACCATGGACGATGATTTATCCAATGCCGTGCTTGAAGTTTTTGTTCGCCTTTACGAAGAAGGCCTGATTTATCGCGGTCAACGTCTGGTCAACTGGGATCCGAAACTTCTTACCGCAGTTTCTGATCTGGAAGTTGAGTCACATGAAGAAAATGGCCACTTATGGCACCTGAAATATCCATTGTCTGATGGCTCTGGTCATTTGGTGGTTGCGACAACCCGTCCAGAAACCATGCTAGGAGATACTGCAGTAGCGGTTCATCCTGATGACGAGCGTTACCAGCACCTGATTGGAAAGACAATCAAGCTACCATTAACTGATCGCGAAATTCCAATCATTGCTGATGATTATGTTGAAAAAGATTTTGGTTCCGGCTGTGTGAAAATTACGCCAGCGCATGACTTTAACGATTACGAAATGGGCCAGCGCCATAATCTCGAAATGATCAACATCCTGACGCCGACCGCACACATCAGCGATGCGGCCCCAGAGGCTTACCGTGGTTTAGACCGTTACGAAGCCCGTAAGAAGATCGTTGAAGACTTTGAACAGCTGGGACTGTTGGAAAAAATTGAACCACACAAATTGAAAGTGCCGCGCGGCGATCGCAGCGGTGTTGTGATTGAACCTTATTTGACTGACCAATGGTATGTCAAAATTGCACCTCTAGCAGAGCCAGCACTAAAAGCTGTAAAAGATGGCGATATCAAATTCGTGCCAGAAAACTGGTCAAATACCTATTATCACTGGATGGAGAATATTCAGGACTGGTGTATCAGTCGTCAGCTATGGTGGGGCCACCAAATTCCAGCCTGGTATGACAATGAAGGCAATGTCTATGTGGGACGCAGCGAAGAAGAGGTTCGTCAGAAACATAACCTTGGTGATGCAGAGCTTCGTCGTGACGAAGATGTACTGGATACCTGGTTCTCCTCTGCCCTTTGGCCATTTGCTACGCTTGGCTGGCCAGAAGAAACCCCTGAGCTGGAAACTTTCCTGCCAACCAGTGTTTTGGTAACCGGCTTTGATATTATCTTCTTCTGGGTAGCCCGCATGATCATGATGGGGCTTAAATTTACTGGTAAGGTTCCTTTCAAAGAAATTTACATCACTGGTCTTATTCGCGATGAACATGGCCAAAAAATGTCGAAGTCCAAAGGTAACGTTCTCGACCCAATTGACATCATCGACGGTATTGATATCGACTCATTAGTAGACAAACGTACTACCGGAATGATGAATCCAAAGGATGCCGAAAAAATTGCCAAACGCACACGCAAAGAATTTCCTGAAGGAATAGCACCCTATGGTACAGACGCCATGCGCTTTACTTTCTGCGCCATGGCTTCAACTTCTCGCGATATTAATTTCGACTTAAATCGTGTAGAAGGTTACCGCAATTTCTGTAATAAAATCTGGAATGCCGCGCGCTATGTGTTGATGAATGCTGAAGATCAGGATACTGGCATCAAGGGTGGTGACATGACCTTGAGCGTTGCCGACCGCTGGATCACAAGTGAACTGCAGAAAACTATTACAGAATTCGAAAAGGCAGTTGCCAATTACCGTTTCGATCTTGCTTCTAACGCACTTTATGAGTTCACCTGGAATACCTACTGTGACTGGTATTTAGAGTTGTCTAAACCAATCCTTTATGGCGATGAATACAGCGACGCTGAAAAGCGCGGTACTCGCCATACTCTGGTATCAGTTCTAGAAACGCTGATGCGTTTACTGCATCCATTCATGCCGTTTATCACCGAAGAAATCTGGCAACGCGTTGCGCCACTGACCGGTATTGATACCACAGAACATTCCAGCATCATGCTACAAGCCTTCCCTGTTTCTGAGACTGATTTAATTGATGACAAGGCCGAACAGGATATTGAGTGGTTAAAAACCATTATCGTAGGTGTCCGCAACATTCGTGGTGAGATGAATATCGCACCAGGCAAACCACTCAATGTATTGTTCCGTAATGGTTCAGAGCAAGACAAGTCTCGTCTGGCTAGCTACCGCACTTTCTTAAGCAAACTGGCTAAGCTTGAATCCATTGAATGGCTGGAAGCTGGTCAGGAAGCTCCAATGTCAGCAACCGCTTTAGCCGGAAAAATGGAAATTCTCATTCCAATGGCAGGCCTGATTGACGTTGAGCAGGAAATGGCCCGTCTAGGCAAAGAAAAAGAAAAACTAGAGAAAGAACAGCAACGTATCAGTGGCAAACTGTCCAATAAGAACTTTACTGACAAAGCGCCTGAGGCAGTCGTCAATAAAGAAAAAGAGAAACTTGAAGAAGTCGAGTCAACTTTGAATAAAGTGGCCGAACAGATAAAGCAACTGGAGTCACTATGAAGTTATTGATTATTGTATTAACCTTTTTTGTAGGATTTACCGCAGCTGCCAACGAACCTCAGAAACATTATGGATACTTTAAGTTTTCTAAAGGTCAAATTGGCGAAGCCTGTCCTGACCTTAAAGAAGGACAAACACTAACCTACAGTATTAAGAGCAACAAATTGGTCAAGTTTAACTTCCACTACCATCAAGATGATGAAGTGATTTACCCAGTGGAAAATCATGAAACAAAAGAAATCAAAAAGACATTCACTGCTCCGATTGACCAAACTTACTGCCTAATGTGGACTGGTCTTGAAGACGATTCGGCAGTAGAAATGGAATACTTCATCCAGTAAGCCAGTCCACTAAAGATGACCCAATAAAGGCGCGTACTTACGCGCCTTTATCTTTCATTATGTCCCGTCCTGAAATAAGTTGACACTCTGGAGGCTTATTTCATGAAAACATCTA
>NZ_JABURJ010000015.1 GCF_014762745.1 Kangiella sp.
ACTCCGTCGCGAAAATTGCGCAAAAACAAGGTGTTATCAGCTGATGGGCGAGTATCTGCTACTCTTTATCGGTACCGTTTTGGTCAATAATTTTGTTCTGGTGAAGTTCCTCGGGCTTTGTCCGTTCATGGGTGTCTCCGGAAAACTGGAAACAGCCATTGGTATGTCGGTGGCGACCACCTTTGTTTTAACGCTGGCTTCAGCGCTGAGCTATATCGTTAATACCTTTATCCTTGCCCCTCTTGGCATGGAGTACTTGCAAACACTTTCCTTTATTTTGGTCATTGCTGTAATGGTGCAATTGACGGAAATGATTATTCATAAGACCAGTCCTATTCTGTATCGACTGTTGGGTATTTTCCTGCCTTTAATCACCACTAACTGCGCGGTACTCGGTGTCGCACTACTCAACGTTAACGAAGCCCATAACTTTGTACAGTCGGTAATTTATGGTTTCGGTGCTGCGGTGGGCTTTTCACTAGTTCTAATCTTATTTGCCGCTATGCGTGAACGTTTAGCAGCAGCGGATGTGCCACTCCCCTTCAAGGGCGCGTCCATTGCAATGATCACTGCGGGATTGATGTCACTCGCCTTTATGGGCTTTTCTGGCCTCGTTAAGCTGTAAGGTAGCGCATGGATTTATTGGTAGCAGTTATTATTCTTGCTGTGCTTGGTCTGATTTTCGGCGCTATTCTTGGCTTCGCCTCGGTGAAATTCAAAGTTGAAGGCGATCCGATTGTTGATCAGATCAATGACATATTGCCACAGACTCAATGTGGCCAATGCGGCTATCCGGGCTGTAAGCCTTATGCAGAAGCCATTGCCAATGGCGATGCTATTAATAAGTGCCCTCCAGGTGGCGAAGCGGGTGTAAAAGCTCTCGCAGACCTTCTGGGTCGAGAAGTGATTCCACTCGATGAAGAACGCGGTGAAGAAAAACCTCCACGCGTTGCCTACATTCGCGAAGACGAGTGTATTGGCTGCACCAAATGTATTCAGGCCTGCCCTGTCGATGCCATTC
Organism: Kangiella sp.; assembly: GCF_014762745.1. Classification (GTDB taxonomy): domain Bacteria; phylum Pseudomonadota; class Gammaproteobacteria; order Enterobacterales; family Kangiellaceae; genus Kangiella. The sequence continues at coordinate 1,022 of NZ_JABURJ010000015.1, forward strand.
TGGGCGCTCCGAAATTAATGCATACCGTTATTATCGACGAATGCACCGGCTGTGATTTATGCGTTGAACCCTGCCCTGTGGATTGCATTGATATGATCGAAATCCCGCAGACAGTTGCCACCTGGAAATGGCAACAGCCTGAACAGATGGAGTTAAACCAGATTCCAATCAAGCAGATTTTTAGTAAGGAGAGCTCATAATGGAACGCTCCAACTACAAATCTGAAATTCCAATTTTTGAGTTCCACGGCGGCATTCACCCGAAAGAACACAAACTTGAATCGAATCAGACCCCGATTCAAAATATTCCACTACCAAAACAGCTGATCATTAATCTCAAAGGTCAGGCTGGCAACCGATCACTGCCAGTTGTGAACGTTGGTGATAAGGTCTTAAAAGGCCAGGTCATCGCCGAAAGCGATGGTATTTTCAGCACATTCCAGCATGCTCCGAGTTCAGGTACTGTGGTTGCCATTGAAAAACGGCCCATTGCCCATCCATCGGGCCTTGATGATTTATGCGTGGTGATTGAAACCGACGGCAAAGATCAGTGGTGCGACTTAAAACCAAAATCTAATGTTATAGATTTAGAGCGCAACGAAATTCTCGCACATATTTGTGAAAGTGGCATCGTAGGGCTTGGCGGCGCTTCCTTCCCGACACATATCAAACTGAAAAAAGAATCAGGCATTCACACCCTTATCATTAATGCAGCTGAGTGCGAACCCTATATCACCTGTGACGATCGCCTGCTGCAGGAACATGCAGTCGAAGTTCTAAAAGGCGCGGACATTATTAGTCAGCTCTATGATGACCTTAATATCATTATTGGTATTGAAGACAACAAACCTAATGCCATTGATGCCTTAGTCGCTGCGCGCAAAGAGCTGGGAATGGATGCGGTTAAAATTGCAGTGGTACCAACCAAGTACCCTAGCGGCGGTGAAAAGCAACTCATTCAACTCTTAACCGGCAAGGAAGTTCCACATGGTGGCTTACCCGCTGATTTAGGTTTGGTCATGCACAATGTCGGCACCTGTTTCGCTATTTACGAAGCCTTCGAGTTTGGTATGCCATTGATATCTCGCGTTGTCACCCTGACCGGTGAAGCATGCCAGAAGCCCGGCAATTACAAAGTTCCTTTTGGAGCTCCTGTTGAGCACCTGATGACTTTCTGCGATGCCCAAAACCCAGGTGTTCTGGTGATGGGCGGCCCCATGATGGGTTTTGAATTGCCGAATCCCAGCGTTGGTATTGTCAAAGCCACCAACTGCATCATCATGGCTGCGCCTAAAGAATTAAAGCATGATCATCTGGCTCTGCCCTGCATACGATGTGGTGCCTGTATGGATGCCTGCCCTGCCTCATTACTGCCGCAGCAACTTTATTGGCACGCCAAGGCTGATGAGTTTGAAAAAGCGGAAGAGTACGACTTATTTGATTGCATCGAGTGTGGCGCCTGTGCTTATGTTTGCCCTAGCGATATCCCATTGGTGCAATATTATCGCTACGCCAAATCGACCATTCGCAACCAGAAAGTCGAAAAGACCAAAGCAGACAAGGCTCGCTTACGCCATGAAGCACGACAGGAACGACTGGAGCGTGTGAAGCGTGAGAAAGCTGAGAAACACCGCAAAGCGGCAGAAGCCAGACGCAAAGCAGCCGAAGCGGCTGGCGAAGATGATGCCAAGAAAGCAGCAGTTGCCGCAGCGCTGGCACGAGTCAAAGCGAAAAAAGCGCAGCAGGACGACGAGCCAGCAAGTGCCGACAACAAAGCTGACAACAGCACCACCGACAATAAGGACTCTGACGCATGAGCCTGATTTCCTCGCCATTTGCTAAGAAGCCAACTTCTGTCACGGAGATGATGTTATGGGTGATTGGCGCAACCTTGCCGGGCCTGTTCGCGCTGGTCTATTTCTTTGGTATGGGCGTTATCGTCAATCTCATTATTGCCAGCATCACGGCATTAGTGACCGAAGCACTTATCTTAAAAGTTCGTCAGCGCCCCATTCTGCCCATACTCTTTGATGGTAGCGCTCTAGTGACCGCCTGGCTATTGGCTCTTGCGCTACCACCGCTTCTGCCCTGGTGGATGACAGTTGTGGGCGTATCATTTGCCATCGTTTTTGCCAAACATGTTTATGGGGGCCTGGGTAATAATCTGTTTAACCCGGCAATGGTGGGTTATGTTCTATTGCTGATTTCCTTCCCATTAGAAATGACCTCATGGCTGCCGCCTGCAGAACTGGCGCAGAACCCGGTCAGCTTAATGGATGCGATATCCTACATTTTCACTGGCACCAGCATGAGTGGCGAACCAATCACTGCCGCACGCATGGGAGTTGATGGATTTACCATGGCTACTCCTCTCGATCACGTAAAAACCGAGTTGGCTCAAGGCTATCGTCTGGCGGAGATTGAGTCGCATGCGGTCATTAACGGTTTGTCTGGCTCTGGCTGGCAGTGGGTTAACATTGGCTTCCTAGCCGGTGGGTTATTTTTGATGTTCCGTAAAGTTATCGGCTGGCAACTTCCAGCTGGTGTACTTCTAGGCATGATGCTGATGTCATTCATCATGTTTGCCATGGATTCCGATCATTACCTGTCACCCAGCTTTCATCTGTTTGCGGGTGCAACAATGTTAGGAGCCTTCTTTATTGCCACTGACCCGGTAACCGCCTCTACTACTCCAAAAGGTCGCTGGATATTTGGGCTGGGCATTGGTGTGATAACTGTCATCATCCGAACCTTTGGTGGCTACCCCGATGCAATTGCTTTCGCTGTCTTGCTTATGAACATGACAGTGCCGATGCTCGACTACTACACCAAGCCCAAAGTCTATGGGCACAAGGCAAAACGCTCGCAAGGAGACTCTGATGCTCACTAAAATGATCAGTAGGAACGGATTGATTCTGGCGATTTTTGCTGCAGTGTGCGTAGGCCTTATTGCCGTAACTTACTACATTACACGCGATACCATAGCTGGCGAGATGGAAGCTGCTCTGGCACGCACCTTGAACCAGCTGGTGGCACAAGAGGAATACAACAATGACGTTTATCATGACTGTACTCTGATAGCCGATGCCAGCGAACTTGGTTCGGATAGACCTTTGAAGGCTTATCGTATGCGTCAGGATGGAGAGCCAGTTGCAGTGGTCATGGAATCAGTGGCACCCAATGGCTACAGTGGCAAAATCGCCATGGTAGTCGGCATTTATGAGGATGGAACAATCGCTGGAGTCCGCGTGACCGATCACAAAGAAACACCAGGACTCGGCGATAAAGTTGACGCCAAGAAAAGTGACTGGATATTAAACTTTGCAGGAAAGTCATTGAGCAACCCAGAGATAGAAGAATGGGCAGTTAGCAAAGACGGCGGCCAGTTTGACGCTTTTACCGGCGCAACTATTACCCCGCGAGCCGTTATCCAGCAAGTGGCAAAAACATTGGTCTTCTTCGAAAACAACAGGCAACAGCTGTTCGAAGGGCCGCAAAACTGTGGAGGAACGAATGATTAATTCCGAACACAAAACCATCATTAAAAATGGTCTTTGGGACAATAACCCAGCACTGGTTCAATTACTTGGCCTGTGCCCATTACTGGCCGTCAGCAATACCTTCATTAACGGTCTTGCGCTAGGTCTTGCCACCACCTGGGTATTGGCTGGCTCGAACGGCTCAGTGTCACTAGTTCGTAATTATATTCCCAAAGAAATTCGAATTCCGATTTTCGTGATGATGATTGCTAGCTTTGTGACCAATGTTGGGCTTATCATGAATGCCTTTACTTACGATCTGTATTTGACACTCGGCATCTTCATTCCGCTGATCGTCACCAACTGCGCCATCATTGGACGCGCTGAAGCCTTCGCATCTAAAAATAAATTTTTCCCATCACTGCTTGATGGCGTCATGCAAGGCTTAGGCTTTACTGCTGTATTGTGTACCCTGGGCGCGCTACGCGAAATGATTGGTCAGGGCACCCTCTTCTCAGGTGCCGAACAATTGTTTGGCGAATGGGCCAGTGATTTAACGATTTCGTTTTACCTGACTGACTCAACATTCTTGTTCGCCATCTTGCCGCCAGGTGCATTTGTCGGGCTCGGAATTTTAATCGCCATCAAAAACGGCATTGATAACAAACGCGCCGAACAGGCAAAAGCCAGAAAAACCTCACCCATACACAGTGGAGAAGCTTTGAGTCATGAATAAAGCAAAGCGCCAGGAAATATTCGAGCGACTGCGAGACAATAACCCCAATCCAACCACCGAACTGGAATATAACTCAACCTTTGAACTGTTAATTGCAGTAATACTCTCTGCCCAGGCAACTGATGTTGGCGTAAACAAAGCCACCCGCAAGCTGTTCCCGGTCGCCAATACCCCTGAAGCTATTTACGCACTCGGTGAAGAAGGTCTCAAGGAATACATTAAAACTATCGGCCTGTTTAATAGCAAAGCAAAAAACGTCATCTCCTGCTGCAAAGACCTCATTGAAAAACACAACTCAGTAGTACCAGACAACCGCAAAGATCTTGAAGCACTGGCAGGCGTAGGCCGCAAAACCGCCAACGTAGTGCTCAACACAGCTTTCAGACAACCCGCCATGGCCGTAGATACCCACATATTCCGAGTATCCAACCGTACCAAAATCGCCCCCGGTAAAAATGTCCGCCAGGTCGAAGAAAAGCTCCTCAAATTCGTCCCCAAGGAGTTCCTGCTCGACGCCCACCACTGGCTAATCCTACATGGACGCTATACCTGTCTCGCCAGAAACCCCCGCTGCGGTAGCTGCATCATCGAAGACTTGTGTGAGTTTAAGGATAAAACTAGTGACTAATATCTAACTAGTCATTAAGAGGAGCTTAGCGACACGGTAACCTCGTTACTTTTCCCCCCCTGTACGGACAACTCACTCAACCTCACGTACGGACAACTCATGAGTTGTCCCTACAGCCACAACCCTACAAAGCCACATGAATTTATTACAAGCACAAAAAATGCCGCATCAAGCGGCATTCTTTTGAATTTGGTAGTCGCGAGTGGACTACTCGGGCTATCCTGCCCTCGCCCTTCGGGCCAGACTGAAGTCTGTTCAAAATTGCTCCCGGCAATTTTGTCAAACCACCTTCGGTGGTTCTTGTCCAAGTCTTTCAAATACAAAAAAACCGTGACAAGCACGGTTTTTTTATATTTGGTAGTCGCGAGTGGACTCGAACCACCGACCCCCACCATGTCAAGGTGGTGCTCTAACCAACTGAGCTACGCGACTATTTTGAGAGCGGGAATTCTACCATATTCTTTTTGCGGTTCAAGCAATTATTTTAGGATATGAAGCCGTTATCTCTTAAATGCTGAAGAACCTGATGTGCAAGCTCATCAATTGAATGTTCGTCTGTCTTGAGGTGAATTTCTGGGGTTTGAGGTGCTTCGTAGGGCGAATCCAGTCCCGTAAAGTTCTTGATGTCCCCAGCTCGTGCTTTTTTATACAGCCCTTTGGGATCTCTTTTTTCACAGACTTCTAAAGGCGTATCGACAAACACCTCAATAAATTTTCCGGACTCATGTAGATCACGGACTTGTTGTCGGTCAGCGTTAAAAGGGGAAATAAAAGCGGATAATACGATTAAGCCAGAGTCAGTAAAAAGCTTGGTTACTTCACCAATGCGGCGAATATTCTCAACACGATCCTCTTCACTGAATAACAAGTCTTTATTAAGCCCATGACGAACATTATCCCCATCTAACAGGTAAGAGTGGTTACCATTTTCGAATAAAAGAGACTCAACAGCATTGGCCACTGTCGACTTACCTGAACCAGATAAACCAGTAAACCAAAGTACACAAGGTTTTTGATTTTTCTGCTTGCAGCGGTCTTCATGAGTCACATTGTGATGGTGCCAAACGATATTCGAGTTCATATAAATCTCTATCACTTATTGTTTCGAAATATCCTTAACGTTCCAATGAGGGTAAAGCTTTCTTATCATCTTGTTAAGCATCTTTTCAATACTACTTACTTTATTCTTACCTAGCCCCTCGACACTTTCAACAAGAGGTTGCTCAACCATTCCAGCACCAACAGTATTATTAGTGAGCTTATCAATAATTATAAAAGCCCCAGTTTTATCAATAAATTTGTAACTATCGTATATAACTGGTTCATTCATATATATATCAACCAGACCAATTTCATTAAGCTCCAGTTGACCAGCTGGATGCTCAACCATTGTATTCACATCTATGCGGTGATGAATCTTGTCAAACTCACCAGTGGTCAGCTTACTGTTGAACTTAATATAGTATTCTTTGTGCTCGGTTAATGGCTGCTCGTGCATCCAGACAACCTTGGCACGCATCCGAGACGACACGTGTGGTAGGTTGTCTTTCTTAACGATCATGTCACCACGGCTGATATCAATTTCATCATTCAGCGTTATAGTGACAGCCATTGGCGCAGAAGCTTCCTCAATCTCGCCTTCGAAAGTAACGATTGATTTCACCGTTGATAACTTGCCGGAAGGCAAAGCACGAATAGTGTCTCCGACTTTAATGGAGCCCGATGCAATAGTTCCCGCATAACCTCTGAAATCCAGGTTAGGTCGGTTGACGTATTGAACAGGGAAGCGGAAATCTTCGGTATTAATATCGTGAGCAATCTCGGTGATTTCAAGATAATGCATCAATGGTGAGCCGCGGAACCATTTCATGTTCTCGCTTGGATTCACCACGTTATCGCCATCCAATGCCGAAATAGGCACAAAGCGAATATCAGGAATATCCAGAGTTCCAGCTAATTTTAAATAATCGGCCTGAATGGATTTATAGACATCTTGTGAATAATCTACCAAGTCCATTTTATTCACTGCAACGATGACATGCTTGATGCCTAGCAAGGAACAGATAAAGCTGTGGCGTCGTGTTTGAGTTTGAACGCCATAACGCGCATCAATCAGAATAATGGCCAAGTCCGAAGTCGAAGCTCCGGTCGCCATGTTGCGCGTGTACTGCTCGTGTCCAGGAGTATCTGCAATAATGAACTTGCGCTTATCGGTTGAGAAATAACGATAGGCAACATCGATAGTAATGCCCTGCTCCCGCTCCGACTGCAAACCGTCAACCAATAATGCCAAGTCAACTTTATCGCCGGTGGTTCCTGACTTCTTACTATCTTCGGTAATGGCCGCTAACTGATCTTCAAAGATCATTTTGCTGTCATGCAACAAACGACCAATTAAAGTACTCTTTCCATCGTCAACGCTACCGCATGTGATAAAGCGCAGTAGCTCTTTATTTTCGTGCTGCTCAAGGTAGCTTAGGATATCTTCTTGAATCAAAGGTGATGCGTGTGACATTAGAAGTACCCCTCAATTTTTTTCTTTTCCATCGAGCCTGAGCTGTCACGATCAATAACACGCCCCTGACGCTCTGAGGTTTTAGATAGTAACATTTCCTGAATAATCGCTGGCAGAGTATCGGCTTCTGATTCAACCGCACCAGTTAATGGGTAACAGCCTAAAGTGCGGAAGCGTACTTTTTTCATTATGGGCTTTTCGCCCTCTTCCAATGGCATGCGGTCATCATCGACCATAATCAATGTACCATCACGCTCAACTACAGGGCGCTCCTTGGAGAAATATAAATCAGGAATTTGGATATTCTCCAAATAGATATATTGCCAAATATCCAGCTCTGTCCAATTAGATAAAGGGAAGACTCGAATGCTTTCGCCTTTATGCACTTTACCGTTATAGATATTCCAAAGTTCAGGTCTTTGATTTTTAGGATCCCAGCGGTGCTTTTTGTCACGGAATGAATAGACGCGCTCTTTGGCACGAGACTTCTCTTCATCACGACGTGCTCCACCAAATGCGGCATCAAACTGATAGTGGTCAAGAGCCTGCTTTAAGGCTTGGGTCTTCATGATATCCGTATGAGTCGCACTGCCATGAGTGAAAGGCCCTACGTTCATCGCCAGACCTTCTGGGTTTTGATGAACCAGCAGCTCAAAGTCATATTCCTTAGCCATGCGATCGCGAAACTCAATCATTTCACGAAATTTCCAAGTGGTATCAACATGCAATAATGGGAATGGAATTTTACCCGGCGCAAAAGCTTTACGCGCCAGATGAAGAAGAACTGATGAATCTTTACCCACAGAATAAAGCATTACCGGTTTATCAAACTCGGCAACAACTTCTCGCATAATGTGGATTGACTCATATTCGAGTTGACGGAGGTGAGATAACGAAATGGTCATAATGAATGCTTAGCCCTATCTGGAATAGATACTAAAACACCCCTATAGAGGGGTGTCAACAAACATTAAATTATAATGGAGTGGTTTGTGTCAATTAAATAACTAGAAGTGATACCTACTTAATGGCTGGATATGAAAAATCAATCTTGTATGTGTAAGACTCTAATAAAGGCATATGCTTACTGCTTTAGTTTTACAACTTTTGAATCTGCTAAAAGGGGTTCTGTTGGATTCTCCCATAAAAAATCCTCAATCTCAGAACTAGGGTTATAATCAGCTGGTGCCTCTAAAAGTATATCTCTTATTCCTTGAATATCACCTTTCATACAGCAGGTCTCAAGTTTACTGATAATAGATGACATTTCATCCCATAAGAGATACTTTTCGCTAGCTGTCATGATCCTTGGATGAACCGTACCTTGAACGTTATTACCTATTAATAACTCCTCATATAATTTTTCACCCGGTCTTAACCCTGAGTATACGATCTCAATATCACCATCAGGATTAGTTTCACTTTTGACTTCTAAACCCATTAGCAGAATTAGCTTTTTTGCCAGTTCAACAATTTTTACAGGATCACCCATATCCAATACAAAAACATCACCGCCTTTTGCCATCGCACCAGCTTGAATAACAAGTTGAGCGGCTTCGGGTATTGTCATGAAATATCGAATAATATCGGGATGAGTAACAGTAACTGGACCACCATTTTTTATCTGCTTTTTAAATGCAGGGATCACTGAACCAGAAGAGCCCAAAACATTACCAAATCTAACCATGCTAAAGCATGTCTCACAGCTTTTGGTTGCAATAGCTTGGCAAACCAACTCTGCAAAACGTTTAGTTGCCCCCATAACATTTGTTGGTCTGACTGCTTTATCGGTCGATATCAGAACAAAACTTTCAACATCAGCCTCCTCTGCCGAGCAAGCAACATTAAGAGTACCAAAAATATTATTCTTAATACCTTCAATGACATTATGCTCAACCATAGGCACGTGCTTATAGGCGGCAGCATGATAGACGGTTTGAACCCTAAAATGCCTTATAACTTTACTAACTTTATTTTTGTCTAATACAGTGCCAAGAATTGGCTTGATTACTACATTCAACTTTCCACTTACAATCGTCTCATTTAGCTCTTTATCAATTTGATAGAGTGCAAACTCTGATACATCAAATAGAATTAATGCCTTGGGTTTAAGCATTACAATTTGTCTGCATAATTCAGAACCAATAGAGCCGCCAGCACCAGTTACCAGAATGACCTTATTAGAAATATTCTTTTTAAATAGCTTTTTAACTGGAGGAACAGGATCCCTTCCTAAGAGGTCTTCAATTTCAACATCTTGAAATTCGTCAATTTTCATTTTCCCTGCAACAATATCTGCCATACCGGGAATTGTTTGAACTGCAACACCTGCTTCTTCTACTCTACCAATGATAATCTTCCGTTGAGCACGCGAAATACTAGGCAATGCTAACAAAACTTTTTCAACATCATAGTTTTGAACCAAATTATTAAGCGCATATGAGCTATAAACCTTAAGCCCTTGAATTACAACCCCATCAATAGATTTATCATCATCAACAAAAGCAACGGGATAATATTCTGTACCATTAAATAAACTAGTGGCTAACTGTCTCCCGGCTGACCCCGCTCCATATATTACGACACGTTTCTTTTGCGTATTGTACCTTGTGCTAAAATATGATCTTACTAAAAGCCTGGAAGCTCCTAGTAGAATGCATAAAACTGTACCATAAAGCACTGCCGATGAAACAACAACATAGTCAACATCTAAGAACGAGCCGAGCAGATAATAACTCCCACCGGATAAACTTGATGCAAGAGATACTGCAATTAAAATCTTCAAACTAATATATCGATTTACAGCCCTATAAAACCCTAATGTAGCCAAGAATGTAATCGATATAAAAATCGTAATTGTTGAGTGAATGTAAAAATTGTTATCTATAGTGCTAATATTAAAGCTTCTGAATGTCAAATACAGTGCTAAAAAATAGGAAAAAATGTGGATGCCAAAATCAACCACATAAGTAATTATTCTCTTTACTGGCCTTGGTGCTGAGAGTAATTTTTCTAATATACCTTCCATTTTCTATCTCCTATTGTAGTCAGAATATCACCAATAAAAAGACCATCGGAATAACGATAAAATATCCTATACTTTTATTTAACTCTATCACCAGAGCCTTTGCCCACTACAGTCATAAAAATAAACTTAAAATAATTAGCCAAAGTTAGATTTTGTATCATTTCTGCATCTGTTTTGGCCAGTAATTCGGGGGTAGACATATCGATCTCTTTCACCTGTGCTAAGCCGGTAATGCCTGGTCGAGCTTTATAAACATTATACCTGTCTCTGGCCTCCGTCAATTCCTGCTGATTAAACAACCCAGGTCTTGGCCCAACAAGACTCATTTCCCCTTTTAATACATTCCAAAGCTGAGGTAACTCATCCAATTTTGTGCTACGCAAAAAACGACCAAATGGAGTGATCGAGCTAGCACTTGCTAAATGGCTGGCTACGCTTATTGTATCGACTTTCATAGTTCTAAACTTAACAAGTGTAAATAGCTTTTTATTATACCCCACCCGTACCTGTCGAAAAATTGGTGAACCAGTATCAAAAAAACCAATAACAGTAATAATAATCAACACTGGCAATCCGAGTACTAAACCGCACAAGGCAAAAATAACATCTATAAAACGAATCAACATAATTCCTCTTCAATAAAGCAGCGCTTAATTCCCTCATCAAGGCTTATAGGAGGCCTCCAGTTAAGCGTTTCTTTGGTATGCGTTATGTCTACCTCTAAGTTTCCACACAACCTATCTATGACTGCTTGTTTCCCAATTAGCTTTGCAGCAAACCTCAACCAGCTTACTGACACCGGCAACAGTCTGGGCTTATGTCCTGCTGCACGTGTTAACATTTTAAGTAAGTCGGTAGTCGAAACATCATGACCGTCGCTGACTAAAAAAGTTTGGTTTGCTGCATTGGGGTGCTCAATGCAGGTAACTATTAAGTCAATTAAATTATCAATCGCAACTAGACTGCGTTTATTATCAATTGCACCAAATGGTAACGGTAGATTTTTCTTAGCAAGCTTTATCAGCTTTCCAAAGTTTCCAGGAGCATTTGGCCCATAAACAAGCGGAGGTCGGATAATAACTACTTCCATACCAGTTTCTTTTGCAATTGCCTTTAACCTTCTTTCAGCTTCAAACTTTGAAAAAGCATAAGGCTCCACAGGAGAGGGCTTATCTAGATATGTGAACGGAGATTTATTACAGACACCATTAACCCCAACCGTACTCAAAAAAATAAATCTTCTTGCTCCTGCAGCTGCAGCTTCATATGCAACTGAAACAGTAAAATCAGAGTTTGCTTTTATTAAATCTGACAAAGGTTCATGTTTCCCACCATTTAACACATGGGCCCTAGCTGCAAGATGCACTACAACATCAATGTTATTATCTTTTATCTCATTAATATAAATTGAATTTTCAACAGAAGCCGCTTTATCTCTTGTTAATCGAATACAAGAAGAACCATGATTGACTAAAGATCTCACAAGATGTCGGCCTATAAAACCACTTGCACCTGATATTAATAAATTTTCTGAAGACCTATTTGACATTCTCTCTCAACTTTTAAACATTTTTTCTGCTAACTTCAAATACTGTCCGAGTGAATTTTTTTCAGAAAAATTCTCAATCAGGGTTGCTCTTGGAGAGTAGAGTACTTTAGTTCTGCTAAATTGCTCACAAATCTCATCAATTTTAGTTGCCAAAAGCGATGCAGAACCACTTTTGCAAAACCAGCCTAAATTATAATCTCTAAGCAGTAATTCGAGCTCTGAGCCCTCATCCGCAACCAACAAAATAGGTTTGTCGGCGGCCATTGAAAAGTATGCCTTGCTAGGGACGCCGAGTCCGAACATTCCTTTATTCAAGGTAACAAGGGCAACATCTCCAGAGCCCAGCCCCAAGTCGTTATCTTGCAAAGATAATTCACCATAATAGTATGTATTATAGTTATCCGAGTCTGAAACAAACTTTCCGACTAAATCCTGTTCAGCTCCGCCACCAATAAATAAAAACCGCGCATTCTTCGATTTAACTTTTCTTATCGCTTCTAGTAACATAGGCACACCCTGCAGTCGACCTATATTTCCAAAGTAACAAAATACTACGTCGTTCTCCCAACCGAGGTCTTTTATGATTGGGTTATTCACTTTTGAACAAACCTCTATTTTTTCATGATCAGCCCAGTTTGGGATAACATGCACTCTGTCTTCGGCCACTCCTATATCCACTAATATTTTTGCCATATCCCTACCTATTGGAGCAATAGCATCGGGTTTTGTATAAACCACTTTAAAAATTTTCTTCAAAAATTCATACAGGAGATTAGGTCGCATTACGCCCGAAGGAATAAGATTGTTAGGGAAAATATCATGGCATAGTACTAACCACTTAAACCCTTTATACTTCTTCAACAAAGCCATAAATAAAGCCCCAATAATGGGGTTCGTCCCACTAAAGACTAGATCATCTTTCGTTACTAAAGAAACAACTGTTCTATTTAGCGACCAACTGTAGTTAAGTTGACCCATTACTCTAGTTAGCAACCTATTTTTGTTGAATTTATTACCTTTAACATAAGCGACCTTGATACCAGTTTCTTCAAAAAAAACTTCAGTGTAAGAGTTTTTTGGGCAAATTACTTGTAAATCAAATGTTGAATCGAAGTACTGTGCTATTTTTGCCCAATAATAAGCGGTTGAATTATGGTTAAGACCAATATATTCGGTAACAATAAACACCTTTTGTTTAGCGACGGACACTTTAATACTGTTTCCAAACAACACGCATTATATAATCACGATAACTGTGTAGAATTCTGACAACTTTATCTGACACATTTGGCATACTATAGTCATAGACAGGTCTTAACAAACGAACTTCACCACATGGCTGGCTTTCTAAGACCTCAAGAGCCTGCAATACTCTCTCCACTTCTAACCCCACCATCATGACAGAGGCCTCCTCAAAAGCCTCTGGCCGTTCATGCGCCTCCCGGATGTTCAACGCTGGGAAATTCATAATAGAAGACTCTTCACTAATTGTACCGCTATCTGACAATACTGCTTTAGCTGATTTTTGAAGCTTGTTGTAATCGTGAAAACCTAGAGGCTTTAATAACTGGACAAGTGGATGAAAACTTAGTCCTTGTTCTTCAATTCGTTTTCGTGTACGAGGATGCGTAGATACGATTACAGGTAGTTGATATTTATCAGCTAGCTCATTTAGAACTACGGCAAGCTTATGCATGTTCTTTGGTGAATCTACATTTTCTTCTCTATGTGCACTAACCACATAAAACTTTCCACTTTGTAATTCAAGGCGGTCCAAAACGTCTGATGCATCAATCTGTCGCATATAGTAGTTCAGTACCTCAAACATTGGACTACCTGTTTTAATTACTCTATCGGCAGGTATTCCTTCTGATAGTAAATAATCACGAGCTATCGTGCTATAGGTTAAATTTACATCGGCAGTGTGGTCGACAATACGACGGTTTATCTCTTCCGGCACACGCATATCAAAACAACGATTACCGGCTTCCATATGAAAAGTCGGAATTTTACGCCGCTTTGCAGGAATAACCCCCATACAGCTATTTGTATCACCCAGTACCAACATAGCGTCTGGATTAACATCTGCCAGAACTTTATCAACCGCAATAATGACATTGCCAATGGTTTCAGCACCAGTGCTACCAGCTGCATTTAAAAAATAATCTGGTTTACGCACGCCTAAATCGTCAAAAAAAACCTGATTTAATTCAAAATCGTAGTTCTGACCAGTATGAACAATAATATGTTCGCAGTGGCTATCCAGCGCAGCGATCACACGCGATAGTCTGATAATCTCAGGTCTAGTGCCTACTACCGTCATTACTTTTAACTTTTTACTACTCATACTAAAGGACTCGCTATAGTATCTGGGTTATTTCGATCAAAGATTTCATTCGCCCACAACATAACTATTAACACTTCGTCTCCCACGTTAGTAATATCATGGCTCCAACCTGGAATAGTCTCAATAATGCGATGTTCGGTTGAGTCAGTTGTGAGCTCAAAAAACTCATCCGTGATAATGTGTTTAAAACGATAACTAGCTTTACCTTTTATAACTAAGAATTTCTCGTTTTTACTATGATGATAATGACCACCGCGTGTTACTCCCGGGTGTGCAGTAAAAAATGAAAACTGACCTGTATTTGGGGTTTTAAGCATTTCCACAAAGGTACCACGTGGATCTGTATAACCAGGTATAAGATAAGAGAACTGCTCAGGTGAGAAATAACTTAGATAAGTCGAGTACAACGCCCTAGTTAAACCCACACCAACATCTTCAATAACGAGATTATCTCTGCTTTGTTTAAATTTCTGTAGCGTTTCTACTACACCACCAACTGTAGTCTGGTAAACAGGGGTAACATTCTTATAACCACCGTTCTCTTTATCACCCAGCAAGCTTATAATGGCATCGCAAACATCATCAATATAGACTAATGATAACGCAGCGTTTTTATCATGGACAGTGATAGGTAAGCCCTTGACGATGTTATGGCAAAAGGTTGCTACAGCCGAGTTGTAGTTAGGCTTACACCACTTACCAAATACGTTTGGTAATCGGTACACGTATGCTGGAGCATCAGTATCTTGCATGTAACCTAACACCAATTTTTCAGCTTCCAGCTTGCTACGACCATAAGCATTGTCTCGTTCTGCTTGAATAGAAGATGTAAACACCAGCGGAATTCGTCGTTGTGTTTTCTTAAGAGCGTCTACTAAGTGCGCGGTGAGGTCAGTATTGCCCTGTAAAAACTCCTTGTCATCTTTAGGTCGATTTACACCTGCAAGGTGAAAAACAAATGCAACATCAGATAAAATACTTTGTAGGTCGTTTATGGAATGGCTCCTATCAAAGCGAACGATATCGGTATAGCCATGCTCTGCTAAACGTACAATCAAGTTTTTTGCAATAAATCCCTGTGCACCCGTAACTAAAATTTTCATGCTAATCGTCCAGTTCGAATTCTTCGCCAGCCACTATCGCTCGTATAAAATCAAGCTTTAACAATAATTTTTGCATTCCATCAACATCAAGCCGCTCAGTATTGTGTGAATTATAATCTTCCAGTTCGTTTATCTTCTTATCTCCCTGCTCAAAAAACTTGTCGTAGTTTAAATCGCGGTTATCTGGGGGGACACGATAGTAGTCGCCCATATCAATAGCGCACGCACGCTCTTCGCGGCTAAGCAACGCTTCAAATAATTTTTCTCCATGGCGGGTGCCAATTACATTTACAGGGTGCTCAGGCTTCTGCATTAACTTCAGTAGCGCTTGAGTAAGTATGTCTATGGTTGCTGCTGGTGCTTTTTGTACGAAAATATCTCCATTATTACCATGCTCAAAAGCGTATAACACTAGATCTACTGCGTTTTGCAGTGTCATCATAAATCGAGTCATGTTGGGATCAGTAATGGTTATGGGCTTACCTGCCCTAACTAAATCAACAAATAGGGGAATAACAGAACCACGCGAAGCCATGACATTACCATAGCGGGTGCCACAAATAACTGTTTTGGTAGAGTTTAAATTGCGGGCTTTTGCAACCATCACTTTTTCCATCATGGCTTTTGAAATACCCATCGCATTAATTGGATAAACAGCTTTATCTGTACTTAAACAAACAATGCGTGACACACCATTAATTATCGCAGCTTCAAGCACATTCTCGGTTCCTTGAACATTGGTTTTCACCGCTTCCATCGGATAGAACTCGCAACTTGGTACCTGCTTGAGTGCCGCTGCATGAAAAATAAAATTCACACCACGGGTCGCATTAAGAATGCTGTTATAATCGCGAACATCACCAATATAGAACTTTAATTTAGGATGATTGTATTTTTTGCGCATATCATCCTGTTTCTTCTCATCTCTACTGAAAATTCTGATTTCTTCAATATCACTCTCTAAGAATCGGTTAAGAACAGCATTTCCGAATGAGCCTGTTCCACCGGTTATTAGTAAAATTTTACCTTTAAACATTATTTGCACTACTCTTTTTTATCACAAAATTTTCCACGGAAAATCTTTCCAGCAAGCATCTCATCGTGAATCTCTCTTTCATCTTCACCAAACCTAAACTTCAATACTCTCGCCGGAATACCTGCACATATTGAATACGGAGGAACATCCTTTGTTACAACTGATGATGCTGCAATGACTGCACCTCTTCCAATCGTTACACCTGCCATAATCACAGCACCAAAACCTATCCAAACATCATCTTCAATAATGGTTTGACCTAATTCGGGCCGCCCTGAAAAGATTATAGGAACCCCTGGTATTGTGAACTCATGATCACCACCAACAATACTGACTTTAGGTCCGAACATAACATAATTACCTATTATTACCTTAGGCCCAATCCTACAATCTTCAGCAACAAAACTATACTCGCCAGCCTTGAAGTCCTTTGATATTATGCTTTTGCCTGACATAAAGAAAGTGTTAGCAACACTACTTAAACCATACCTCTTTCTTTTATACCACATGACAAGTCGTCGATATCCAGCATACAGCTTATCATTACTTCTTAAACGGGCTAACAAAGCACTCATTCACTTATCTCCTGATAGAATTTAGAAGCTATGACCTGCCAACTAAAATTGTCATCCATTATTTTATGCGCTACAAATTTAGTTCTTTCTCTAAGTTGACTGTTGCTAAATTTAAGAATAGTTTTCTTCAAGCTCTCAATATCGCCCTCAACATAATCTGACCCAAATCCATTCCATCGCTCAACAGCACTCTCTCTATTACTCATTATAACTGGCAAACCACAAGCTGCGGCATCTAATGTACTTGTTGTTAAGGATTTAGGCCAAACCGCAACATCAGCTAAGCGGTAGTATGCCGGCAGTTCATCCCAAGGTAAAAAGTCAATTACCGTAGATGCTGTATAATTGTCCAAGATATGCCGATGACTGCCACTTCCTATAAACAAAGCCTTAATACTGGGGTCATCTCGATTTAACTGCTCAACAGCTTCGGCTAAAATCTCAACTCCTTTTTGCTTGGTAATCCTGCCCGTCCAAATGCAAATTAGATCATTTTTCTCAAATCCCATTTCTTTTCTTAACGCTAATCGGCTCTGAACCAGTTCTAAACCAAGAGCAGGGGAGAACATACTTGTATCCACACCCAAGGATATGACTTTAGTTTTTGACTTTGGTACCCCATAGAATTCAATAGCAGCCTTTGCACAATCATCAGTTGACGCAATACACTTTTTTATAAATAAACTGAATAAATAGCCAGGTACTTTCCTGCTTATAAAATGAATTGCTTTTTTCCAGTTAAATAAACTCGTTGAGGACAACTGATCATTTATTGCAGAGTAAGCAAGTCCAGTCGAAGTTATTATATTGTACTTTAAAGTCAGTTTGCTAATTATAACCTGTGCAAGCACTGGGGAAGCCAGACCTCTAACAATCACCACATCAGGCTTTAGTTGAGATAATAAGGACCTTAATTTCCTGAAAAGAATTCGATTTGCTATTTTTATTGTAGGAACAGTGTGGACTGTAACCTTATCCATAATCTTAGTGCCGATAATTAGATCTGCATCAACGACACTTTGCTCTTTGTGTTGATAGTAAGCTGGTAGTCCAGCTGTAATAACATCAACTTTATTATTCTGTTTTGCAAGCCACTTAGGTAGTACGTTATCAATATAGCCCAAACCCTCGGTATAGGTCTCAACAATATAAGCAATTTTCAAATTTTGGTCCTTTCGTGAGAGGAAAATAAAAATAGAATTACAAAGAATGCTCCACCAAATGTGGTAATCGATGTTGGTAAAGAAGAGTTAGACAAGGAGACCACGAACACAGAAATTGACAATATGACCATCTTACCATCATGGCCTTTAGCTAAACAGTCGAATATATAGAAGAAACTTGAGAAAACCAACGCCATACTTAGCATACCGATATACCCAGCACTTGCCAACCCATCACTAACATAATAAGGCGCATTAAAATTTCCGAGCCCGTAATAATCGTCCAGTACCAATGGTATCTTCTGGTTATAAGGGTAAGTGACAAACTCATTGATCACAGACACGTGTGAAAAATAAGTAAACTCATGATTGAAGAAATAGTCACTATAAATCAAGGGCGATAATCCCTGCACTAAAAAGACTCTCATAGATATTATGCCCTCATAAAGAAAAGCCAGGTCTTGGAGCTGACTCAAATGAATTATGATAGGAAATAACAACATTCCAGAAAACAAGATGGGCAGGACAGGAAACTTAGTGGGTAAATACTTTAAATATAAATAGCTTAATACGAAATAGCCCGGTGCCAGCAAATACAGCTTGGCTCCAATTGTAAAAAAAAGAAATAAGTAAATAACAAAACCAAATATCAATAGCAATCTTCTTTTTTTTATAATAGCTCTAGCAATCAGAATCGGCGCAAAAAAGTTAGAAAGCCAAACAGGTAGGTATGCAGCCTTGCCAAGCTCTATATCATGCAGAGCATCCCTTTTTTCATATATATCACTCAAGCCTATGATAGAAAAATTTTGTGATAAATAGATGACAACAACAAAAAATAATAAAACCGCAACAGCACTAACCAAGTCATAAACGTTCAAGCTTAGGTTTAACCTAATTTTCGATACATTTAATAATGGTATTCTTGTAGCTATAACATTTATGATAAAAGAGAGAAACAAAATAAAGCTTAAAGCTCGCTTCTCAATATAAAGTGTAATGCCAGAATCGTTTATAATAATCAAACTTGGCAAATATATTATGAGATAAATAATCATGACTATATATGAGCTAGGTCTGGCATTATTAAGCGGTATTATAATTGCCGGTATCAATCCATATATTATAATTGAAACCAAGTCGACAAAAGATGGGGCTCCGTCACCGTAACCAAAGTAATGAAAGTTTTTTACTGCCACACTTGAATAAGCATAATATAGTGAAAGGCAATAAACTAATATTGAAACAATGAAAACTAATCTTTTATGAGCTAGCAACAAACTCATTTCCCACTTGCTTCATTATAAGCTATTAAATAATACACCAAAAAGGATGCAGACAAACTTATCATGGATGCAATTGTTATACTAATATCATTGTCATAAATTAAATATGCAGCTAATAATGACATGGATACTAGAAGTAAACGAAAGACCTGCCAGACAAAGTCCTTATGCTGAGCTCCTGTTATCATCATTGTGTAAGTAATAGGTGCAAGAGAAAACTGTAAAATAAACATAGGCAGTAAAATCTTAATATAGCTTGATACATTTAACCACTCTGCACCTAAATATAATGAAATGAGCAAATCTGAAAATAAAAACAAGAATACAAACCCGACTAACCCTATGATAAAAGAATAAGAAATGGTTTTTAAAAAAACCTCTCTAAAGCTGCCTTTCTCTAGATAGTCCTTAAGTGCAGTAACACGAAAAACCTCACCGATTGATCGACCAATTATTACTGTCGGAGCACCAGCAATTCTTATTGCAAGACTGTAATATCCCGCATAAACATTACCATAGAAAATAGAAAGGAAGTAAATCGGCATATTAGATGAAAAATAGTTTATCGCTGTACCTGGAAATATATACTTCGGGTATTCTGAGTATTTCTTTTGAATAAATAAGACCTTTTTATTCAAAAATAAACTTATTTTTTTTGGTGCAATTATACATATATAAATATTGGCAAATACAAAGCCAATTATCATCCCAAGATAAGCCCCAATATCGATACTTAGAAAATATACAATTACAAGCTGAAGTATTGAGCAAATCCCAGAGTTAATAATTCTGGCAATAGCCATATGTTTAAACATCGAGTGATAGTTGACATATGACTGAAGCCCTTGATTTATACTGAAGAGCAATACTGAAAACGGCAACAGCAACCACTCAGGACTTAAAACTTCGAAATAAATTAAAGTTGTTACAATTAACCCTAAAACCACAAAAAATATTAAGTTTAAGTCTATGGTAAGCACAGTTAATAACCATGACTCCTGCTTGTTTTTAGATGCATTAATTGCATACTCGTACCTAAGAGAGCTAATAGACCCTAGCATCATGGTAGACACAAAAAACAATGAAAACCTTCCAAAAGACTCTTGACCTAATCCTAGTGTCAAAAAAGGGAGTACAACGAAAGGCAAAATCTGAGCAACAACAGTCCCACCAGTTAGACTAATGATATTTCTTAATTTCAAATCAGATTACTTAGATATGCATGCATTGGTAAGCTAAAAACTTCTTTTGATAATCTTGTTGCAACAGGATAGTCGTTATCAGAGTATCCTAGGTATTCAAAGGCAGTTTGTTGATGCATACAAGTACCATAATAAATCATAGTGGGCATACTCTTTTCCTGAAACTGCCCCATAACCACTTCACGATTCTCTGACTGAAGTGTATATTGAGCCCAGGAGCTAAAATAACCTTCAGGAACAAATGGTGTTTTGTATCTGCCTTTGAACTCAGCGTTGTATTTGTCTGCAGCAACATTGCGCGCCTTTAACTCGACCGGGAACTCTTCTAATTTTTCAAGCAGTATAGCTGCTTGAATTGTGTCGAGACGGCTATTCATTCCAATACGAACATTATCGTACTTGTCTTTACCCTGACCATGAACTCTATACGACTTAATCAATGCAGCAAAGTCATCGTTGTTGGTGAAAACTGCACCCCCATCACCATAACATCCTAGAGGCTTCGCAGGAAAAAAGCTTGTTGTAGCTATATCACCAAAGCTACCGGCTCGCTTACCATTAATCTCACCACCAAAACCCTGAGCAGCATCTTCGACTAGCTTGAGATTATATTTATGAGCAATAGCTTCTATTTCTGGATAATTTGCCGGTAATCCAAATAGATCCACAGCTATAATTGCTTTGGGGTTTAGCTCTCCTTTGGAAATTACTTCTTGGATTCTTTTCTCAAGATCTTTAGGGCAGATATTAAAAGTATCGGGATTGGAGTCGACAAATACAGGAGTCGCCCCCTCATAAGCAATCACTTCGGCTGTAGCAAAAAAAGTGAAAGTCGGACAAAAAACTGCATCGCCTTCCTTTACCCCCAAAGTCATCATGGCAAGTGTTAATGCATCGGTTCCATTTGCACATGTTATTGCATGTTTAGCTCCAACATAATCAGCCAGTTTTTCTTCTAACTCAAGAACTTCAGGCCCCATAATGTACTGACCATGCTCAAGTACTTTTTGAATTCGTTTATCTATTCTTTGCTTTAGATGTTTATATTGTGCTGCTAAATCAATAAATTGCATCATTCTTAGTTATACCTTTGAAGAAATCTTTTCAACAGTGGTTCCATTTAATACGTAACGGTCACCGGTATGTTCACAAACTGCTTCACCTTCACCGATGAGTGGTAAATCAAGTTGCTCACCATATTCACTCATCCAGCCACGCTGCTTAGCAGGAACCCCAAGCATTAAGGCATAAGCAGGTACGTCTTTATTCACAACTGCTCCAGCACCCACAAAAGAATACTCACCTATAGTTACACCACATACGATAGTACAGTTGGCTCCGAGCGTTGCTCCTTTTCTAACAATCGTATCTTTGTATTCATCTTTGCGTTCAATGAGTGAGCGAGGATTATATACATTCGTAAATACCATGCTTGGTCCGCAGAATACTCCATCTTCCAGGTACACATTGTCATAGACTGAAACATTATTCTGGATCTTGCAGTTATCGCCAATCTTGACACGATTGCCGACAAATACATTTTGACCCAGCGAAACACCTTTACCAATACTAGCGCCACCACAAACATGCACGAAGTGCCAAACTCGACTACCCTCGCCTATTTGTGCTCCTTCATCGACTATAGAGGATTCATGTTGGTAATAGCTCATGAGCTTATAACCTTTTCTAACAATGGGTGAATGTTGCTTGAGTTGGTTGTAATCGCAGCATCACGAATAACTTCAACAGTTTTTATGGCAGTTCTGTTATCTTCAACTCCATAACCTTTACCAGCGAGAATTCGCTGGTAGCTTTGTGTATGAAGGTCCGTAAAGCCGCCTGAGAACTCTAGCTCTTCTCCCTCAATATTTATACTTCGATAGGTCAGCTTTTCACCTTGTACTGCATTTTCAGGTAGGTTTTTTGCATCTATCGATAAAAACCATTTCACTCTGGCTCTTTCATACTCAAGATAGCCTGAAGCCGTTTTCTCGTCCCTGTAGTGCACTTCATTATGGGTTACATCACCAAATATAAAATGCAACATGTCATAGAAGTGAACACCTATGTTAGTTGCTACACCACCTGACTTTTCGTCGACACCTTTCCATGACTTTAGATACCATTTACCACGTGACGTTAAGTAAGTTAATTCAACATCGAAAACTTTATCTTTAGGAGCGGCCTGAACCTTTTCCTGCAAAGCAATAATTGAGGGATGAAGACGCAACTGCAAAATGGAATTTATTCGTGCTTTATATTTTTTTTCGTAAGACAACAGGCTATCCAAGTCCTTGGTACTCAAAACCAATGGCTTCTCACAAATAACATCAATACCATTTTTTAAAGCATATTTTATATGAGGGGCATGCAAGTAATTAGGAGAGCAGATAGATATATAGTCCAATTTTTCCCCGTTCATTGCACTATCTTCAACAAAAGCCTCAAAAGCCTCAAATTCGGTGAAAAACTCAGCATCAGGGAAATAAGTATCCATAATTCCCACTGAATCATTAATGTCCATTGCGACGACAAGATGATTCCCTGTATCTTTAATGGCCTTCAAATGGCGGGGGGCAATATAACCTGCGGCACCTATTAATGCGAACTTTTTCATTCTTATAACCTTAAATCTGATTCTTCTTTCGGCAATACATGCTTTACATCGTATAAAACATGAAGCTGCTTCCCTAACTTTCTAATAGTTTCGGCTCCCATTTCTTTAAACTGACTATGATCTACTGCGATGACTATTCCATCATAATAATTTTCTTTTAGTTCATTAATTAGTTCAATACCGTACTCTTGTAATACCTCTGATGGGTCTGCCCAGCCATCGTAGATGTCAACACTCATATTAAAATCTTTTAACTCAGTAACAATATCAATGATCTTAGTATTCCTTACGTCAGGACAGTCGCCCTTGAAGGTAAACCCTAAGATTAGAACTTTTGCCTCGTCGATATGTATTTTTTTACTCGAAAGCTTTTTAACTAACTGAGTTGCGACATATTCTCCCATTCCATCATTTATTCTGCGACCAGCTAAAATAACTTCAGGCCTATAACCGACTTCTTGAGCTTTATGAGTCAGATAATAAGGATCTACACTGATACAATGCCCACCGACTAAGCCAGGTTTAAATTTTAAGAAATTCCATTTAGTACCAGCTGCGTTTAAAACTTCCTCAGTATCTATATTTAACTTGTTAAAAATTTTTGCAAACTCGTTTATAACCGCAATATTCAGGTCTCGCTGGGTATTTTCAATTACCTTAGCAGCTTCTGCCACTTTGATAGAACTAGCCTTGTGAGTTCCAGCTGTAATAATTGAGCCATAAAGTTGATCAATAAACTCAGCAACCTCAGGTGTAGAACCAGAAGTTATCTTTAATATTTTGGTGAGTGTATTAACCTTATCACCAGGATTTATTCGCTCGGGAGAATAGCCTGCATAAAAATCTTTGTTATATTGCAGACCTGAATATTTCTCTATAATAGGTATACACACTTCTTCTGTTGCTCCTGGATAAACTGTTGACTCGTAAATAACGATATCGCCATGGTTTATACAGCTTGCAAGCATTTTGCTAGAATTTTCTAAGGGCCTTAAATCAGGTGCATTATTTTCGTCTATTGGTGTAGGGACTGTAACTATATAAAGATTACAGAGCTTTATATCTTCTATATTACTCGAAAACTCAAGATGCTTAGCGGTTCTAAGCTGTTCATCACTGACTTCCAATGTATAGTCATGCCCAGAAACGAGTTGCCGTACTCGACTTTTATTTATGTCAAAGCCAATTACCTCATATTTTTTACCAAGTTCTACAGCCAAAGGCAGGCCAACGTAGCCCAATCCAATAATCCCTATTTTAATACCCTTAAGATCTAACATGACATGAAACCTATTTTTTTCTTATGAAATTGAGTACAAAGACGAATACAACACTCAGGAAGCCACCTAGAAATATGCTCAGCAAAACAATTAAAGTCCTTTTGGGTTTGTCTTTCTCTTCTGGTATTTTTGCTTCACTGACGGTTTTAAAAACATATTCGTCTGACACTTGAGCAAGCATCTTAGTTTTGTGTTGTTCTTGAATGAGCTCACTAAATACAGTACGTATCTCAGCCACAGATGTCTGGTTTATTTGCTCTTCCAGATATTTAATGCTTTCATTTGCTTCGTGAAGAGCTCTTCCTTTCATGTGACTATTGATTTCTTTTACTAACAAGTCGGTCCATTGCTTTGCAATAACTGGAGAGTAGTGAGTTACAGAAATACTAACCAAGCCGGTCTCTTTGTCTTGACTTATCGATAGTCTCTCTTTGAACTGCTCATAAAGCTCCCAGCTTGTTGGTTCTACAGTCTTGCCTTTAGGAGCTTTTCTTATCCATTTATTTTGTTGCGGATCATATAGGTCTTCGTCAATCACAAGTTTATTTGTTGATTGAGTCCATTCTTCAGCAGCAAATAGAGGAACTGCTAAGTCGTGTTTCTTGATAAATTGCTCTGCGAAGCCCCAGCTTTTCATGATTTCCATCGCTATTACGGCATCTGTTGACTCGCCAGCTCCTAAGTTAATTCCAGCTAAGGATGCTAAGCCGCCAAATTGGCCAGCTAGTGATGCTAGTTTTCCACCGCTACCACTATCATTTGGTTGTACTAAAGCGGTTGCTTTGTATTCGTTTGGAAGTGAGAGTGCAATGAATACCGAGCCAACAGCGAACACAAATGTTATTGCTATGATTAACCACTTGCCTTTCCATATTATCGAGAAGAGTTCACGAAGATCAATTTCGTCTTCTTGGTATTGTGGCTGAGGGTAATAGCCTTGGCTTTGTGGTTGTACGTTTTGTTGGTTGTTTTCTTGATTCATAATTTAATTTCTTTATTCTGGCAGGCACATTGGCCTGCCCCTACCTATTGCGTGATTGGGAAAAGTACTGTTGGGATTCACACCGTTGATCCTACCCTAGCAGTACATAACCAACCTACTAAGCTGCCTCATTTCTACTTTATCGGGCAATTCGTGAATTGCCTCTACGCATGCCGTTAAACACTTGTATTGACCTTATCAATTGATGCCTTATAGTTCCATGGTCCAGGATATTCCAATGTTGTATTTGTCCTGTTGGTAGCCGTAAGAGTCGATCAGTTTGTCTTTAACATCGAGCTCAATTCCTAGCAGACCATATCGGGTTGGGTGCTGATACTTAAGTTCAATTTGGTTAAAGCTAATAGCTGCTTCGTTTATGATATGTGTACCGGTTCCATCGCTATTTAAATCTACTTTGGCGAAACGGAGTTTATACCTGTCACCGTTTTTATGGGTCGCTAAAAACCCAAGTGCCAAACTTTGAGTATCGTTATCGTAAGTGGAGCCGATACTTTTTAGCTCAGTACGATAACCTGTTTGGTAAATGCTATGTTCATAGGTCACATTTGGACCGTATTCATTCTCTGTATCACCATATTCTAAGTATCCAGTTACCGCAAAGTCACTGATATAAAAGTTTGCGCTATATCCTAACTGGTAGAACTTTCTCGAAGGAGCATAACCTGCTTCATCTTCACCAATCAATTGACCATATACACTTCCAATATAACTTTTGGTGGGTAAGCGCCAATCAAAATCTATTCCTGCTAGTTGGTTACCTGCTTCATTTGAGTTCAGCCGGTCACCACATCCATCATCGATTTCATCACAATTTGTTCTTCCTATTACGAGGTCAACTAAACTTGATAATGACTCTGGTCGGCCTTCACCGCCCCACTGGGCAGTTCTTCTAAGTCCAATTTCTAGGGATTCAAACGGTTTGAAGGTTACGCTCATACCCAATAACTTAGCATGTGGAATAAAACGATCACTTTCTAACTGGCCTGCAAATGCATTTAGGCTCCAAGGACCTATCCATGATAGCCATGGCGTTTCAAATGGGTCACTGTAATTTCTTTGCAGAGAAATTGCCGGTACTGGGCGAGCATTGTTACTCAGAATCAGGGAGCTGTCCCAGCCTGGCCCATACCACCTTTCCTGAGAACCTGCCGAAATGATCCAGTTACCCCAGATTGTCGCAACATAAGAATGATCAAGCCTTTCTTCTTCACCGTCTAGAGGATCGAATGCTTTTGTAGCCTCAATATTCCATGCAAAGTTTTTGCTAACACCAGTTAATCGGCTACTAACTTCAGCCTTTTCCCGTCGGTCATCCCCGAAGTGGCGCAACAGCTTTGACTGATTACCTGCTTTCAATGATAAACGTTTATAGGTTTCACTATCCGTTTCAAGTCTTGCTTTACGCTTAACACGAAGAAATACCGGTAAAATATTATCATCTAAGTCAGCTCTTGAAGCCGCTTCGAGATCTTTTATTATAGGTGCCCACGGCAATGGCCAAGTCGTAATTGGTGTTTTGATAATTCCTTCGTTAGCTAAAACTTCAATGTCTGCTCGTAGCCAAACATCACGAGTATCCAGCCAAGGCTCAGCTTTAGATATAGATGCGCTAAGTAGTAATAATGTTATTAGAGTTTTTTTCATCAATCTTTATACAGGGCAAACCTATTGGTTTGCCCTAGAATTTAAAACGTTATTAGAAACTATTGATAGCCGCTGCACCTAGAGCCATCTGATAGACTATTTGACTGACTTTAGTCCATAGCTCCAAGCTATCCACTCTGTCAGTGTCCAGAGGCACAACAATGGTATCTCCTGGCTCGATGTCGGCTTCACTATGCGTTAACCAGGAAGACTTGTTTGGTAACACCACCGAGCCATCTGCTTTTACTATATAAATAGCTTCACTGTTTGAGGTCTCTTTCTCACCACCACTTCTTTCGATATAGTCTATGAAGTCCAAATTGGAGTTGTATAAATGCGATGTTGGTACCTGTACTTCGCCAACAACCGTAACTTCCTGTCTAAAGGCAGGAACAATTAACTTATCCCCATCTTTTAAAACCACGTCTGTGACTGAGCCTTCCAGAACCGCATTTACATCAATCACCAATCGCCCAGTAGCTTCTGTAGTATCAAGAACATCTAGCAAGGATTCGGCTTTTGCAACATCTGCGGATTTGCCAAGGTTTGATTGCTCAAGTTCGGTTGCTGCGATTTCTTGACGAAGTCTATCTTGCAAAAGTTTGATTTGTTCCTGCTCCCTTTCTCTCAACTCCTTTCTTGAAAAGATTGTCGCTTTCACGTGTGCAAATTCTGAGAAACCACCCACTCTTTTTATCAATTGCGATAAGGTTTCACCACGACGAATGGTGTACTGCCCCGGAAACTTTACTTCTCCAAGAACCTCCACTCTGGCCACATCCCTAAATTCAGGTGTTGCTTTAATCGTCACCTGATCGTGCGGTTTTAATTCAAGTTGAACCGTCCCTAAAAACTCTTGTTGCAAGTCAATAAGCATGTGGTGAACATCTGCTTGCTGAGGGTTGGTTAAATCTTGGCGAGTAACTTCAGCTTCTAAAGTATAAGCTGATTCCGCAAACCCTCCTGCTAATTGAATAAGGTCAACTATAGTCATGTCTTTTGATAGAGGATACTGTCCGGGGAACTTAACCGGCCCATCAATTGAAACAACTTTGGCTGGAGAGTTAAAACTGGCTTGATTGACCAGTTCTACATTAATCGACTTCAATACTTCCATCCTAAGTTCTTGAGTCAGCTCCGCTTTTAAGCTCGTTAGCTCTTGCTCAGTAAGGTAACTCTTTCCTTTTTCTTCCTTTTCAAAGTATTCCTCTAACTTCTTCTCCAAATCGTCCCTTTCTACAACATTAGGCAATACTACAAACCGATCTCTTGGTTCAAGCGAGAGGTTCTCCTTACTTGTGGGGTTTTGGAGTACTTCTCTTAGATTGACTTTTAGGGGCTGCAGATTACCTAAGGAATTAGTCTCACGGATAATCAGGGCTGCATCAATATTAGCATTCTGCTTAAGGTATTGAGCACTCGGCACTAAGTCACTAATGCGCATCCCTTTTTTCCATGCAACCAAGCCAGGACGCAGTACGTGACCTAAAAGTTCAACCACATTTTCATTTTTATCTGCAACAGGATAAATCTTTAGGAAATCACCATTTTTAATTGCAGTAGACTTTCCAGCTATTGTCATTAAGTCGATATCAACAGCTGTTTTTCTGTTTTTCTCATCTATTCTTTCAATTCGAACATCTTGCGCGTAAGCAGTTGGCAATAAACCGCCCGCCAGTTCTACCAATTCAGAAACTGTCTTTTCATCATTTATTTCATAAATAGCAGGGCGGACAACTTCACCGGCAATCGAAGCAGTCTTTTTTACTGAAGGAATAAAGATGACATCGCCAGATTGTAGGCGGCGATCTGCGCGTGTATCGCCTTTCAACAGGAAGTCATATAAGTCAATTGTACTGACAAGCTGTCCATTTCTTTTTAGTTGAATATTTCTTAATGAACCAACTTCTTTAACACCACCACTGACATACAGCGCATTCATAACGGTAGAGAGTGATGAAACTGTGTAAGCACCCGGCTTGTATGACTCACCAAGTATGAATACTTGGATTGATCTTAGCTCGCCTAGACTGATATTTGATTTGACCCCAATAAATTGTTCGCTAATTTGTTGTGTTAAAGATTCTTTTAATTCGGTGTAAGATAAGCCTGCTACATTAATTGGGCCTAATTGAGGAAATTGTATATCTCCACTTCGTGAAACGGTCAGCTCATAACTATTGTTTTCTTTACCATAGAGCTGAATCTTGATGACATCGCCAGGGCCAACAACATAATTTGATGGCACGGGGATATCGGTTACTGGTGTATAAGTGGTGGGCACACCCGCGAATAAATCATAACCGAACTTTTCAAGCTTTTGTTCAATCTTAGGTTTTTTTTCCGTCTCTTGCGTATCTTCCCCTGAGTCTTTAAGTTCTTTTTCTAAAGGAAACTGTTCTATTTCTCTGGGCAGAATGGAGCTTGCATTTTGTTGCTGACCATTACTACTAGAAGTCTGGTTCTTTAAAGACGCACAAAGAGCATCGACATCATAGCCAGCCGCTCTTGCCATCTCTCTTTGTTGTGCCGAAGCGTTCTCACATAGTTGCTTTGCTTGCGACAAATCTTGAGCTGCAAATGTTGATTGTGACAGTAATGCACTTAAAACAAATACAAAACCCAATGATATACCCAGTAACTTATTCATTGATAACAGGCCCTTTAACAATAAAGTATGGATTTAATAAAGACTCTTTGGTGTTATAGGTCAGGTCTTTAGTTTCCGAATTAGTATTTTCATCAAATATCACACAGCGACCACCAGCTGCATTTACTACTGCATGTGCAGCAGCTGTATCCCACTCGCAGGTGGGTCCTAAGCGAGGATACAAGTCTGCTTTACCTTCTGCAACAACACAAAGCTTTAGTGAACTCCCCATTGGAACCACTTTATAATCTGGAAATTGCTTTAAGTAACCAGCCATTGCATCTGACTGGTGGGATCTGCTGCCAACGATTCTAACGGGAGTTTCTGGGCGATCAGCTACCTTAATCTGCGCTAAATACCCTGCTTGTTGCATCCAGGCGCCTATTTCAGTCGTTGCATAATAAAGTGTATCGATCACTGGTGCATAGACCACACCAAGCACAGGTTCATTTTCATGGATAAGCGCAATATTGACGGTAAACTCACCGTTTTTCTTTATGAATTCTTTGGTGCCATCTAATGGATCAATAAGCCAATAGGTTGACCATGTTTGACGCTCTTGCCAGCTTATCTCAGCAGATTCCTCCGAAAGAATCGGATATCCAGCATCTAATTCCGCAAGCTCGTTCATAATATACTGATGGGAAGCCAGATCGGCCTCAGTGAGAGGAGATTTATCCTTTTTTTCGTAAACATCAAAGTCCTTTTCGTAGATAGCCATAATTTTTTGTCCCGCATTTATGGCTATCTCGTTAATTTTATTAATAAATTCCTGTTTTAAAAAAGATTGATTATCCATTTTATCCATATCATTCGGGTACGCTACCGCCCGTGGGTTTTGGTTCCCAAAGCACCATAGCAGCCAGCCCATCTGTTTGTTTTTTGTCCGCTTTTTTTACAAATTCTCAAATCGCGCGCTATTATAGTCAAATAGCTCACAATTGTAACCGCAAGATTTAATTAATTTCCGTCCATTTAGACTTTTTTTAATTTTGTATTCTCCAACTCCATCTCAGTCACCTTACCTAGGATCGTGAGTAGGACGATCGAACGTTCTTCACCGTTACTGATTTTGAAAACACCTTCGAGGTCTTTAAAAGGTCCATCAGTAATGACAACCTTATCGCCGGTTATAGGCGCATTGGTTTCAAGCTTAGTTTGTGTGGTATCGATTAGTTTCAGGTGTTCCAACACTGCTGGAGGCACTCTACCCGGCACTCCTCCAAATCGAACAAAGTCACGCACACCACGGGTAGAGCGGATTTTTGACCAATCCTGCCCATCCGTCTGCAGTTCAACGAATAAATAGCCGGGGAATAGTGGCTCTGAGACTTTTTGTCTTTTGCCTCGAATGATCTTCTCAACCTCTATCAAGGGCAAGACACAGCTAATCTTTTGATTTTTAAGGTGCTCTTCAGCCCTGAACTCTTGGCGTGGTTTAGAATGAATTAAATACCAGCCTGTTTCACAATCTATCACTTTCTAGCAACCTTTAGTTTTTTGTTAAATTCTTGATTTTTATTATTAAGGTCGGCTAAAACCCCTTCCAGACCTTTCTGATCAAAGGTTGTCTGGAAGTAATTCTGCTTCATTTTAACAAAGCTAATGCCTTGAAAACTAAAGTCATAAATAGTCCATGACCCGTCTTCTTTATAGATTTTCAGGTCAATGGCGAGATCTGGTAATGAGGGGCTGTCTAATACAACGGTTAGCCAGCCCTTATTTTGCTTAGCGTTCAGTCTAATGGAGTCTACCGTGGCAATCTGCCCCTGGTATTGACTCATGACTTCATAAAGATAACGACGCATGGTTTGCTCATAGGCACGAATCAGTTGCGACTCTTGCTCGGGATTTAATTGTGACCAGCGTTTAGCACCCAGCATGGCGCGAATAGTATTTTTCGCTGACCAGACTGTCAGTAAGTCATTATCAACAAACGCCATTAAGATCGAAGGGTTATGCAGGGCTTTTTCATGATTTTCCTGCATGAAAAGATTTATATTGTCTAATTTATGCTGAAAAAACTGCTTCAGGCCTTGTTTATCAAGGCTCGCCAGCGCTTGTTGACCGAAGAACAACAAAACAAGCAAGCTGTATCTGACTGTCTTTGTCATTAATACTCCCAGACCTTCACCTGTAAAATCAAAAACTTAAACAATATTATAAAATTATCGAACTACTATAGCCGTGTTTAATTAACCTCGGCTTAATGCTCTATTTTCAGTTGGCTATACAACCTTGAGCTTAGCGCCACATTGTAGCATCTGAGCAAGGAGTTAAACAAAGGTTCAATAAGCCTATTTTATTTTGTGAAAGGGTTTTCTTTTTATATTAAGGAACTTAGGGCGAACGCAGTTCGCCCCTACAGAGAGGGTGGTAATTTAGATTTTAGGTTGGTGATGCTCCCAAGAGGTGGAGAGCCAAACCCGCCCTCTGGTAGGTGCGACGAAGTAAATCCCAGCGAAGCCTTCTCTCTGAGTGCAGCAAAAAACGAGATGGGTTACGGCCAAGGCCTAACCCATCCTATATTGATATTCCACCTGTAAGATCTGAACACAAAATAGGGCCACGTTGATGGCGAATGCCATTCTCGACATACTTGTCATTCCGTACTCCGATACGGAATCTGCTCTTGGCTCTTAACGATCCGTAGACGGGTGATGCACCCAAAGGGCAGCCCCTGAGAGATCCCCACGATTTTAAAGCACGCATCTGCATTAATTTGGCAGTACAAAATTTAAAAGCAGATTCCCTAAAGGGATTCCCTTCGGTCGCCAGACTTTCGTCAGGCAGGCAATTCTCCAAGAATTGCCACTGCATTTCCCACATCCTTGTGGGTCAGATGACAGGTTTTGAGGTGAGCAGTTTGCTGGTGGCAATGGTCTTTTGGTAGTGTACCCTAGGGCAGGAGCAACGAAGAGAATCCAAGCGAAGGCTGCCCTTCTAGGTGCGGAATAAATCAGCTGGCCAGACTCGCTTCTCTGAGCTTTTGTATCTCGTCGCGAAGCTTAGCGGCTTTTTCAAACTCGAGGTTTTTGGCCAGCTCAAGCATCTGCTTTTCCATCTGGGCGATTTCTTTTACCGCATCAGCGAGTGATTTGACTTTGTATTGGCCCAGCTTTTCTGCCACTTTGCGACTTTTTTTGCTATGGCCTGTGTCCATGACATCGGTGATTTTCTTGCTGACACCAATAGGGGTAATGCCATGCTTTTCATTATATTCCTGCTGAATCGTGCGACGGCGGTTAGTTTCGCCAATGGCTCGCTCCATGGAGCCTGTAATTCTATCGGCATACAAGATAGCTTTACCGCTAAGATTACGCGCAGCACGGCCAATGGTCTGAATCAATGAACGCTCTGAGCGCAGGAAACCTTCTTTATCGGCATCAAGTATCGCAACCAAGGATACTTCTGGCATATCGAGACCCTCCCTCAGCAGATTGATACCGACCAGTACATCAAACTCGCCTAGACGTAAATCGCGAATAATCTCCATGCGCTCTACCGTGTCGATATCCGAGTGAAGATAACGCACGCGTACACCGTGTTCGGACAAATAGTCGGTCAGATCTTCCGCCATCTTCTTGGTCAGGGTTGTCACCAGCACACGCTCATTTATTTCTACTCGAAGGTGAATCTCAGAAAGTAGATCATCCACCTGGGTTCCGACTGGCCGCACTTCAACTTCTGGGTCAATCAGTCCCGTTGGACGCACCACCTGTTCGACAATTTGTCCGGCATGCTCTTCTTCATATTTACCGGGCGTTGCCGACACAAAAACAGTCTGTGGCGATATTCGTTCAAACTCTTCAAATTTTAAAGGTCTGTTATCCAGAGCCGCAGGCAGTCGAAAGCCGTAATTAACCAGAGTTTCCTTACGAGAACGGTCACCTTTATACATGGCGCCGATTTGCGACACTGTTACGTGGGATTCGTCGATAATCATCAAAGCATCAGGCGGTAAATAGTCCAATAAACAAGGCGGTGGCTCACCAGGCTGTGCGCCGGACAGATAACGTGAGTAGTTTTCGATGCCTGAGCAATAACCCAGCTCCTGCATCATCTCAATGTCAAACTTCACCCGCTGCTCAAGTCGCTGCGCTTCAACCAGTTTATTCTGCTCGTAAAACTGGGCGAGACGTTCTTTCAGATCCACCTTAATCTGCTCAATGGCGTCCAGAATCGTCTGGCGCGAAGTAACATAGTGGCTTTTCGGGAAAACGGTCACGCGAGTCAGACGCTTCAATACTTCACCCGTTAGCGGATCAAAGGTTTGAATGGTTTCCACTTCATCATCAAACAGCTCAATCCTTATTGCATGTTTTTCCGATTCGGCAGGGTAAATATCAATCAGATCACCTCGCACACGATAGGTAGCGCGCTGCAGGTCAAATTCGTTACGGGTGTATTGAAGCTCTGCCAGACGTCTAAGAATGAATCGCTGGTCAACCGCATCCCCTACTTTCAGGTGCATCACCATGCTGTGGAAAGCTTTCGGATCACCCAGACCATAAATGGCGGATACCGAGGCAACGATAATGGTATCTCGACGCTCTAATAAAGCTCGCGTCGCCGAAAGTCGCATTTGCTCGATGTGCTCATTGATCGACGAGTCTTTTTCGATAAAGGTGTCCGAAGCGGCAACATAGGCTTCCGGTTGATAATAATCGTAGTAGGAAACGAAGTATTCCACCGCGTTATTAGGGAAAAACTCCTTCATCTCGCCATACAGCTGTGCTGCCAATGTTTTATTGGGCGCCATAATAATCGCCGGGCGACCGCTTTGCGCAATCACATTAGCCATAGTGTAGGTCTTGCCAGAGCCAGTTACCCCAAGCAGTGTCTGGTGTGACAAACCGTCTTCTAGTCCTTCCAGCAACTGCTTGATGGCTTTGGGCTGGTCGCCCGCTGGCGGGAACGGCGATTGGATATCAAATTGTTGGCTCATGACTTTTACTTATACACTCTATGTAAAACAACGCTGCTAAAACTTGGGTGGGCGAAAAAGTTGGAGTATCATTGCCAGATATTCTCGCACACTCAACATCGATCAAACAAATTAAGGGGATACGGTGGCTATTCAACTTTCCGAACGTGTAAAACTTGTTAAACCATCACCAACGCTTGCGGTGGCAGCTAAAGCTAAGGAACTCAAGGCTCAAGGCCGTCCAGTTGTTGGATTGGGCACCGGTGAACCTGACTTTGATACACCGGAGCATATTAAGCAAGCGGCTATTGAAGCCATCAGAGGCGGCGCAACCAAATACACGCCAGTGGATGGTACACCTGAGCTAAAGCAGGCTGTTATCGACAAGTTCAAGCGTGATAATAACCTTGACTATCAAGCCAACCAGATCCTTGTATCATGTGGGGGCAAACAAAGTTTTTACAACCTTTGCCAGGCTCTAATCAATGACGGCGATGAGGTTATTATTCCTGCTCCCTACTGGGTTTCCTATCCCGACATGGCCATCCTGGCAGGCGGCAAGCCGGTCATCATTGAAACCACCATTGAGCAACACCTGAAAATCACCCCAGAGCAGTTGCGAAACGCCATTACTGACAAAACCAAATTGTTTGTCATCAATAGCCCTAGCAATCCGACCGGTGTTGCCTACAGCAAAGAAGAACTCAAAGCCTTGGCTGACGTTTTGCTTGAGTACCCGAATGTTGTAGTGGCCACTGACGATATGTATGAGCATATCCTTTGGACCGAACAACCTTTTGTGAACATCTTGAATGTCTGCCCTGAACTGTATGATAGAACAGTGGTTTTAAATGGTGTGTCCAAGGCTTATGCCATGACTGGCTGGCGCATTGGTTACGCTGGTGGCCCAGCAGACCTGATTGGCGCCATGAAAAAGATTCAGTCGCAAAGCACTTCGAATCCTGCTGCTCCGAGTCAGGCAGCGGCCACGGCAGCACTAGCCGGTGATCAGTCCTGCATTAAGCCAATGCTTGAAGCTTTCAAAAAGCGCCATGACTACCTGGTTCATGCTTTGAACAGTATCGAAGGAGTCACCTGCCTACCAAGCGACGGCACCTTCTACGCCTTCCCGAATATGCAGGGTTTAATCGACAAGCATGGCTGTGAATCTGATCTTGATTTTGCTGAGCTGTTGATTGAAAAAGTGGACCTGGCACTGGTACCTGGTTCGGCATTTGGCGCACCAGGCCACCTGCGTTTATCCTATGCTGCAAGCATGGAAACGCTTGAGGAAGCTATCGCAAGACTCAGAAAAATGGCCTAAATTTAAAAAAATTATCACTTGGGTGTTGACCGTTAAGCGAAATATGTCTATTATCTCGCCCCGTTCAGCACACAAAGTGATGAACGCAAAATTCCCCCTTAGTTCAGTTGGTAGAACGGTGGACTGTTAATCCATATGTCGCTGGTTCAAGTCCAGCAGGGGGAGCCATATTTAAAAGGCCTTACAGCAATGTAAGGCCTTTTTTGTTGCGCAATATAAAAGTTGTGTAGACGTCATGTAGGCGGCAGAAAAAATGTGCTCAATTGTAATGCAGGGAAGTTATTCGGCAAACGCTACTCACTTATGCAAGTAGCGTTTTCAGGGATGGTTTAACGCAACAGATTTTATCTCAACAGAATAAGTGGAATATTACTGTTGCTAATCATGGTTTGGGTATTACTGCCAACGAAGAATTGGCGAACGCGGGAATGCCCATAAGCACCCATGATCATCATTTCAATACCAACCTTATGGCGATAGGCTTTCAATGCTTCGATAACCTCGCCTTCAACTAATGCTGACTGGACAGTGTGGCCATGCTTTTTCAAAATCTCAGTGGCTTGGTTTAGGGCCTGATTATTTTTTTCGTTATCATCACCGACCATCACAATATGCCCTTCCAAACCTTTCAACAAAGGACTCGCGGCGACGCGATCAATAGCTTTGTTGGCAGTATCGCTACCATCATAAGCAATCATGTAGTTCTTCGGAGCTTTGAACTCTCCTACCGCAACCAGAATCGGCACATGCATGGCGCGGATAACGCTTTCCAGCTGCGAGCCAATAGTATGGGCTGAAATATCATGATCTTCGCCCAAGCGCCCAATAACCAATAAACGCATACTGGATTCGAGTTCTGTTAATGACTCAAGCAGACTGCCATGACGCTGTTGCATCAGGACATTAGTAGCACCCTGCTCCACAGCACGCTGACGTGCATCTTCCAGCATATGCTTACCATGCTCCAACGCAATCCGGCTACGCTTCTCATCAAGCTCGGTTAGCTGCTCTAGCAGGGATTCTCGAGCACCCAGTCCAATTGAACCAGAAAGGTTTTCATTTTCAGGGCTGACTGTTTTTTCCAGTACATGGAGCAGATTCAAAGGTGCTTCCAGCTTTTTGCTCGCCCAGACCGCTGCGTCACACACCGAAGCTGACATGGCAGAGCCATCAATACAGGCAATTATATTTTTCATATCATTCTCCTCAGGTGCAGACTAGTGTCCAGACATCAGCTTTTCAACCTCTTCCGGTTTATCATAAATACTAAACTTATCGACAACCGTTTTTGAGGCTTCATTCAGTCCAATTACATTAACATGAGTGCCCTCACGACGGAACTTGATAACGACCTTATCCAACGCACCAACCGCAGTGATATCCCAGAAGTGGGCATGCGTCAGATCAATGGTGACTTCTTCAATGGCTTCCTTAAAGTCGAAAGCACCAATAAACTTCTCCGAGGAAGCAAAGAACACCTGACCAACCACCTCATAGTAGCGTGAACTCACGTTTTGCTCATTCGTACGTTTAATGATCATAAAGCGGCCAATTTTATTGGCAAAGAATAGCGCCGCCATCAAGACACCAACGAATACACCGATTGCCAGATTATGAGTTGCGACAACCACGACGACGGTTGCTACCATCACCAGATTGGTAGACATCGGGTGTTTTTTGAGATCTTTAATAGATGACCATGAGAAAGTACCGATTGAGACCATGATCATTACCGCAACGAGTGCGGCCATCGGAATCAAGCTAATCCACTCATCCAGAAAAACCACTAAAACAATAAGAACAGAGCCTGCAATAAAGGTCGACAAACGCCCACGACCACCTGACTTAACATTAATCACAGACTGACCAATCATGGCACAGCCCGCCATACCGCCCATCAAACCGGCACCAATATTGGCAATACCCTGACCTTTACACTCGCGATTCTTATCGCTCGGTGTATCGGTTAAATCATCGACAATGGTAGCTGTCATCAACGATTCTAGAAGACCGACTACAGCCAATGCCGCCGAAGTTGGGAAAATAATCATCAATGTTTCCAGGTTCAGAGGAACATCAGGCCACAAGAAGATTGGTAAGGTATCAGGCAATTTACCTTTATCTCCGACCGTCGGTATATCCCAACCCAGCGCCACTACAGCGATAGTAATTCCGACAATACAAATCAAAGGCGACGGAAGAATTTTTCCGATAACAGGGATCAGAGGAAATAAATAGATAATGGCCAAACCTACCGCGACAAAGAAATACACATGCCAGGTAACATCAATCAGTTCGGGAATCTGCGCCATAAAAATCAATATCGCCAGAGCATTAACAAAACCAGTAACCACCGAGCGGGAAACAAAACGCATCAGCCCATCAAGACGAAGATAGCCTGCAGCGATTTGTAAAATACCGGTAAGAACCGTAGCAGCCAACAAATATTCAAGTCCATGCTCTTTGACCAGCGTCACCATAAGCAAAGCCATAGCGCCGGTTGCTGCCGAAATCATGCCCGGACGACCGCCAACAAAGGCAATGATAACCGCGATACAGAAAGAGGCATAAAGGCCAACCTTAGGGTCAACTTCAGCAATAATTGAAAAAGCGATAGCCTCTGGGATTAAAGCCAGAGCAACCACTAAACCGGCAAGCAGATCGCCTCTGATGTTTGAGAACCAGTCTCTTTTGATAGTTTGTAACATTGTAATAACCGTAAAATATGAATCACGACTGTTAAGCCGTATTTAAAAACAAGCAGGAAATACTCGCAGCCAGGGGCGAGCCAATTGATAACTAGAGGTGTTATCTAAGGGAATAAGTGTGCGCTATGGCGGACTAATGAGCATTAAAACTCGGTTCTGGCTAAAAGGAGCGCGGAGTTTACCAGCGAGGATAGTCAATTACAAATTAACTTGATTGCCTCAGGAGCTAAGATTAGTAATGTCGGTAGCCGCTTGGCTGGGTCTCCCCCTTCGGGGATTTCCGACCTACGGAGTGAAGCATGAGCAATTGTTGGGATTCACTCTGTTCATCCCCACCTACATCCACCCAAAGTACTTTGGCCTGCTACAGGCATGATCGTCCACTCTAAAGTGGCTAAATATTTTGGGCAAAAAAAAAGCCGAGAACGAATCTCGGCCAAATCCCACCATATAGCTGAAGGAAAACTGATTAGGGGTATGCCCTATTTCTGAAATGGAAACTTTTGCTTCAATACGATTCAATACTTTATTTGTCTTCCACTCTGTGATACAAATAGCTATCGAATGCATTTCAGAACTTGGTTTAAATAATAATGCAAATATGCATACAAATCAAACCGAATTTGCATCTTTTTTAGGAAATCTGAATGAGCGAAATAATTGATCAACTAAAACAGCTTATGCAAAGCCTTGGAGAAACGGATTATTCCATGCAGCATAAGGCTCACATCAGCCAATCGACCATTTATCGTATTTTAGAGGGGAAAACATCTGATCCAGGTGTTCATAAAATCGATGGTTTGGCTAGAGCGCTTGGATATAGGCTGGCTCTGGTTCCAATGAGCGAATACTATACTCAGGTAGATTATGGTGCAGAGGTTGACACACTTGGCAAAATCATCGCCTTAGTAGAGTCACTATCAACAACTCGCGGTATTAACCTTACTCCTGAAGAGAAAGCAGAATTAATCCTCCAAAACTATCGTGCTAATAGCAGTAAAGAAGAACTTGGGGTTAGAATCGCCAATTTGAAGTAGCTTTCTATTAGCTATTAGAGTTAGCCAAAAGAATTTTAAACAGATAAACCAAAGGCCTGCAATTGCAGGCCTTTTTTGTACTTTGAAAAATTATTGGTATTAAGTTCTAGTGAACTCTGTTGGCGCTTTAGTGCTTTGTAGCTGAATAGGCTTTAAGAAACCACGTGATTGAATAATACGTCGATTATTGGTTTCAAACTCCTGTAGCTTTTGGTTCCACAACAGAATCTCACGCAACTTATCTTTCTCAGGTAAGTTGCTAGACTCAATCTGTGAATATTCCTGGAGCAAACGCAAACCAATCATATCAGCTCGTTGGAAAGCTGATAGATCTATAACGTTGCCATTAGACTCATATTCGCTATCTAGCGAATACTCATCATAAGGAACGTCGATTCGTCCGCGGTAAGCTTTCAGGATTAGCCAAAACAGCGCTGCTGCGAACGCTGCTAACACTAAACCGTAGGCCAAAAATAGTAATGCCATTGATTTTTCTTCCTAATGTTACCACCAGCTGTTTAGCCACTGGTGTTAATAAAGCTAATATGATGCAGATGTTTACGGCATTCAGCGTATAGCTTTGTATGCCTTTTATTATTTCGAAATCTGTATAGTGTCTTTCTATAAAACGGATTAAGTGAAATCCAATTGCAAGAATAGTTAGCACACTTACTGCAAACTCTTCTTTTAAAACTCTACCAGTGGTCACTGCTCTATAAGCCACATAGAGTAGTATCAATATATCTGTGACCATCCACGATATATACCATATAAACTTTGCTTCTGTATGATTCCAAAGAATTGGAGTAATAATCCAATTTATAAACTGAATTACAACAATTGCCATACAAAACTGAACAAGCCTTGAGTTCTTTGTAAATGCCAAATGCAAAATTAAACACCCCACAAGCGATAAAGTAAAAATATCGCTCGTGAGGTCAAGTAAGTTATACTGATTTACAAAGTTTTGAATCAATTCTCTTTCTCTTTATTTGGGTTATCACCTGGGTCACCACCACCACCACCAGTGAAAACATGCACTATTGGTGTTTCTTCAAACGCAGGCGCTTCAAAATTTTGTGGTTCTGAGATAGATAAATAGCAGATCATAGCGATAGTTTCAAACATAATATTTTCCTCTTAAGTAGATGATTTAGTAAAAAAAAGCCTATAGAATTTACTCACATAGCATTTAGAAAAACAAATTGCACGGGGAACGTTAACTAACTCATTGCTTTTAAAAGAATTTCCTAACAGCTCTCATTTTTGCAATCCATTTACTCTGTACAAATTTTAGCCACAGTTGATTATTAAAAGTGTGAACTAAATTTTACATTTGATAAAAATATTTTATGAGTCGATTTCTTAAAAAATACGCATTCGCATTACTCTTAAGTCATATTTGCATTATTAGCTACCTACTTTTGCCTCAATCTAACTTATGGATGGCTTATGATCGACCCCTTGTCGAAAATGGACAGTGGTGGCGCTTTATTACAGCAAACCTGGTTCACCTTGGTGGCTGGCATACCATTATGAACTTAGCCAGTCTTTGGCTGATTAGCTTTATCTTTCAGCCACTGTTAAAAATGTCTCACTGGATTGGTTGGGTGCTACTGCTTTACTTTGTTAACATCTTGGCGATGCATCTATGGACCCCACATATTATTCACTACGTTGGTATGTCCGGGGCTCTATACGGATTGATTGCGGCATGTGCGACTGCAGAGCTAAGACTTGGTGTAAAAATCAGTGGTGTACTGCTGATTATCGTCGGCATAAAAATCTTTTTGCCACAAATTGTTGGTGTTGAATCTGAATATGATGAATTTTTAGGTGGGGCAGTGGTTGAAGAGTCTCATATTATAGGCTTTATTCAGGGGATCATTCTCGGTCTCTTGTGGCCTAAGCAATTACTGAACGGGCCAGTGCTTCAGTCAATCCTCAAATCAAACAAGTCTAAAGAATAATTAACAACTCATCTGTATTCTCACAAACCAATAAAAAAGCCCAAATCACTTTGGGCTTTGATAACGAATATTTAGAGCTTAATTTTGCTTTTGTTCTTATCGACCGTTTTCTGGCCAATGCCTTTCACTGCTGTCAGCTCATTGGCCGATTTGAATGGACCAAACTTCTTCCGGTAATCGATAATGGCCTCAGCCTTCTTTTGACCTACACCAGTTAATACTTTTGAAAGCTCTTTGGCATCGGCAGTATTAATATTGACTGTTGAGACTTGCTCAGAGGCTCCCTTGCCATTGGCAGCAGCCAAACCGCCTGGTTCCTTGGCGGCTAATGTTTGTGAGCTTACAGCTAAT
This sequence comes from Kangiella sp., assembly GCF_014762745.1. Lineage (GTDB taxonomy): Bacteria > Pseudomonadota > Gammaproteobacteria > Enterobacterales > Kangiellaceae > Kangiella. Next base: position 43,179 of record NZ_JABURJ010000015.1, read on the forward strand.
AATAGTGAAAGAATTAAAGCGAGTTTTTTCATGGTTATCTCCTTGTTTTTAATATCCTTTTGTCGCTTTGATGCGACAGGGTGGAGAATATTATTTAGAGATAATGATTACAACTAGCTTACGATGCTTTCAGAAATATCGTACAGGGCTTTTAGCGGATCGCTAGCTTTTGTTATTGGGCGACCTATAACTAGATAGTCCGAACCAGCAGCTACCGCCTGCTCAGGGGTCATTATGCGGCTTTGATCACCGATTTCACTGCCTGGAGGGCGAATACCTGGCGTGACTAACTTAAACTCTTGCCCCAGCTGCTCTTTGAGTCGCTTTGCTTCCCAGGCAGAACAAACCACACCATCCAGACCAGCGGATTTTGAGATACTTGCCAGATGCTCTACCTGTTCCGGCAGATCGCGCTTGAAGCCTATTTCACTATAGGCAACTTCATCCATACTGGTTAAAAGAGTTACCGCTATCAACAGTGGGCGGTTGTCGCACTCTTCTATGGCCTGACAAGCGGCGTGCATCATTTTACTGCCGCCTGAGGCGTGAACGTTAACCATCCATACCCCAAGCTCAGCAGCGGCCTTACAGGCCTTTGCAACCGTATTCGGAATATCGTGAAACTTGAGGTCTAGAAAGACCTTAAACCCTTTACCAACCAATTGCTTAACAAACTCGGGGCCAAACAGGGTAAACATCTCTTTGCCGACTTTTAAGCCACACAGCTCGGGTTTTAACTTATCAACTAGTTCAAGTGCCTCTTGCTGATTATCGTAATCCAGCGCAACCAGAATTTTAGGATCGGACATTGTATTACTCGCCTTCTATACCTTTAATGGGTTTAACAGAGCTCCACTCTTTACAGCTTGGGCATTGCCAGTAGATCGCTTTGGTGTGGAAACCACAGTTCTGGCACTCATAACGGGGCTTTCTTTGCAACAATTTTTCAACGATACCATCCAATAGTTGTAAACTTGGCTTTGCTGTATCCTGAGCATGCTCAATATGTAATGAAATCAGCCGGTGCAAGCCTTTCAATGAGGGCTTCTCCTGCAAATAATGGCCAATTAAGAGGGCTGCCGCCTTATCCCCCTGCTCCTTTTGGACAATCTTTGACAGCTCAATAAGTAAAGAAACACCGGCGTCCTGCTCGAGACTTTCATTCAGGAACTGTTTATAGCCTTTGTCATCATGCTGCGCGCTGTAAGCCTCAGCAATTTTTGGTAAGGCTTCCGGTAAAAAGGCAATGTCCTGTTTAAGAATACGCTGGTAGGATTTAATGGCCTGCTTATAGTTATTTTGCTGTAGGTAAATATCACCTTGCAGCATACTGGCCCGGACTGAGTCGGGATTGATGGATAATGCTTTTTTCAGATTTGCCAGCGCGGCCTTGATGTCTCCTTCTCCTCGTTTCTGATCAGCCAGCTCGCAATAAAAATGGGCCAGAGGCTTGGATTGCTCTTCCCCCATCGAAGATTGGAGCTGTTCGGCTATTTTAGCCGCCTGGTCCCAGTCTTTAGTTAGCTGATAGATGTTCAGGAGTTGATGCAGAGATTCAGACTTATGCTCAGGGTCGGATAATAGCTCGTTAAACAGGCTTACTGCCCTGTCATACATTCCGACAGCATTGTAATCGAGTCCTAGCTGATACAGAGCCGTGTTGCGATCTTCGGTTTTAAGCTGAGGACGTGCAATGAGGTTTTGATGTAGACGAATGGCACGGTCAACCTCACCTCGTTTACGGAAAAGATTGCCCAGTGCAAGATGCGTTTCAACTGTATCAGTATCAACTGTAAGCAAGTCTATAAAAGTATCGACCGCCTTATCTGCCTGCTCGTTCAGGAGATAGTTTAAGCCTTTGATATAATTACTGGACAAGCTGCCGTTGGAGCTGCTCTGTTCTTTACGTTGCTTACGGCCGAGTCGGTAGCCTGAAAATGCGGCAATGGGAAGTAGCGCCAGCACCCCATATAAAAACCAATCATTCATCTCAAACCGTATCCTTGACCGGCGCAGTCCTCAAGTTTTTCAATTCCTGTTCAGCTTTATTTAGCCGGCTCTGACAACGCTTCAGTTTAACTCTCAGCTTAAATACCGCAATAGTCATAGCCAGAACACCCAATACCAAGCCTATTAAGGCTACCCAGAAGATAAGGGTAGAAAGGGCAAGCTCAGACTCAGCAAAAAGATAATCAACCACAATCGGCTGATTATTATTAAGTGCGAAGACGGTGCTCAGGATCAACAGAGCAATGAAGAGTATTATCGCGAAGAGTTGTCGCAAGGTATTCTCCGTTTTGTCAGAAATGCTTATTTAAGAGGTAATTAAGGCTTTATCGGTTTATCCTGGCCATCGTTCACACGCTCACGCAGCTCTTTGCCTGGCTTGAAGTGTGGAACATATTTACCATCTAACTTGACCGACTCACCCGTTTTAGGATTACGGCCTACGCGTGGCGCTCTGTAGTGCAGCGAAAAGCTACCAAAGCCACGGATCTCAATGCGGTCTCCGTCAGCCAGAGATTCCGACATTTGATCTAACATGGATTTCACTACCAGTTCGACATCACGTACTGATAGCTGTGGATTCTTATCCACTAAGCGCTCTATCAATTGCGATTTTGTCATGGGCATTATCCTTACATCGTTAAACCTGATGGTTACAGTATGGTGGATTTTACCTGAAAATGCACCTAACTGTTTTAATTATATGATCTTTTTTACACTTTTTCTAAGCACAAAAAAGCCCGACCTGAGTCGGGCTTGATTTGGATCATGATGCTATAAGCAATCAATACGCGATTATTCGTCGCCTAATTGCTCTTTCAACAAGTCACCCAAGGTCGCTGGAGCAGAAGAATCATTGCTGAATTCTTTGATTGCAGCAGCTTCTTCAGCAGCATCTTTCGCCTTAATAGAAAGGTTCAAGTTACGGTTTTTCTTGTCAACACCCATGAATTTGGCTTCGATTTCGTCACCAACACTCAGGTGTTTGCTAGCATCTTCAACACGATCAGTGCTGATGTCTGAAGCACGCACGTAGCCGTCAATGTTGTCAGCCAATTCAATCAATGCACCTTTCGCATCAACTTCTTTAACCTTACCTTTAACAAGACTACCTTTTGGATGTTCAGAAAGGTACTCAGCTAATGGGTCTGAATCAACCTGCTTGATACCTAGAGAGATACGCTCACGCTCAGCGTCAACGGCTAGAACAACCGCTTCAACTTCGTCGCCTTTCTTGTAGTCACGAACGGCTTCTTCACCTGGAACTGTCCAAGAAATGTCAGACAAGTGAACAAGACCATCGATACCACCGTCAAGACCGATGAAGATACCAAAGTCAGTGATAGACTTAATGCTACCAGATACTTTGTCGCCTTTGTTATGAGTTGCAGCGAATTCGTTCCAAGGATTTGGTACGCATTGCTTGATACCTAGAGAGATACGACGACGCTCTTCGTCGATATCAAGAACCATAACTTCAACTTCATCACCCAAGTTAACCACTTTAGATGGGTGGATGTTTTTGTTAGTCCAGTCCATTTCAGAAACGTGAACCAAACCTTCAACGCCATCTTCGATTTCAACGAAGCAACCGTAATCAGTAAGGTTGGTTACACGACCTTGTAGACGTGCACCTTCTGGGTAACGGTCATTGATATCAACCCATGGATCTGAACCCAATTGCTTGATACCTAGTGATACGCGGTTACGCTCACGGTCAAATTTAAGAACTTTAACGTCGATTTCGTCACCAACCTGAACCACTTCACTTGGGTGCTTAATGCGTTTCCAAGCCATGTCGGTGATGTGTAGCAAGCCATCAATACCGCCCAAGTCAACGAACGCACCGTAATCGGTAAGGTTCTTAACGATACCTTTAAGCTCTGAACCTTCTTCCAGATTCTCAAGAAGCTCTTCACGCTCAGCACTGTTTTCAGACTCGATAACAGCACGACGAGAAACCACTACGTTGTTACGTTTTTGGTCTAGTTTGATAACTTTAAAGTCAAGCTCAACACCTTCAAGGTGTGTTGTATCACGTACTGGACGAACGTCTACCAATGAACCTGGCAAGAACGCACGAATTGATTGAACGTCAACTGTGAAACCACCTTTAACTTTACCAGTGATAACACCTTTAATCGTTTCGTTCGCTTCATGAGCAGCTTCCAAAACACCCCAGGCCGCAAAACGCTTAGCGCGCTCACGTGATAGGCGTGTTTCACCAAAACCATCTTCAACAGCGTCTAAAGCAACTTGTACTTCATCACCGACAGAAACTTCCAGCTCACCCGAATCGCTTAAAAATTGATTACGTGGGATAACACCTTCAGATTTCAAACCAGCGTTTACAACAACTACTTCGTTGTCAATATCAACCACCACACCAGTGATGATTGCACCTGGACGCATTTCTATGTTTGCTAAACTTTCTTCAAAAAGTTGTGCGAAATTTTCGCTCATTCGTTAGTACCTGATATTCTTTGCCGGCAAAAACCGAACAAAGGCTTGTTTAAATCACCACACTATGGTCCTATAGTCATGGGTCAGTTAGTTAAGCCAGCTCAACCATCCTTGCAAGCCAGCGTTTAAAAATTATTCAGAAAATCCTATAAAATCAAGGATTTGCTGAACCACTTCATCAATAGATAATTGTGAGCTATCAATAACAAAAGCACCCTCTGCTGGCACCAGTGGGGCCACAGTTCGAGTGCGATCACGCTCATCTCTATCGATGATGCTTTTTAAAAGGTGCGAAATGTTAGCATCTACGCCCTTTTCGATCAACTGTTTATAGCGTCTTTCTGCCCGTATTTCGGGGCTTGCAGTCAAGAAAATCTTGTAGTCAGCATCGGTAAAAACTACCGTCCCCATGTCACGTCCATCCGCAACTAAACCCGGAGCCTGTCTAAACTGTCGCTGCCTGGTCAATAAAGCTTCTCTGACTTCTGGAATGGCTGCTACCTTTGACGCCATGGCACTCGTTTCATCGAGACGAAGTTTTACGCCTACATACTGACCATTGAGCAGTACCTTTTGCTCACCATCGGGATTCGGCTCAAACACCACATTAAGGTTTAATGCGGCATTGGCTACGGCCTGAGTATTTTCAGGGTCAATGCCCTGCTCGATAACCGAAAGTGCCGTAAGACGGTACAAAGCTCCACTATCCAATAAATGATAGCCGAGCTTTGTTGCAAGAATTTGACTGATGGTGCCTTTTCCGGAGCCGCTTGGCCCGTCAATCGCAATGACAGGCACCTGTTGATTAGTTTCACTCATTTGACAATTACTTAGTCATTTCACGCAGTACGCGAATGAACTTGGCATTTTCTTCTTCAAGACCAATACTGATTCGCAAGTGATTGGGCATTTCATAATTGGCCACGGGACGAACAATCACGCCCTGCTCCAGCATTTGCTGATACAAAGGTCCTGCTGCCTGTTTCATGTCGACTGTAATGAAGTTGGTTACTGAAGGAATATAGTCATAACCAAGCTCGTCAAAAGCGCTGATCAGCTGCTGCATACCGGATTTGTTAACATCCAGGGCTTTTTGCAAGTAAGCGTGATCATCCAGCACAGCTTCTGCTGCTGCCAAGGCTAATGAATTCATATTAAATGGCTGGCGCGGACGGTTGATCAGGCCAGTGATTTCTTCATTGGCAACCGCATAACCAGCACGAACGCCCGCTAAACCGTACGCTTTAGAGAAGGTGCGGGTCACGATCAGGTTCGGATATTCTTTAATCCATGGGATCGTTTGAGGGTATTCTGCATCTTCTACATACTCATAGTAGGCTTCATCCACTACCACGATCACATCTTCCGGAACCTTGTCCATAAAGGCTTTGAGGTCAGTTTTATTGACCCAGGTACCGGTTGGGTTATTAGGGTTAGCGATGAAAATCATACGAGTATTAGGTGTGATTGCCGCAGCTGTCGCTTCAAGGTCATGGCCCCAGTCTTTAGCCGGAATAACCACCTTCTTGGCACCAATAGCCTGGGTCACAATCGGATACACCACAAAGGCGTGCTGCGAGAAGATCACTTCATGCTCAGGCGCAACAAAGACACGAGCAATCAGTTCAAGTACATCGTTAGAACCGTTTCCCAGCGTGATTTGACTGATAGATACGCCCATGCGCTCAGCCAGTTTGGCTTTCAGGTAATAACCGTTGGCATCTGGATAGCGCGCCAGGTCAGCAAACTCCTTCTCCATGGCAGCTTTCGCTTTAGCACTGATACCAATAGGGTTCTCATTACTTGCCAGCTTGACGATATTGGTAATACCCAGCTCTCTCTCCAGCTCAGAAATCGGCTTTCCAGGCTGATATGGGTGCAGTTCCTGAACACCTTTATTGGCCAAAGCGATAAAATCACAACTCATAACTTACTCCAGTCTTTTATACTTTCAATCACGCTTAACACCGCATGCGTGACAGTCGATTCTTCGAAATGGCCGCCATTATCCTTGAAACTCACCAGATTTTCACCCCTTAAGCCTTAAAACATGGCTGCACTAGCTTGCGCTGGATTTTCGTGAATTTAATGGTATATAGTTAGTGCCTTAAAATTACGTATTATTAACAAACCACGGAAGACTCAAAATGAAGTATCTCATTATATTACTTAGTCTTATTCTGATTGGGGTGGGCATTTATTTCGCGACAACCGATAAAGCGCCTGATCCCGCCGAGCAAACCATAACCACTGAGACCGATGTGAACAACAATCAAGACAATCAGTCCCCACAGCCTCCTGTTGCTAAAAAAGTTACTCATGAGATGACCATTCATGGCGATACTCGCGTGGATAACTATTATTGGATGCGTGACGACAGTCGCACCGATCCTGAGATTCTGGCTCATCTTGAAGCAGAGAATGACTATAAAGAAGCCATGCTTGCGGATACCAAGAGTTTGCAAGAAAAACTTTATAACGAAATGGTCAGCCGTTTGGAAAAGGATAAGTCTACGGTTCCTTACCGGCAAGGCGACTACTTCTATTATGTTCGCTTTGAAGAAGACAGCGAATACCCTATTTATGCTCGCAAAAAAGGGTCAATAGATGCAGAAGAAGAGGTTCTGCTTAATGTTAATGAGCTTGCGCAGGGACATGACTACTTTAATGTAGCTGCAACTGAAGTTAGTCCTAACCAGAAACTGTTAGCTTACTCAGATGATAGTATTGGTCGCAGAGTTTACTCCATTCGGTTCAAGGATCTGACCACCGGAGAACTGTTAGCAGATACTATCGAGAACACTGAGGGCGGCGCAGTCTGGGCCAATGATAACCGTCATGTCTTTTACATCAGCAAAGACCCACAGACTCTTCTAGGTTACCAGGTCTATCGCCACAAGCTAGGTACAGAGCAGTCTGAGGATGTTCTGGTTTATGAAGAGGATGATCGCTCATTCTACACCGGCCTTACCAAAACTCTGGATGGTTCTCTGATTAAAGTTGGGCATTACAGTACGGAGACTAAAGGCGAAAGCTTGCTCGACGCTAATGCTCCAGAAAACAGCGAATTCAAACCTTTTTATCCGCTTGAAGAAGGGCATGAGTACTCGACTTATAAATCGGGCGACTACTTTTATGTTCTGACCAATAAGGACGCTAAAAATTTCCGCCTGATGAAAGTTCATCAAGACAAACATGATGATTTTTCTGCTTGGGAAGAAGTCATCCCACATCGTGAAGATACCCAAATTACTGCCGTTATCGCATTTAAGGATTATCTGGCAGTTACTGAGCGCAGCAATGGCTTAACCAGTATTCGTGTCATGGATTTTGCCGATGGTTCTTTCAAATCGGTCAGCTTTGACGATCCTGCATACGCGGCTCGTTTCTCCACCAATAAAAATTTCGACAGCAACACTTTAAGATATGCCTATTCGAGCATGACAACGCCTGACTCCATCTATGACTTTGATATGGTCACTGGAGAAAGCACTCTATTGAAACAGGATAAAGTGTTAGGCGATTTTGACAGCAATGACTATCAGAGCGAGCGCCTCTTCATTGAAGCCAGGGATGGAGCAAAAGTGCCCGTTTCACTGGTTTATCGTAAAGATCAATTCAAAAAGGATGGTACCAACCCGCTCTATCAGTACGGTTATGGCTCCTATGGCGCAACCATGGATGCCAACTTCCGTTCAAACTGGTTATCGCTGGTCGATCGTGGTTTTGTTGTGGCCATTGCTCATATTCGCGGCAGTCAGATGCTTGGACGTCAATGGTATGAAGATGGGAAAATGTTCAATAAAATCAACACATTTAATGATTTTATTGATGTTACCGATGGTTTGGTTAATCAAAAGTATGCAGCCAAGGATAAAGTCTTTATCGCAGGCGGCAGTGCCGGCGGTTTATTGATGGGCACCGTGATTAATATGGCTCCGGAAAAGTATGCAGGTGTCGCTGCGCATGTGCCTTTTGTTGATGTCGTCACCACCATGCTTGATGAGTCAATTCCATTGACCACTAATGAATATGATGAATGGGGCAACCCAAATAACAAAGACTCTTATGAGTACATGCTGTCCTATTCACCTTACGACAACATCAAAGCTCAGGACTATCCGAACATGTTAGTCACTACCGGATTGCATGATTCACAGGTTCAATATTTTGAGCCCATGAAATGGGTAGCAAAGCTTCGTGAATTTAAAACTGACAATAACAAATTGCTATTCCACACCAATATGGAAGCTGGTCATGGCGGTGCATCGGGTCGGTTTAAAAGACTTGAACAAACCGCAATGGAGTATGCGTTCTTTTTAGATTTACTGGGAATTAACGATTAGTAAGAAATGATTTAAGACAATGATTTAGGGCGACTATTCAGTCGCCCTTTTTTGTATGTCAATTGAGCTAAGATTTGCGCTCAAATTCCTTCATGAAGTCAACTAAGGTTTGCACACCTTCCAAAGGCATTGCATTGTAGATACTGGCTCGCATACCACCGAAGTCACGATGCCCTTTTAATGCCAGTAGACCTTGCTCTTTTGCTTGGTGTAAGAAAACCGAATCCAGTTCTGGATTACTTAAGGTAAAGGCCACATTCATCACTGAACGAGAATCTTTTGCGACTGGTGAGTGATAAAAATCTGAAGCATCTATGGCATCATAAAGCAGCTGTGCTTTCTGATGATTGACCTTCTCAATGGCTTCTACACCACCCTGTTCCAATAACCATTCGAATACCAGGCTGGCCAGATAAATACCAAAACTGGGCGGTGTGTTGTACATGGATTTATGCTGTGCCATCAGTGGGTACTGAAATAATGACGGCACTCGGTGGGTCTGCATTTGTTCGAATAAGTCTTCACGCACAATCACCACAGTCATTCCCGATGGGCCAATATTTTTTTGCGCACCGGCATAGATCAAGGCGTACTTTTCGATATCAATCGGACGCGATAAAATATCTGAACACATGTCGCACACAAGCTTCCCAGCAAACGCTTTTGGCTCGGTTTTGAACTGCACGCCGACAATAGTTTCGTTTGAAGTAAAGTGTAGATACTTTCCATTCTCATCCAGTTGCCATTCAGACTCGGGAACAATCGCTAAGCCTTCATTAGTTTGCTGAAAGCCCTGCTGAACATGGATATTGCCGAAGTTTTTCGCTTCCTGAATAGCCTTTTTAGACCAATGAGCCTGCTCAAGATAATTGGCAGTATCATTCGCAGCCAGAAAGTTCATCGGCACCATTGCAAACTGATGGGAAGCACTACCGTGCATGAATAATACGCGGTAGTGGTTGGGGATATTGAGGAGTTTTCTAAAGTCGGCTTCGGTTTGCTCAAGCAGCTCAGTGAATTCAGGCGTTCTATGGCCGAACTCCATTACTGAGCAACCATGACCATTCCAATCTAGCAGTTCTTGTTGCGCCCTTTCGAGCACTTCGGTCGGCATGGCCGCTGGGCCAGCACTAAAATTATAACCACGGTTCATGTCGTAGCCTGTTCTCTAACCTGTTAACAAAACAAAGGAGCAAGCGTTAAAGCTTACTCCTCATCACCTGCTTCGTCAGTCTCACTCTCAGTATGAGCCTCAGACTCGTCCGACTCAGGCGCTTCAGTCACTTCACTATCAAGCTCTTCACCGTCTAGGAGTTCGTCTTCATCATCTTCAATTTCAACGATACGCTGCAAGCCAACCAGAGTTTCACCGTCATCGAGTTTGATCAGACGTACACCCTGGGTGTTACGACCCATCACACGGATGTCATCAACACCGGTTCGAATCAAGGTTCCGCCTTTACTGATCAGCATGACCTCATCACCATCAATAACAGGGACAGCACTGACTACGGCGCCGTTACGCTCACTCATCTGAATAGAGATCACACCCTGGCCACCGCGACCTCGCAATGGATGATCTTCCATTGAGGTACGTTTACCATAACCATTCTCGGTTGCAGTCAATACAGAACCGTTTTCTTCAGCAACGATCATCTGAATAACTTTGGCACCTTCAGGCAATTTCATGCCACGAACACCACGAGCGGTACGACCCATTGGGCGAACATTGGCTTCATCAAAGCGAATCACTTTGCCGGCATCACTGAACATCATGATATGGCTTGATCCATCCGTTTCAACAACACTGATCAATTCGTCATCATCTGCAATAGTCAATGCGATGATACCGTTCGAACGCGGACGTGAGAACTGCTCTAGTGATGTCTTCTTAACCGTGCCATTGGCGGTTGCCATGAATACAAACTTATCTTCGGAGAATTCACGGATTGGTAGAATCGCATTAATGATTTCGCCTTCTTCCAGTGGCAATACATTAACGATTGGTTTACCACGCGAGCCTCGACCAGCGTTTGGTAATTCAAATACTTTGAGCCAATAAACTTTACCAGTTGAAGAGAAACAGAGGATGGTGTCATGGGTTGATGCCACCAGTAATTTTTCGATGAAATCTTCATCTTTCATCTTGGTTGCCGACTTACCGCGACCACCACGACGTTGCGCCTTATATTCTGACAGAGCCTGATACTTCACATAACCTTCGTGTGATAGAGTCACTACCACATCTTCTTCAGTGATCAGATCAGCAATAGTTAAATCGAGTTTGCTTTCCAGAATTTCTGAGCGACGTGCATCACCAAAGTTTTCTTTTACTTCTTCCAGCTCTTCACGGATCACTTCCAGCAATCGGTCAGTGCTCATCAGGATGCGCAATAATTCTTCGATAAGACCTAATAAGTCTTTATATTCACCAAGAATTTTGTCGTGCTCAAGACCTGTTAACTTGTGTAAACGCAAGTCAAGAATTGCTTGCGCCTGCGCTTCAGAAAGCTTGTAGAAACCATCATGGAAGCCAAACTCGGCTGCCAGCTCTTCTGGGCGACAGGCTTCGGTTCCTGCGCGCGCCAACATAGTGCTGACCTGGCCAGGTTCCCAGCTACGATTCATCAACTCTTCTTTGGCTTCTTTTGGCGTTGGTGACTGCTTAATCAGCTCAATCACTTCGTCAATATTGGCCAGCGCAATCGCCAGGCCTTCTAAAACGTGGGCTTTTTCGCGCGCTTTACGCAGTTCAAAAATAGTACGGCGAGTCACCACTTCACGGCGGTGAGTCACAAAGGCATCGATCGCTTCTTTAAGATTAAACAGACGTGGCTGGTTATTATCCAGCGCCACCATATTGATACCGAAAACATTCTGCATTTGCGATTGGGCATACAGGTTATTCAGCACCACCTCTGGTACTTCACCTTTGCGCAACTCAATCACCATACGCATACCATCTTTATCGGACTCATCGCGCAGGCCGGTAATGCCTTCAATTTTTTTCTCTTTGACCAGCTCGGCAATTTTCTCAATCAATCGAGCCTTGTTAACCTGATAAGGAAGCTCGGTGACCACGATGGACTGCTTGCCTGATTTCTCATCAGTTTCCACGTGACTTCGCGCACGCAGATAAATTTTGCCGCGGCCAGTATTGTAGGCATCAATGATCCCCGCTCGGCCATTAATGATCGCAGCGGTTGGGAAGTCGGGGCCTTTGATGTATTCCATCAACTCAGAAATGGTGATATCAGGGTTGTCGATTAAGGCCAGACAGCCATCAATGACTTCGGTCAGGTTGTGTGGCGGAATATTGGTCGCCATACCAACCGCGATACCGGAAGAGCCATTGACTAATAAATTAGGGACACGGGTAGGCAGTACAGTGGGCTCTGACTCAGAACCGTCATAGTTGTCTTCGAAATCAACGGTTTCTTTTTCAAGATCTGCCAGCAGTTGATGGGCCAGCTTATCCATGCGAACTTCGGTATAACGCATCGCAGCCGCAGAGTCGCCGTCAATCGAACCAAAGTTACCCTGACCATCAACCAGCATGTAGCGTAAGGAGAACGGCTGAGCCATACGCACAATCGTGTCGTAGACCGCGGTATCACCATGGGGGTGATATTTACCGATAACGTCACCAACCACACGCGCGGATTTTTTATAAGGCTTGTTGTAGTCGTTTCCAAGCACGTTCATGGCGTATAAAACACGGCGGTGAACCGGTTTCAAACCATCGCGGACATCCGGTAAAGCACGTCCGACGATAACACTCATTGCATAATCAAGATAGGAAGTTTTCAGTTCGTCTTCAATATTGATCGGGAGGATCTCTTTGGCAAGTTCACCCATTGTAAAAACCCTTTAAAATCTGATAGTTATAATTAATTATCACAAACAGTATGGTTTATGTTTTTAAGCGCAAAATTGTAACACAACGCCCTCTTTCAAGCTAATTTTATTCCATTAAATATCCAGCTATAAGCCCCGTCCTGACAGGATTTTGACGCGCTTTTCACTCTGACTGAAACAAACTGACTAAAAGGTGAGCTTTTAGCTCTTGTTAGGTATAATCCTGAACCCTAAGTCATTGAATTATTGAAGAGCTGGCTGTGAGTCAAACTGTTGAACAAATAATAAGCGCCAAATGGGTCATCCCGGTGAGCAAGGACGGTAAAAAGTCGGATAAGGTCCTTAATGACTATTCCGTGGTGATTGACAAGGGACGCATTCTGGAGCTGCTCCCAACCTCGGATGTGCTCGCTAAATACGATACCGACCAGCACTTTCAGCTGACCGATCATGCGTTGATACCTGGCCTGGTCAATATTCATACCCATGCTGCCATGAGCCTGTTCAAAGGGCTGGCGGATGATCTGCCTTTAATGATCTGGCTGGAAAACCATATCTGGCCAGCAGAGCGCGAATGGGTCAGTGACGAATTTTGTGAAGATGGCTTACAGCTGGCGATTGCCGAAATGATTCGCTGCGGTACTACCACATTCAATGACATGTATTTTCAGCCAAACATGACCGCCAAGGTAGCCCATAAACTGGGAATGCGCGCCACCGTGGGCATGCTGATGTTTGACTTCCCGTCGGTCTGGGGTAATGGCCCCGAGGATTATCTCAAAAAGGGTTTGCAACTGCGCGATGATTATAAACATCATGAGATGATCCAGTTTGCTTTCGCGCCACACGCACCCTACACGGTTTCCGATGAACCGCTGAAAAAAATTGCCACCTTAAGTAACGAATTGGGAATTCCGGTGCACATGCATGTCCACGAGACGGCTCATGAGGTTAAGGAAGCCCTGAAAGCCACTGGTAAGCGGCCTATCAAGCGCTTGCAGGAACTTGGTTTGATAACGCCAAACATGATAGCGGTGCACATGACCCAGCTACAACGCGGCGAAATGGAGCTATTAGCGCAAAATGGCGTTTCGGTTGCCCACTGCCCTCAATCGAACATGAAACTGGCCAGCGGCATCTGCCCAGTTCAAGAGCTGATGACCGCAGGGGTCAATATAGCGATAGGTACTGATGGCAACGCCAGCAACAATGACCTCAATATGCTGGCGGAGATGAAATCAGCCGCCCTTCTCGGGAAAGTCTTTACCGGCTCAGCCCAAGCCTGTTCGGCCCATGATATTTTACATGCTGCAACCTATGGCGGTGCCAAAGCATTGGGGCAGGAAGACATTGTTGGCTCAATCGAAGTTGGCAAGGCTGCTGACTTGACCGCCATCAACCTCAACACCATCGAATCGCAACCTGTCTATGACCCAGTCTCACAAATCGTTTATACTGCTGGCCGTGAACAGGTCAGCCATGTCTGGATTAATGGCGCGATTAAACTTAATAACCAGCAGCTGGTCGGAATCGATACTGATGAAGTGATTAATCGAGCCAACCACTGGAAGAACGCAATTCAAGGTCAAGCCAAGTCATGAGTAATACAACTGAAAAGCAAGCCAACGTCGATCAGCACGAAATCAACAAATTCGAACAGATGGCTTCCCGTTGGTGGGATAAGGAAGGCGACTTTAAACCACTGCATGATATCAACCCATTGCGCTTACAGTTTATTCTGGATAACGCCAACGGCTTGCAAGGCAAAAAGGTTTTAGACATTGGCTGTGGTGGTGGCATTTTAACTGAAGCGATGGCCAAAGAAGGTGCGAAGGTTACTGGTATCGACATGGGCGAGATGCCACTTGAAGTTGCTAAGCTACACATGCTTGAATCCCGACTTGAAATTGACTATCAGAAAATCACCGCAGAAGAGTTCGCCGAACAGCATGCAGGCGAATATGACGTGGTGACCTGTCTGGAAATGCTGGAGCATGTTCCCGATCCATCGTCGATTATTAAAGCCTGTCGCAAGCTGGTAAAGGCCGATGGCCATGTCTTTTTCTCCACCATCAATCGTAATCCAAAGAGCTTCCTGTTCGCCATAGTTGGTGCAGAGTATCTGCTACAAATGCTACCGAAAGGCACCCATGACTTTAAAAAGTTTATTCGTCCATCAGAGCTTGAAGCCTGGAGTCGTCCAGCCGGATTACCATTCCAGAGCATCATTGGTATGCACTACAATCCGCTGACCAAAAAGTACTGGTTAAGTGATAATGTGGATGTGAACTATCTGGTTCACACCCAACCTGAATAAACTAACTTTGTTTCAAGTAATAAATCGAGAACACTGATGCTTAAAAATCTTCGCGCTGTTTTTTTCGATCTGGATGGCACCCTGCTAGACACTGCGCCCGATATGGCGCTGGCTCTGAATATTCAGCGCGAAGCTCATGGCAAAGAACCCTTACCCTTTTCAGAGATTCGTCCCTATGTTTCCCATGGCGCAGCAGCCATGTTGCGAATTGGCTTTGGACTGGAACCTGGCCATAAAGACTTTGACGAATTTCGTAAGCAGTACCTCAATATTTACGCTGACAATATTGCCGTCCATACTGAGCTTTTTATTGGCTTGCAAGAACTACTCGAAAACCTGAACAAAAACAATATCGCCTGGGGAATCGCAACTAACAAACCTGAGTTTTTAACCCTTCCTTTGCTCGAAGCTTTGAATCTAAGTGACGCATGCAGTGCATTGGTTTGTGGTGATACCGTTAAGCCAACCAAACCACATCCCAATCCTCTTTTTTCAGCAGCGAAACAGGCAGGCGTCAAACCGGTTCAGTCAGTTTATGTGGGTGACGCCTGGCGCGACATTGCTGCGGGCCGCGCTGCAGGTATGAAAACGGTGGTCGCTGAATACGGTTATATTCAGCCGGAAGATAATATTTCTGAGTGGGAAGCGGATGTTATTGCAAAAGAATCAACTGACTTAAATCAGCTACTGCTTAATCGTTAACGCTGGGCTTGGCAACTTTAAAAATATCCATATCGATATAGCCTTTGCGCAATAACGGTTCAATGTCGCTGGCCGACTTTGGTTTACTGAAAAGATAGCCCTGCCCCAGATCACAATTATACTTTTGCAATAAACGACACTGTTCAATGGTTTCAATGCCTTCAACCAGAGAAACCAGCTTAAAACTCTCAGCCAGACGAATAATATTTTTTATAACCAGCTGATTATCTTTAACCGCTTGCTCAGAAGCCTGCTTTAAGCCTTGAATAAAAGTCTGATCAATCTTAACCAGATCAACTGGAAGACTCGCCAGATAGCTGATTGACGAATAACCCGTACCAAAGTCATCAAGACTAATTCCGATTCCCAGATCAGACAATTGACGAAGAGTTTGTACCGAGTGCTCCATATTGGCCATGGCCGCACTCTCAGTAATTTCTATATCCAGCAAGGTGCTATCAACCTGATATTTTTGCAGTGAACTTCGGATATCAGCTTCAAAGCCTTCGCGCTGAATATCTCGCGCCGACAAGTTAACCGCAATACGAGTATTTAAGCCCTTTTCAGACCAGTCTTTAATTTGCTTAACCGCATTATCGACCACCCAGCTAGTCAGCTTATAAATCAGGCTATTGGCTTCAGCGATATTAACGATGGTTTGCGGTGAAACGTATCCATTTTGCGGATGATTCCAACGCAGTAAGGCCTCCACAGATTCAATAACGCCCGTTCTTAAACAGACCTTTGGCTGATAGAACAATTCGAGCGCCTCTTCATCAATGGCCTGCACCAGCTCGCGCTCAAGATTAATTCGATAACGAATACTTTCGCTATCCTGCGGCTGAAAGAAGGTATATTGAGTGCTCAGATTTTTGACTCGCCCTACTGCAACCTCAGCTCTACTCAATAAATCTTCTGCGTTATCAGCATCTTCCGGGTAGCGAGCAATACCGGCGCGCAGGGAAACCTTCAGATCCAGATCGCCAATACGGATAATATTGTCGAAAGAGTTTAAAATTCTTTCCACTAACTGTGAAACCTCAAAAGGGTTCTGCTCGGTTAACACTACCGCAAACTCGTCATTACCCGAGCGTGCAATAAGGTCGAACTCATCCAGGTTCTCACGGATAGTACGCGCCACGTAATGCAACACCTGATCGCCAACCCAATGTCCCATGGCATTGTTGATGCTATTGAGCTGGACAATATCAAAATAGACTAAAGTAATTGATGAAGGACCATTCTTGGATTTTTTAATTTGGCGCTCAATCTGTTGGCGCAGGAAATTACGATTTGGTAGCTCAGTTAAAGAATCATAATTTGAGATTTTATAAATTGACTGTTCTGCACTTTTCTTATGGCTGATGTCTCTGAAATTACTGATGATACCATTGACCACTGGATCATCGAGCAGGTTAATTAAGGTATTTTCAACCCAGATCATATCGCCATCTTTTTTCAGCAACCTATAATCCGGAATTCGATATATTTGATTGGGATGCGCCATGACCCAGTGCCATGCCTTTCTAACCAGCTCCACATCGCTGGGGAAGATAAAGTCGATACCGGTTTTGCTAGTAACATCCTCAGCCCTGTATCCTAATAGCTTTTCTACGCTTTTCGACAAGAATTGGACTCTGCCCTTTTCGTCATAAAGAACAATGCCATCAAAAGCATTTTCCACCAGAGCTCGGTAATACTCTTCCTTGTTAATCAACTCACGCTCCATGGTTTTACGGTGAGTGATATCGCTAATAGTTCCGACCTCAATCAGCGGAGCACCCTGCTCGGTGCGCTTAACGATTTTGCAATGATTTTTTAACCAGACCCAGTCGCCCTTGGCATTCTTAAAACGCCCCTCAGACTTAATCACTTCATCGGAACGGCTATTCCTGATTTTGTCTCCACGGACTTCCAGAATAGGCAGATCGTTCGGATGAATGATATCCAACACCGAGCTCCATTTATCAAATCGGTTCTCATCATAACCAAGATAACGAGCAAAACGATCAGCGCCATCAATAATGGAATCTTTCTCAAAATCGTAGACATAAATGACGTCAGGAGAAGTGTTGATAATATCCTGCATGAAGCGTTTTGAAGTATCCAGCTCTTTGATCACTTGCTGACGTTTGGAAACATCGCGGGCAACAGCAATAATGTTGTCATCACTTAACAGGCCAACCTTAACTTCCACAGGAAAGACGCTGCCATCTTTACGCTGATGCTTACATTCGACCACAACCGGCTCACCCGGACGCAGACTTCTGTAAAAATCAATGCCACTATTTCGATTTTGGCCACTCTCGATATCAATATCTTTAACCCGCATCTGCAACAGTTCTTCTCGCGAATAGCCAAGCGACAAAACTGCCTGCTGATTAACATCCAGGAATCGACCTGACTGATCATGAATAAAAATGCTGTCACTGGCCTGCTCCATCAGATTGCGGTAAAAGATTTCTTTATCGCGCAGTTTCTTTTCATCAAACTTGAGTTTTTCAATGGTCAGGTGCAGCTTCTCTTTTGACTGGTGTTGCTTAATCAGATAGGCCGTCATGGAAGCAACTGTTTCGACATAACGCGCATCTTCTTCAGTGAAAAAAGCCTTATCTGGATGCTCCATATCAATCACCCCAATCAGCTCGTCAGCTAATAAAATAGGGACACAAAGTTCGGAGTAATTCTTTTGCAGATCCTGAACGAAAATCTTACTTTGGTCGGTATCATCCACTCTTACTGTCTGCTTAATTTCAGCGGTATGACCAATGATTCCCGAGCCGAGTTTTACAGGCTTGAGTTTAAAAGACTCTTTTCCGCTATCACCCTGCTTGCGATAGGAGTAACAGATGAGATCCTGATGACTGGGTTCGTAAAGGAATAAGGCGCAATCAAAACTGTTTAGCTCGGAATAGATATGATCGACAATGCTGTCAAGCATGCCCTGTAAGTCATTGACTTTAGCAATGCTTACTGCAAGTTGTTGAATTGATTTTAGATGATTGGTTTTAATCGACTCAAATTCCATACCTTACCCTCATCACCATCATAATACCTTAAGGAGATGCGGTAAAATGTTTATTTCTCCAGACAATGTTGATAGAGACTCCGGAACCATTCTGCTCGTTTTCTGCGTTAACTTTGGCGCCATGAAAACTGGCAATCAAACGGGCAACGTATAAGCCCAGTCCCAAGTGTTGATTGCTGTGCTTACGACTTGAATGCATCAGACTAAAAACATCGCGCAGGTGTTTCTTGTCAATCAGCGGCCCGGCATTACTCACACTGAGCACCAGCTGACGTTCTGTTCTATTGAGTCTGATCCGAATCGGCTGAGTCTTATTATCAAAGTCCACCGCGTTGGAAATCAGCTTATCCAGCATCTGCACAAACAGGTCCTTTGACCCCATAATGCGAGCTTCCTGCACGTCGCTAACCAACTCAAACTGATGTTCTGGCCAGTTGGTTCGGTAAGCCAGCACCAGGTCGTTCAATACCGGTAACATATCAAAAGGTTCTTTATCGGCGCTGCGGATCGCCTGTTCCAGCTTATTGGCTTCACTTAAGCGACTGATAGTCTGGCTCATGCGCTCAGCGCCTGACTGGGCATTATCAATCAGTTGTAGCTCATCTTCTGGCAGGCTGTCACGGTTAATGTTATCCAGTGAGCTACGGATGATGGCAATCGGAGTTCTCAGTTCATGATTGAGGCGTGAAACCAGCTTTTCCTGATAATCATGGTATTGCTTTAAACGATTGGTCAGCAAAGAAAAGCTATTGGTCAGATCAGACACTTCATCATCAAACTCTTCATCCATATCAATCACATAGCGGATCTGGCCTTCTTCACTGATAGAACCTTCGGTCAAGTCCCGCAACTCCATAATACGGCGACTGTAGCGACGACTTTGTTTGACCAGCCACCAGACAAATAAGCCCCAGATCAGGCCCAGCAATAATAAAAAGCGTAGCCAGAAATCGCGTAGCTGTAGCTTCTCATTGATAGGAGACGACTCCAGGATCATGGCGCCCACCAGCTGGTTATTGCTATACAACGGCTTATAGACACGCGAGAAGGCAGACAGCTGCGTCGCATTGACCACCTCGGTCTGAGTGCGCCCGGTAAAAGCCAAATCAAGGTTAACGCTGGAAATACTTTTTTTGCCAAGCAGGCTATCGCTTAACTTTTCCTCAATGGCGGAAGACCAGATACGGTTTCGCCAGTTGGAACGAATATCCGTATGCAGCTGACCAAATTGATAGAGAACCTCGCCCTGACTATTGGTGAGAGTCAGGCGATACAGCTCAGGCTCAAGCAAACTCAGCACTCCGCTTTGTAGCCGACTATGTAAACTTAAGGAGCCAAAGTTAGTAAATGAATAAATGCCCTGCAAGGCTACTCCACTTTGTGCTCGGTCAATATCCGTTATTTCAGCCGAAATGGTTTTGCCGACCAGGCTTTGGGGCACCCGAAACTCTAACTGATAGCCTTCGGTTCTTTCCTGCCAGACTGCGTATACAGGTGTCACCTCGCGATAGCCATTAGCAGTCTGCCTGAGCGCTGACACCTTGCCGGGAGCCATTGGCTTAAACTGCATCTGATAAGCGCCCAGCACCAGCGTAACCTTGTCTGACAAGCCCACCAGATCAAGTGTTTCGCGATACACAATCGAGTTGTCTTCCACTTCGAACAGACCATAGACAAAGTCTTTATCTTCGATCAAAGTCAAACTGGCATTTTGTCCGAAGTTGCGAATGACAGTGCTGGCCGACTGATACGGATACCACTCATCAGCAAAACCGTCGATTAAAACAGCGGTTTCCTTGAGGGCAATTGGAAATTGTTTTTGTTGATTGGTATTGAGAAACTGCTGTTGCAGGCTTCGATCAGTTTGCAGCAACTGATTGATAAAACCTGACATAATCTGTGCCTGCTCTTTAGTCTGCGCCAGGCCATTTCTTTCAATGTCTTTTTCAAACTTTGCCAATAACAGCCAGCTGATCAGAGGAATCAATATAAATAAAAGACTCAGCAATAACAGTCGGCTGGTTAAAGACAATGAATTCATTAACGATAATTCCAGCGATACCCCATTCCATAAACGGTTTCAATCGCATCAAACTCCTTGTCAATGCGTTGGAATTTCTGGCGGATACGCTTAATATGCGAGGTGATGGTACTATCGTCTACAACCGCTTTAACTGCCTGCATCAGTTGATCTCGATTTTTAACATGACCCGGCTTCTGTGCCAGCGCATTAACGATCCAGAATTCACTGACCGTTAAATCTACTGGTTGGCCCTTCCAGCTCAGCGCCAATCGCTCATTATCAATTTCCAGATCACCAACCGTCTGTACGCTATTACCGGCCCCCGGAGTATTGATGGTGTCGAGACGCCGGAACAGGGCCGAAATTCGGGCCAGCAGATGTGGCATGCTAATATCTTTGGTCAAATAATCATCAGCACCGAGACGTAAGCCTGAAATAATATCGAAATCACTGTCCAGCGCTGTCAGGAAAATAATTGGTAACTGCGATGATTGTTGACGCAGGTTACGGCAAACTTCAAACCCCGCTTCTGGCTCGTCACCCAAACCAATATCCAGCAGCACCAGATCCGGCAGTCGCGTGCTAAATGCGGTCATGGCTTCTTTCTTGGTGCCATAAATCATCACGTCATAGCCAGCCTTCTTCAGGGCCATGCTGTAGTTTTGCTGTAATATAGGTTCGTCTTCAACTAAAGCGATTCGTTTTGCCATTTCTTTTTTGCCACTTTGTTTTGCCGCTTTGTTCTACAATAAGGCGCCGAGCCTTATGCGGACTATTCGTTAATCATTAAGTAAGGTAGAATACCTGAATTCCTGAAACCAATCTATTGTAAGAAGTTTTCATGCAAGATTATCAAGCCGCACCTGATTTATTAAAGGATAAAGTGATTTTAGTCACTGGTGCAACTGCTGGTATTGGCAAGGAACTTGCCATGACCTATGCCAAACATGGAGCTACAGTCATTCTCCTGTCGCGCGACACTCGCAAGCTGGAAAAGGTTTACGATGAAATTGAAGCCGCAGGCTATCCGCAACCTGCATACCTGCCGGTCAATCTACAAAACAATGACCCACAGCAGTATCATCAGGTTGCTGAAGTCATTGAGAAAGAATTTGGTCGCCTTGACGCACTAGTGCATAACGCAGGTGATTTAGGTTTGCTCTCACCAATAGAACATTTTGATGAAGAAACCTGGTTTCGCGTGATGCAGGTTAATGTCAACGCTGAATTTCTGTTGACCAAATATTGCATCTCATTGCTACGAAAATCTGATGATGCATCGATCCTGTTCACTTCTTCGGGTGTTGGTCGTCAGGGACGAGCTTACTGGGGTGCCTATGCAGTATCAAAGTTTGCAACTGAAGGTATGATGCAGGTTCTGGCTGATGAACTGGAAAGCGCTAAAATCCGCGTTAACAGCATTAACCCCGGAGCAACCCGCACCAAGATGCGCGCCAACGCTTATCCAGGCGAAGATCCGAACTCATTACCTACACCTGCTGATCTGATGCCAGCCTATCTATGGTTAATGGACAGCAAGGCATGCCCCAAAACGGGCCAGGCGATCAACGCCAGAGATTTTCTTAAGCAATAAAACAGGGACTTCTATTTGACTTTCGAGGGACTCACAGAAGAAGCTATCAAGGAGCAGTTCGAATCTGCCGAGCAGGCGCAGCCCGTTCAGTATGCCGCCATCGACTTAGGCTCCAACAGCTTTCACCTGGCCATCGCCGAATACGATGGCCACTCCTTTCGAGTTATTGGTCGTCATAAAGAGAAGGTTCAGCTTGCCAATGGCCTTGATGATAATGATATCCTTTCGCAGGAAGCGATTGAGCGCGGATTAAACTGCCTCAAGCTGTTTCAGGAGCGCATTAAAAATATTCCCGCCAAATACACAAAAGTAGTCGCGACCTATACTCTGCGCGAAGCGAAAAATGCTAAAGCCTTTGTTGAGCCGGCGGAGATGATTCTCAACAACCCCATCGAAATTTTACCCGGCAAAGAAGAAGCACGTTTAATCTACGATGGTGTGTCTCACTACCATCCCGATATTGAAACTGCCCTGGTTGTGGATATTGGTGGCGGTAGTACCGAAATTATTCTGGGAGATAAATTTGAGCCAATCAATCTCGATAGTCTTTCCATAGGTTGTGTCACCTATCAGCGTTACTTTCCTAACGGCAACATTAACGAAAACAATTTCAAGCAAGCAATACTAACTGCGGCCGCCGAAATATCGCGTATTGAGAAGCGCTATCTATCAACCAGCTGGAAACACTGCCTAGGCTCTTCAGGAAGTATTGAAGCGGTTTACAAAGTGCTGGTTGAACTCGGTTTTGATGAGGGTTTTATCAGACCAGAGCATCTACAGCTTATTAAGGAAAAGCTGATCGAGATGGGCCATATCGATCAGATTAGCTTTAGCAGTTTATCACTCAGTCGTCAGAATACATTTGCGGTCGGTCTGGCCATTCTTATAGCTCTATTTCAAGAATTGAAGATCGATAAAATGTATGTGGCAAATGGCTCTTTGCGTGAAGGGATTCTGATTGAGCTTGCAGAAGAGTTGAAAGGCAATGATAACCGTCATCATACTGCGCTATCACTGATGAGCCGTTTCAATGTGGATCAGGAATATGCCATTCAGGTTAAGAATGCCGCTCAACATATTTTTGACCAAGTTGCAGATATTTGGGAAATCAATAACCCAATCTACAAGAACTATCTCGACTGGGCCTGTCTGCTACACGAAATCGGCCTGTCCATCAGCTTCTCT
The DNA here is from genome assembly GCF_014762745.1 of Kangiella sp. GTDB lineage: Bacteria > Pseudomonadota > Gammaproteobacteria > Enterobacterales > Kangiellaceae > Kangiella. Next base: position 66,702 of record NZ_JABURJ010000015.1, read on the forward strand.
AAATTGCGCCTTCATAGTGCTTATATTGTTCAGTATGGTGATATGCCTGGTTTTAGCCAACAGACCAAAGAGTCATTGGCAGCCATCATTGCCAATCAACGCAAAAAACTATATCCAGAACAGTTTGATAACAAATATGATCCTGCCTGTGCATTACTGGCAATCACACAAATATTACGAATTGCCATTCTGCTCAATATCAAAAGAGACCACGTGGATATTTCGGATTTGAAATTTGAGGCCAACAGCCGCAATCAATTGATGATTCGTATTCCTCAGCAGTGGGCATACAAGCATCAATTACTGTTAGCAGAACTCAGCAAAGAGCAAGCTTACCTTGAATACCACCAAATCCAGTTAGACTGGGTAGTGGAATAATAAACCATCATCAGCTCAGGATAACCTGGCTAACAGAAGGTCGTGCAACTTCTTGCTATTTTTAAGGTGAGTAAAATGATATTGACCATCTGCATGCAGGTGCCAGCTTTGAATTCTCTCAGAAGCCATCAGCTTTAACTCTTTGATCATTTGTTGCTTGGCTGACTCATACAAAATCGGGAAACAGGTTTCGACACGATAGTACAAATTGCGTTCCATCCAATCAGCCGACGCTGCGTACAATTGCTCTTCACCATCCGCATAGAAATAATAAACACGCGAATGTTCAAGAAAGCGACCAATGATGGAAACGACTTCAATGTTTTCGGAAACACCTTCAATGCCTGGCCGCAAACAGCAAACGCCTCGCACAATCAGCTTTACCTTAACCCCAGCGATAGAGGCTTTATAAAGCGCTTCAATCAAAGACTGGTCGGTCAATGAATTGACCTTGATGATAATGCCGCTTTTTTTACCAGCTAATGCATTTTCAGTTTCCATCTGAATGGCTTTCATGATGTTGTCATGCAGTGTAAAAGGCGCATGCCAGAGCTTATGCAATTGATACACCTTGCCCATACCGGTCAACTGCTGGAAAACTTTATGCACATCTTCACAAATTTCTGGGTCGCTGGTTAGCAAGCTATAGTCTGTGTAGAGCCTTGCATTTCCGGCATGGTAATTGCCGGTGCCAAGATGGGCAAAACGTATCAAATGTTTTTTCTCGCGCTTTACCACCAAAGTCATTTTGGCATGGGTCTTGTAACCAACAACACCATAAACCACCAAGACCCCGGCTTCCTGAAGTTTCTGCGCTAACTCTATATTAGAAGCTTCATCAAAGCGAGCACGCAGCTCAACCACGGCGGTGACCTCTTTTCCAGACTGAGCGGCTTCAATTAAAGCCTCAACAATCGCAGACTGACTACCCGTGCGATATAAGGTTTGTTTGATAGCAAGAACTTCTGGATCGCTGGCCGCCTGACGTACGAAGTCAATCACAGGCTGAAAGCTTTGATATGGATGATGCAACAGCACGTCACGCTCAGCTACAACATCAAAAACGCCACGACGGTGAATATCGTCAGGAACTTTAGGAGTAAAACCGGTGAATTTCAGATCAGGGCGCTCTACCAGCTCTGGAAGCGAAATAAGACGGTTTAAATTGACCGGGCCATTAACCCGATAGAGATCATCAGGCGTCAGGTTACACTTCTGTAACAGGAAGTTGATAATCTTATTGGGACAGGACTCTTCAACCTCAAGGCGCACTGCGGCACCAAAGTTGCGCGACTGCAATTCGCGCTTCAAGGCACTGGCAAGATCCTCAATCCCCTTTTCCTCCAACAACAAGTCGCTGTCTCGAGTTAAGCGAAATTGATAACAGCCACTGATTTCCATGCCCGGGAAAAGATCCTCTGCGAACTCTGAAATGATGGCAGATAGATAGACAAAGTTATGCCCTTTACTACCGCCAATTTTTTCTGGCAATTCAATGATTCGAGGTAGCGAACGGGGCATGTGCAAAACGGCAAACTCAAGGTCACGGCCAAAAGCATCATTGCCATGAAGCTGGAGCAGGAAGTGCAAACTTTTATTAACCAGTCGCGGAAACGGATGAGTCAAATCCAGACTGATAGGGCTTATGACCGGCGTAACCTGCTGTTTAAAATATTTCTTAAGCCATTTGTATTGTTCGTCATCCCAATGTTTAGGAGACAGGAAGTGGATATCTTCTTCAGCAAGCCGCGGCAATAGCTCCTGATTAAATATTCGGTACTGCTCTTCAACCAGTTTATGAGCTTGCTCATTAACTTGGCGCAAAACTTCTTCTGTAGAAAGACCATTGAGCCCAAATCGGGACTCACCACGAGCCAAGCTATGGCGTAAACCAGCAACCCGAACCTCAAAGAACTCATCAAGGTTATTACTACAGATAAAGATAAAACGCATCCGCTCAAGCAATGGAGTCGAATGATCCAGAGCCTGCTGCAACACACGCCAGTTAAACGCTAATAGACTCAACTCACGGTTGAGGTAGTATTCGGGATTATTCAAAGGAATTTTATTTAAATCATCCATCGACAAAGCCGACTGTTGTGGCTTATCGTCTAAAGTAACGGTTGATGATTTATCTGCAGCGGATCCCATAGCTTTCCTTGAAGTGTGTAAATTTGCAGTAACCTTTTCATATTACCTGCAATCTGCAAGGAAAAGCTAGGGACTAATATGACATTTTAAAGATAACGAAACTGTCGACCGAGCTTATCGTTTCTTCCAGACATTTTTTTGTTGACGCTTTTTCACTTCCGGTTGAGCGCGACGAGGAGTGACTTCAAGTTCAACCAACTTCGCCAAATCCCTGATTTCCTGTTCATCCAGATCGATCCAGCGGCCACGACTGAGTCTCTGCGGTAAATTGATAGGCCCGTACTGAACACGCATCAAACGGGATACTTCAACGCCTTGCGACTCCCATAACTTACGCACTTCACGGTTCTTACCCTCGGCCAGGCCTACTTCATACCAGGTATTGGTGCCTTCGCCGCCCTTTTCCTGCACATAGGTAAACTGGCACATATCACCTTCAATCAGGACGCCCTTTTTAAGGTTGTTGATCATTTCCGGAGTCACTTCGCCATGCACCCGAACCGCATATTTACGCTCCACCTGATACGAAGGGTGCATCAGGCGATGCGCCAGCTCACCATTATTGGTGAACAGCAAAAGTCCTGTGGTGTTGATATCAAGTCGACCTATACTGATCCAGCGTCCAAAACTGGTTTTCGGCAAATTATCAAACACCGTTGGACGACCTTCAGGATCCTTCTTGGTGGAAACTTCACCCAGCGGCTTGTTATAAGCCAATACACGAGTATAGGTTTCTTCCGAGGATTTTATGGTAATGACACGGCCATCAACTCGAATCGTATCCTTATCTGTGGCACGCTCACCCAACTTAGCAATTGAGCCATTAACACTGACACGCCCACCCTCAATCCACTTTTCGATTTCACGACGAGAGCCTAGACCAGCATTAGCAAGAATTTTCTGTAGTTTTTCAGACATGATGTTACCGCTTCAAGAATATAGCCGCATTTTAAGGGCTATAGCGGTATCAGTCGAGGGATATAAGGAAATATGATGCAGCGTGCAATAAAAAAGCCGCTAAACAGCGGCTTTTGCTCTAAATCCTGTGCGTCTTAACACGCAGTCTTCATCGAGAAGTCGCTCAATACGTTTAAATACTTCATAACGGTTGAAGGGTTTACGCATAAAGTCATCAGCACCAATTCGTTCAGCATAGTATGTTTCGGTTGCCTGAACGTTGCCACTGATCATGATTACCGGAATATCGCGGGTACGTGGATCTTTGCGTAATTGACGCAAAGCAGCAAAGCCATTGATTCCTGGAAGTACGATATCGAGAAAGATTAAGTCAGGTTTTTCTCTTAATGCGACTTCTAAACCTTTCTCTGCATCGAGAGCTGGAAAAACATCATAATGATTCTGAAGAAGCATTTTGCGAAGTGTAACTTGAATGGTTTTTGAGTCGTCAATGACCAGGATCTTACTGCCTGGAGCTGCATTGCGACGGCGACGAGATCGACGCTCTACGGTGAGACTGCCATCTGCTGCCTGCTTTAAGACTTGTTGATTATCCGAATCTTCACTGCGCCCCAAACCACCAATCTGGCGATGATCAACTAATGTGCGCAACCTGCTTATAATGTTCAATGTTACCCCCGACTTGGTTTACAAGGCCACTAACATTTTTGAAAGTGGCTGTAAAACTTGGGGCTATTATAATTTTTAGAAATATGAAAAACCTAGATCCAATTATCAATTAGACTAATTAATGGATCGGATAAGTTGCTTTTTGTTCTGAATCTGTGTCCAAGCTCTCATCTTCAAAGTCATCATTATGATCGTCAGCTCGGTAGTCATCATCACTGTCCTGCTCTTCCAGCGTCTCAGAATCGAGTTCAGTACCGTCAAAATCTGACTGTTCGTCTTCGATAGACTCTACACCCTCGGGATGACTTCCATCGTCATAGTGCTCATCGGCTTCCTCAATCCCCTCTTCATAACCTTCCTCGCTGGAATCAGGATCGACAGTTTCTGGATCGATAGTTTCTGGGCCAATAATCTCAGGATCATCTGTCTCAAGATCACTGCTTTTAGCAACCGAATCATCAGACTGTTCAGTATCATTTGTAGCTTCAGCGTCATCATCACCATCAAACTTCAATTCTGGATTCAAGTTATCCAGATCTTTTAGCTCCGATAATGAAGGCAGTTCATCAAGACTTTTGAGATTAAAATAATCTAGAAATGCCTTGGTTGTGGCATAAAGGGCCGGTTTTCCGGGAACATCACGATGACCAACCACTCGAATCCACTCACGCTCAAGAAGGGTTTTAATGATTGAAGAGCTGACGCTGACACCACGAACCTGTTCAATATCGCTTCGCGTGGTCGGCTGACGATAGGCAATCAAGGATAAGGTTTCGAGCAAGGCTCTGGAATAACGGGCTGGGCGCTCTTCCCATAAGCGAGCAATCCACTCAGCATATTCCTGACGTGCCTGGTAACGATAGCCACTGGCTACTTCTACCAGCTCAATACCACGCCCCTCGGCTTCCTGCTGCAACTGTTCCAAAGCAGCTTTGATTTGCTCAGGTTTGATTTTTTCTTCTTCTGCAAACAGCTCCAACATCCTGTCCTTTGACAAGGTGCTGCCTGCTGCTAAAAGCGAAGCTTCAATAATTCGAACGATTTTTTCTTGATTCATACCCACTGCCAATCAATCCCATTAATCGACCGTTGGCTCAATATCGGCCAACTTGTCTTCAAGCGATTCCGAGTCGTCCTCCCCTTCTACCCCAGAGCTGATTTTCGCTCTAACGTGGATGGGGCCATAACCTTCGGTCTGAATAATTTCTAACAATGATTCTTTCGCCAGCTCCATAATTGCCAGGAAAGTCACCACCACACCCATGCGCCCTTCTTCAACATTGAACAGTTGCGAGAAATCACAAAAGCTCTGCGCCGATAAACGCTCAAGAACGTGGCCCATTTTTTCTCTGACTGACAGGGCCTCGAACTGAATATGGTGGCTGGAAAACATTTCTGCTCGACGTAGCACATCTCGTAAGGCAAGCAAAAGCTCTTTCATTTCGACATCAGGATCAGGTTTTACAATATTGAGCTGCGGCTTTTTAGCACTGACTGCAAAATTGTCGCGACCCATGCGCGGCAATTCATCAATATCTTCAGCCGCCTGCTTAAACTGCTCATATTCCTGCAAGCGACGAATTAAATCAGCTCGCGGATCGTCCTCATCATCCTCATCATCTTTTGGACGAGGTAATAAGACGCGACTTTTGATTTCCGCCAACATAGCCGCCATCACCAGATATTCAGCAGCAAGCTCAAGGTGTAACACCTTCATCAACTCAACATATTCCATGTATTGCTCAGTAATGTGGGCAATTGGAATATTCAGGATATCGAGGTTTTGACGTTTGATCAGATAGAGCAATAAATCGAGCGGCCCTTCGAAAGCTTCCAGGAAAACTTCCAGCGCATCTGGCGGGATATAAAGATCTTTTGGGAAATCCTCAACCTGTTGACCATCAACCAGCGCAAAAGGCATCTCTTCCTGGAGATGTCCGGCTTCGGGTGAATGCTCATTAGCATTCGTAAGCTGTTCGCTGGTTGGTTCGCTCATAATGACCACTTCATAGGTTATTTGTAAGAAAGGCCCATTGCCTGACGCACATCGTCCATCGTCTCACGCGCCACATCACGCGCACGCTCAGAACCTTCAGATACGATATTACGCACAATTTCAGGGCTTTCCTGGTATTCCTTAGCACGTTCAACAAAAACCTGCTGTTCGGCACACACCGCATCAATCACCGGGCCTTTACAATCGACACAACCGATACCGGCGCTGGTGCAGCCTTTTTGAACCCAGTCTTTAACTTCCTCAGAAGAATAAATCTTGTGGAACTCCCACACAGGGCAATTTTCAGGATTTCCCGGATCAGTCCGACGAACTCGTGCTGGGTCGGTCGGCATGGTCTTAATTTTCTTTTCCACCGATTCACGCGGCTCACGCATGGCAATCGCATTGCCATAAGACTTAGACATTTTCTGACCATCGAGGCCCGGCATTTTTGACACTGGAGTCAATAGAGCCTGAGGTTCAGGAAGAATGATCTTGCCTTCACCATCCAGATATCCGTATAAACGCTCGCGATCATTGATCGAGATATTGGCCTGTGATTCTACTAATGCTTGCGCGGTTTCCAACGCAGCCTGGTCACCTTCTTGCTGGAATTTTTTGCGTAAGCTGTTGTATAACTTAGCGTTTTTCTTACCCATCTTTTTGATGGCTTCGGTCACTTTCTCCTCAAAACCCGGCTCTTTACCGTAAAAATGATTAAAGCGACGCGCTGCTTCACGGGTCATTTCAACGTGTGGCACCTGATCCGCACCGACCGGTACATTCCCAGCTCGGTAAACCAGAATATCGGCTGCCTGCAACAGTGGGTAACCCAAGAAGCCATAAGTGGATAAGTCTTTGTTCTGTAGCTTTTCTTGTTGTTCTTTATAGGTTGGAACACGCTCCAGCCAACCCAAAGGCGTCACCATCGACAATAATAAATGTAATTCAGCATGCTCAGGGACTTTAGACTGCACAAAAATAGTAGCCGCAGAAGGACTGATCCCCGCTGCCAACCAATCCAGAACCGTGTCCCACACGTATTCTTCTATGCGAGCCGTATCATCATAATTGGTGGTCAGGGCGTGCCAGTCGGCAACCATAAAAAAGCACTCGTACTCGTGCTGCATTTGTGCCCAATTCTTTAAAACCCCGTGATAATGTCCCAAATGCAAAGGGCCGGTAGGACGCATTCCAGATAAAACGCGCTTCTGGCCAACAGTAATAGAACTCAATGAAATACCCTTATAATTATGTCGAAATAGTAAAAATAATAAGACTGCCCATTATAACGAGAACATTCAAAAACGCTATCTTTCTATACCCATAACTGACCCCTGAAACTTTCGTGAAGCACCCTTCAAATTTTATTGTTAAACTTGACACAAACAAATACGTGTATATACACTCACCTATAATGAAACCACAATTTATCGAAGCAAAAGACTGCTTTTGTCTTGAAGCTCGGCGGAAAGCCAGAGCCATCACAAGGCTTTATGAAGAAAAGCTAAGGCCTCACGGACTACGCGCTACTCAATTTTCAGTGCTAGCCGTTCTGAAGTTGAAAGGGCCAACATCAACTACAGAGCTTGCTGACTTTTTAGTTCTTGAGCGAACCACAATGACTCGTGGAGCGGCAGTAATGGCAAAGCATGGATGGATTGAGCCCTCCCCGACTGAAGATAAGCGGGTTAAAGCATGGCGATTAACGCCATCGGGAGCAAAAAAGCTCGAAGAAGCCTTTCCTGCCTGGCAGGAAGTTCAACATCAACTTAAAAAAGGTATGGAGAGTCAACAAATCACTAAGGAGTAACTATGAAGCTTTATTATGCAGAAACTGCTAACTGCTACAAAACTTGTGCAGTTGCACAATATTTAAAATCCCCCATCGAATTTATTCGAGTCAACCTGGGTGAGCTTGAACACAAGCAACCTGAGTTTCTTGCCAAAAACCCCAATGGTAAGGTACCGGTACTTGATACAGATGGCGGCGCATTATGGGAGTCATTTGCCATCATGTGCCATCTGGCACGCGAAGCAGGCTCCGACTTATGGCCCAACGACCAAAGACAGGTTGAAATATTGCGTTGGGTGAGCTGGGATTTTGATTGCTTCTTACCTAGTGCTGGTGCTTACTATTACGAAAACATTATTAAGCCTCAGTTTAATATCGGCAAACCTGATTCTGAGGCGCTGCAGAAAATTGAACCGCAGTTTAAACAGCACGCAGAACTTTTAAACAACCACCTCAAAGGAAAGGACTTTGTGGTTGGCAATAGCCTGACATTGGCAGATTTTTCTCTTGGAGTCATGCTGCCCTACGCAGAACAGGCTCAGATCCCATTAGATGACTTCCCCGAAATTCAACGCTGGCACCATAAGTTAATGCAACTTCCCGCTTGGCGCTCCCCCTTCCCCACCATAAATAAATAAGGAGTTCATTATGTCGTTTTATATTGATGGATATGTTTTACCGGTACCGAAAGACAAACTTGATGAATACATCGAAATGGCCAAGATGGCCGGCAGCGTCTGGAAAGAATATGGTGCTCTCAAGGTTGTTGAGGCGGTTGCTGATGATGTTCAACCAGGTAAAGTCACCTCGTTTCCACAAAGTGTGCAACTCAAAGACAACGAAACCGTTATTTTCTCTTACATCCTTTATGAGTCTCGCGAAGCTCGCGACGAAATCAATGCAAAAGTCATGAAGGATCCACGCCTTGCTGATATGAAACCTGACAACATGCCCTTCGATGGGATGAGAATGTTTTGGGGCGGATTCAAACCTATCGTTGAACTTTAACGTTAGTTGATTTTAATTAAAGGAGTAAATTATGAGTCACAACAATAATCAACCCAAACCACCTATTGCCCACCTTGTATGCAGCCCTTGCCACGAAGCCATTGAGTTTTATAAAAAAGCATTCGGGGCAGAAGAAGTACAAATAGTTCCCTCACCTGACGGAAACAAAGTCATGCATGCCTGTTTGAAGCTCGATGGCGGTTTTATCTTTCTAGCCGATGACTTTCCGGAGTTTAATCCTGAGGGCCAGTCTCGAACACCGCAGTCTCTCGGTGGAAGCTGCGTCACCATTCACCGTCAAGTAACCAATTGCGATGCTGCCTTTAAACAGGCTATTGATGCAGGCGCTCAATCTCGCATGGAACCCGATGATACCTTCTGGGGTGATCGTTGTGGTGTGCTAGTAGATCCTTTCGGGCATCATTGGTCAATCGCTCACCACATCCGAGATATTAGCGAAGAGGAAATAGAGAACTTCATGAAGAATGAATTTACCAGTACGTGCTAAGGCACTTACTGGTATTCATCTACCATTATCCATAAAAAATCACTCAAAAGGACATAAGGAGAAGTGAAATGTCAAAAATTACCACCAACTTATGGTTTGATAATCAGGCTGAAGAAGCCGCAAAGTTTTACACATCAATTTTTAAGAACTCTAAGATTAATGACATTACTCGATACGGTAAGGCCGGCTATGAATTTCATGGTCGCCCAGAGGGTAGTGTCATGACAGTAGCCTTTGAACTGGATGGCGATTCCTTTGTTGCGCTTAATGGCGGACCAATGTTTCCGTTCAACGAAGCCATTTCCCTCATCATTAACTGCAAGGATCAAAGTGAGGTTGACTATTTTTGGGATAAGTTGACCTCTGATGGCGGTGAGCCCGGGCAATGCGGTTGGTTGAAAGATAAGTATGGCGTGTCATGGCAGGTCGTGCCAAAAGGCCTGCAATCATTACTGACCAATAGTGACCGAGCACGACAGGAACGTGTCATGTCAGTCCTTATGACCATGAGTAAAATCGATTTAAATCGGTTAGAGCAAGCTTAAGGGAGCAAATAGTGATGAGTAGTATTTACTTTGAAATTCAAGCACGTGAACCATCCAGAGCAATATCTTTCTATGAAAAAGTGTTTGGATGGAAGTTTACCAAAATGGAAATGTTACCAATCGACTATTGGCGCATAGAGGGCGATGAGCTTACTGGAGGCTTGCTACAAAGTCCTGCCCCACTCCCGCCACTGGAATGCGGAACCAATGCTTTCGTATGTTCTTTTGAAGTTAATAACTTTGATAAAGTGGCGCAGGTAATTGAGGCCGAAGGCGGCCAGGTAGCGATGCCTAAATTTGCAGTGCCGGGAATCTGTTGGCAGGGATACTTTATTGATACTGAAAATAATACCTTTGGTATATTTCAACCCGATGAACAAGCCAGATAACCTGGTAAGATCTACTCAAGAACCCTCGTATCCCGATAAACATTAACTCATAAAATTTGTTAAACACCTCACAAATGAGGCGCAAGCCTCTTGTTTTTTTATAAACAATATAAAAATTTATTTTGCCTACTTTGATAGGTCCTAGTTTATAGCTGAAAATAAAGGAGACATTATGAAAAAAATGACTATCGGATTACTTTCCGCTGGATTAATTCTTTTTGTAGTATTTTTTAACTCTATATCTAAAGCTGCGATACACGTTACTGAAGATGGCGTCTATTGTGATAACGGGTGCGACGTATATGGTGGCTGGGGTAGTGTCACGATATGCGATGGAGGCACAACAAACTGCATAAGAATGCCATCTGGGACACGTATACTTAACAAACCTCTGTAATATATTTAATTTAGTTTTTAATTTTCAGTACATAGAGAGCTTAGTGTCTAAGCTCTCTCCTAGGAGACGATAATGAAGATTTGGCTACCTATTTTTGTCGTTATCGGTGCGGTAATTATTTATTTAACAAAGCCAAGTGCTATAGATTCACCAAAGACCGTACCAATACAATTAGAATCAACTAATGTTGGAAACCAGAATAATAAAAAAACTGACACAAATATAGAGCCTATTTTAAAAGTGCAACAAGAACCAGAAGATGGTACTAACCATTATAAACCTTCCTCTGATAGTACCCGACCCGAATTAAATCATGAGAATTCATTAAACCTTACCGAACCATCAAGCGAGACTCCTTGGCCAAATACAAAGAATACCGCCGAAATGGACAGACACTTCTATCAACAAGCATATGATTCCAGTTGGGCTAGTGGGCAAGAGGTAAATTTAATTGAAACCATTACCGAGGTCTTCATTACAAATGGACTTAGTAATGAACTAAAAAAAGTAGAGTGCAGAACAAATGCATGTAGAATTGAGTTTAATCAGAGTCTTCAGAATGAATACTTTAATGATGTTCTAGAAAGCTTATATGACAGAAATGAGGAGGGGCTAGCAAAGGCCATAAGTATAAGACAAACACAAGCTGGTAATACGCTCATTTATGTTAGCCGCAAACATATCAAGCCACCGCTGTAACAGAATAATGAATGATTTACTCAAAAACAGTGGCATCACCAGCACCATAGCGGATGATTTCAGGATAACCACTGGTCATGTCAACAACGGTAGTTTCTTCATGGCCGCAATAACCGCCGTCAATAACGGCATCAACGCGGCCATTCAGTTCATCAAAAATTTCATGCGGTGCTAACACCGAACCTTCATCCTGCCCCGGCAAAATCAAACTGGTGTTCATCATTGGTTCACCGAGCGCTTCAAGAATCGCCTGGGCAATTGCATTATCTGGCACACGAATACCAATGGTTTTCTTTTTAGGATGCTTGAGTCGGTTTGGTACTTCGGCAGTTGCACGCAAAATAAAGGTGTAGGGCCCGGGAGTATTGTTTTTAATCATACGGAAAGCCGTATTATCCACTTTTGCATAAAAAGCCAACTCGGATAAATCACGACAAACCAGAGTGAAATTATGATTCTTTTCCAGGTCACGTATCTGACGTATGCGATCCAAAGCCTTTTTATCACCAATGTGACAGCCTAGCGCATAGCCTGAGTCCGTCGGATACACCACAACACCGCCATTACGAATGATGGCTACGATCTGGCTGATGAGTCGTGGCTGTGGGTTTTCTGGATGTATTTCAATCAGTTGCGTCATAATTTATCTTTAGGTTTTGTTGTTCGGTTACTGCCACGCTGTCCATACAGGAGTGACCTTGTCAGGCATTGGTGGAAACTTTCCTAACAAGGCCCAGGGCTTATCCGGAGAGTGGAAATCAGAGCCCTGTGAGGCAAGCAGGTTATACTTTTGCACCCAGTTTGCCAATAGATTTTTCTTGCCGGGATGTATATTAGGATAACACACCTCTATCGCTTCACCGCCCAACCTCTGAAAAGTCTGTATCAGCTCATGCAACTGGTTAGAGCCCATTTTGTAGCGCGTGGGATGTGCTAAAACTGGAACGCCGCCCGCTTGTTTAATAATCGCTATGGCATCTTCCAGTTCAAACCAGTCATCTTTTACAAATGCCTTGCCGCCTTTAGCCAGGTACTTTTTAAAAGCATTGGCAAAATTATTAACCGCCCCTTTATCCAATAAGTATTGAGCCAGATGAGTACGGCAGACCATGTTCTGTTCCTGCAGCATGATTTCTACATCATTAACTGCCTGTTCAACCCCGGCTTTTTGCATCTTATGAGCCATTTCCAGCGCTCGGGTGTAGCGCTTTTGCTGCTGAAGCTTTAAAAATGAAGACAAGGCTGAGTGCTCAGGATCAATGTTTAAACCCACTATATGCAGGGTATGCTTTCCCCAGCCCGCTGAAATCTCAACACCTTCCACTATTTTTATATCGAAATCATGGGCTTGTTCACGCAGCGCTAATACGCCAGCCACTGAATCGTGATCAGTAATCGCAAGCTCATCGACACCACGTTCAACGGCCAGCTCGACAAGCTCATGCGGCGACAAACTGCCATCAGATGCCTGAGTATGATTATGTAAATCTCTTAACACGTATGAATACCACTATTGAGTCTGTTACCAGTTTGCCTATCTTTTGCATTCAGGTAAACTTGGCAGGCACTTTTTTGGAGTCCACTATGACCTTTTTGAAAGAAAACTATCCGCTGGTTGCCTTTATCGCGGTTTACCTTATCACAAAAAACCTGATTCTAGCCGCAGCGGTCTGGAGCGCCGGTTCGTTAGTGCAAATTTTAACCAGCGTATTCACCAAGCAGTCAATTAAAAAAAGCCACATCGCCTATTTTATTCTTGGTGTTCTATTAGTGGTTTCCGCCTACTACTTTGATGACGAAAACTTCATCAAATGGAAAACCACCATTATTTTATGGGTTGGCTCATTGTTTATCCTATTCCGCCAACTTTTCAGCAAAAAATACATCATTCAGGATCTACTCAAAGCCAATGACATCCTAAAAGATACAGCACCGCACAGCCTGCTGGCTAAGATCAACTGGCTATGGATTCTGTATTTAATTGGCTTCGGTTTCTTGAATTTGTATGTCGCCTATACCTTTAGCACCGATGTCTGGTTCTGGTTTAAAATTATCGGCCTCTTTGCATCAACCATGCTGCTATTCATTATCAGCATTATCATGCTCAAAGAACACGTAAATCTCGAAGAACCACAAAAGTCGGATTCACAGGAAACCGACTCAGATAAAAATGACTCGCAGGAATAAAATATGTTGTATGTCATCTTTTCACAAGACGTTGAAAACTCATTGCCGCTACGCGCACAAGCGCGTCCAGCACATGTCGAACGGCTACAGGCACTTAAAGAACAAGGTCGCCTGATACTTGCCGGCCCCTGCCCAGCCATCGACGCAGAAGATCCCGGCGAAGCAGGCTTCACCGGCAGCATGATCGTCGCCGAATTCGACTCGCTTGAAGACGCCCAGGCCTGGGCCGACGCCGATCCCTACATCGAAGCCGGCGTTTACCAATCAGTAATCGTAAAGCCATATAAAAAAGTATTGCCTTAACCTAAGTTATATAGAAAATTAGCTTTATGCCATTTAGTTAATTCAAAGCTATGAACATATACTTTTAAGAGCAGATAGCACCAATTACCCCCTTATATTGAGCTAAGGCACGTACAAAATATAGCAATCAAAATCGTGGATGATTTTGATAAGAATTTTCAGCACAGGGATGTGATGTAAATTCTGGTGCGTTAAGTATTTTGGGAGTGACGCAGGTAGTCACGCAAAGCGTGACCTCAATATCGGGGTGTCGTTTCTTTTGGTCCCTTTTCTTTGGACAAGCAAAGAAAAGGGACTCGCTGAGTAGCGAAACAAAAACCATAGGAATGGACAAGCGAAAAGATCATGGATTCCCGCCTCCGCGGGAATGACAAAGGGTTACGCCTTACAAGTAAAGAATATTATCGATACAACTAAAATTGGAGAACCTAATGGATAATTCACAACGCCTTGAACGCATGCAACAAATGATTCAGGACGCACTAAACCCGACACAACTTGAAGTTATTGACGACAGCCATAAACACATCGGACACGCCGGAGCCAAAGAAGGCAAAGGACACTTCACCGTAGTAATAAAAAGTGAAGCGTTAGAAGGTAAGCGAATGCTGCAACAGCATCGAATGGTTTATGAAGCGCTGGGTGATATGATGGAAACGGATATCCATGCGCTGGCGATTAAAGTCATTAAATAGTTCAATGGTACCCCTAGGGCAGGATCTGCGTCACGACGCACCCTACTACATATAAATTAAAAATCATTTTATAGTAAAAACCTCACGATAATCTGTGTGGCAATTATTAAGGCATGCATAAATATAATCAGGCTTCTCATCAACAAAAACAATTAAATCCCAATAATATCCATACATTCCTCTATCAGCTCCTAATCGTATAGTATAAATATCTTTATAGAAAAACTCTTCGCCAAGTGCTTTTTTTAATAAGCCATTCATGTTTTTTATTTCAACTGAAGCTAACAGCTTAAAGTCATGAATCTTAATAAACTTATAGCTTGTCTTATTTATATTGTTCTTAGGAAAAGGCTCACCATATGGGCTTATCACCACTTCTTGCCCAGCTGTATTGTTTAGAGACAATTGCCCCTTCGTCGTAAAGTATTGTCCATTCTCATCATCACAAACCACTTTAAACTATTGGTTTAGTGGCTCTGATAACTTGAGTTCATAATCATTGCTACTGCATGAACTGAACCAAGAGCACCCTTGCATAGATAAGGTTATTAGAAAGATAAAACCTAAGTAAATCACTCTGTTTTTTCTTGACTTTAATGAAATATTTGGAAGGTTTGGGACCATGAGATGCTCTTCTTAATGTTAGGTATACCCAACTACCTCTTCGGCAAATAACGCATTGGGTCTACAGGCTTACCTTTGAAGCGGATTTCAAAATGCAGTTTCGGGACATCGCTGTCGGTGTTACCGACTTCGGCGATTTTCTGACCGGCTTTGATGATTTCGTTTTCTTTAACCAGCAGGATTCGATTGTGGGCGTAGGCGCTGATGAAGTCGTTGTTGTGTTTGACTATGACGAGGTTGCCGTAACCACGTAGACCTCGGCCTGCGTAGACTACTCGCCCTGCGGCGGCAGCTCTTACCGGATCGCCCAAATTACCTGCTATATCGATGCCTTTGGAGCTTTTACTCGCTCCAGAAAAGCCTTGCAGGATTTGGCCCATGGTTGGCCACATCCAATATTTCACAGGAGAATTTGGCGAATAGGCAATGGGTTCTTTGCTACCACTCGAAGTATTGCCACTACTTGCAGGCTCTTTCTTGGGTTCTTTTTCAGATTCCTGTTGAGCCACTGGTTGCGTTGGCTGAGTGTCTGACTGTGTTCTTGATGGAGTTTGACTGCTGGTTGGTGTTCTAGGAACTTCAGTGACAGGCCTTCTAGAAACGCTGACTGGTGTACGACGGGATGCATCCGTTGACTGCTGAGTGCCGGGCGGTTCTGTGCCAGCGACTTCATAGTCATCTGCTGGTGTTATTTCCCGAGCTTTTTGTAGATTCAGGCGCTGCCCTGAGTGGATGGTGTAATTGCTGTCAATATCGTTGGCCTGCGCCAGGATGTTGTAGTCAAGGCCATAACGAAAGGCAATGGAGTATAGGGTGTCGCCCGGACGCACATAATAGAACTGCTGACTGTTATCCACTTCAGAAGGCGGGTAGAAGCTGTGCAGCTGAGCCTTATAGTTGTTGGCTTCGCGCTCTTCGACTGGCGCCAGACGCTCATTGCCACAGCCCTGCAACCAGAAGACCACAAACACTATCGCCACAATCCACAGCGAGCGAATGGCTGAGCGCTTGAGTATCTCTTTGGTTTCTGGTCGCATGCCTTTGATAGAAATCCTTGTTTTACAATGGGTTATTGATGTTCTTTGCTACACGTACTGATAGATAATATAAGCGATTACGACAAGGATTAAAAAGCCCCAGCCAATCCAGTCTACATATTGACGCAATTTATGGCGCATTGGTTCCCCGCCCCACTTAATTAAACCGCTGATCAGATAAAACTGAGCAGCACGAGCTACTACTGATGCCAATACAAATGGCAAAAACGCCATACTAAGCGCACCAGCGGTCAGGGTGAAGATCTTATAGGGTACGGGCGAGAATCCAGCGATTAATACCACCCAGACGCCAAACTCTGCAAACCAGCCCACTGCTTTATCATAAGTCTCAAGATACCCTAGCTTTTCAATGGCTGGCAACGCCCAGGACTCAAAGGCGAAAGCGCCAATCAGATAACCGACCACGCCACCTAGAACTGATGTTACCGTAGCCAATCCAGCCAGGCTCAAGGCACGATGCGGCGTTGATAAGGCCATCGGTGCCAACATGGCGGCGGTAGGAATAGGGAAAAAGATTGATTCGATAAAACTGATAAAGCCTAAAATATAAACTGCGTACTTATGACGAGCCCAACGCATGCAAGCGTCGTACATCTTGGTAAAAATATTCATCGAGCAACGCCACTGACTAACGGTACAAATTTAACTTTCTCAATCACGGTTTGCTTAAACTCGTCGCCCTGACGCTCAACCAGGATCAACTCCTGCGCAGTTTCGGTTTGTCCAACAGGAATAACCATCCGTCCGCCATCAGCCAGTTGTGCCAATAGCTTCTCAGGAATTTGCGACGGCGCAGCGGTGACAATGATAGCATCGAAAGGTGCATTCTGCTGCCAGCCATTAAAGCCGTCGGCAAACAGATACTGCACATTGTGGATGCCCAGCTGACCCAGTGTTTTTCTAGCCTGCATATGGAGTGCGCGGATGCGCTCGACGGTGAACACGGTTTTGCAGAGTTTAGACAAAATTGCCGTTTGGTAACCACAACCAGTGCCGATTTCGAGGACCTTATTCATGGAACCAGATTCAACCAGCGCCTGCGTCATGCGCGCGACAATATAAGGCTGAGAAATGGTTTGTCCCATGCCAATCGGCAAAGCAGTATCTTCGTATGCGCGATGTGATAAACCCTCATCAATAAATACATGACGAGGTGTGTCTTCAATGGCTTTCAAAACCTGTTGGTTGGTGATGCCCTCGGCAATCAGACGCTGTACCAGACGGCCACGCGTTCTCGCTGAAGTCATTCCAATGCCAGAAAAATGAGCTGCATTCATAGTTATCTATCTGTTCTGTATTGTTGTTATTGCTTGAGCCTATCAGCTTTTAATTAATGGGCTGTCATAAGTACTCAAAAAGTCTTCCACTTCATCAAAGCTGTTATATGCGGTCAGATCCACATTGACGGGCGTTATCGAAACATAACCATGCTCAACGGCATGAAAATCCGTTCCTTCCCCAATATCTTGCCCGCTCGGTAAGGGGCCAAGCCAATAAACCTGGCGGCCTTTTGGATCCTTATCCGGAATAATAGTATCAGCACGGTGGCGATTTCCCAAGCGTGTTAGCTTAATTCCTTTTAATTCTTCATAAGGCAGGTCAGGAACGTTGATATTCAGTACCCGATCCTTGCCCAGCGGATGCTTAATTAAGCCCTCGATAATCTCCACCGCAACCCTCGCAGCAGTCTCGTAATGCTGGCAATTGTGGCCTACCAATGACACCGCAACGGCAGTATAACCCAGTGCACGCCCTTCCATTGCAGCAGCTACCGTGCCCGAATATAGGGTGTCATCGCCCAAATTGGCGCCAGTATTAATGCCAGCCACCACCATATCCGGTGCTGCGCCCATCAAATGGTGCGTACCCAGGTGCACACAATCAGTTGGCGTACCGGTTACCGCAAAAAATCCGCGCTCTGTTTGCCAGGCACGAATAGGATGATCCAGGGTTAATGAATTACTGGCTCCACTGCGGTTACGGTCTGGCGCAACTACGGTGACCTGCGCGATACGTTGCAAATGGTCATATAAGGCATTAATTCCCGGCGCAAAAAAGCCGTCGTCATTACTTAGCAGTATTTTCATAAGATTCTTTATTGGATGTAATCTTGTGTGTGGGTTTTCAATGCAAATAGTTCGCGCAATAAACTGGTCGCGAAAGCCCCCTTGGGCAAACTGAAGCTTATTTCCAGCGTTTGCTCATTATGCCATTGCAGCATGACATTTTTGGGAAACACACGAATCGCTCGACGCTCGCCATTAAGTCCTTTGCGCTCCAAAGCTGCAATCAGCTCATGATAAGGCTCAAGCACTTCTGCTTCAAATTCCGCCGCTTCCGCTAACAATTGCGAACGACCGCGTCCCGGCATGGGGGCTGTGGGGTGGATGTCTTTGGCGACAAAGCGCGGCAGTTCCTGCGCCATATCCTGAACCGTGAAACCACTTTCAGAACCATCTAGCTGAACATAGTCGCCATTCATCAACTCTGTAAACTTATTGGCTTCGATGCGCCTGGCCAGAACCTGATTAAAGAAAAAGGAGCGCACAGCCGAAAACAATAAACCCTGCAAATTTCGATTTTTGAGTTTTTTATTGACCAGCAACAGCTCAGCACCGCGCGTTAAGTTATCGCCATTATGGCCAAAACGCTGCTCACCAAAATAATTAGGGAACCCCTGCTCCTGAATCTGTTCAAGCCTTTGCTCCAGGGCTTGCTTATCATAATTCTGGCTAAAGTTCAGATCACGTAAAGTAATCGCAAAATGATTTTGCTTAACGGCACCAATACGCAGCTTTTTGTCATGGCGGGTGGCTTTCAGAACAGTCACTTCATCATCGTTAAACTCAGACCAGTCAATCTCTCTCAATAATGGCAACTGCACGCTGAACCATTGTCTGGCAATAGCAAAACGATCTTTCTTGCCTGCATAGCCAATATCGGTTGGATTGACCTCAGCAAAGCGACGCAGTTTATGGCAGACAATGTCCGTATTGATATTGCGCTTTTCGATCAATAATAAATGGTGCGCACCTTCACCCGAAGGCTCGAAACGTAAATCTTCATCAACACAGAAGTCGCTTAACTGCTGGCGAAAAGTAGCGCTGGCTAATGGAGTACCGTAGGCTCTTGGCCAATCCTGGACGTGTATCTCCATCTTAACGATCGACGGATTCAAGTAAACAAACAGAATGCACCGCAATTCCCTCTTTGCGGCCCACAAAACCCAGCTTTTCGGTGGTTGTTGCTTTGACGTTAATGCGGTTCAGTTCAGCTTTGCAGATATCCGCAATGACTTCACGCATTTCGAGAATTTTGTCGGCCATTTTAGGTGCCTGCGCCACAATAGTGACATCCAGATTACCCAAACGATAACCTTCGTCATTCACCTGCTGCATGACTGCTACTAATAACCCTCGGCTATCAGCGCCGGCAAATTTTTCGTCAGTGTCGGGAAAATGATGACCAATATCCCCTTTGGCAATAGCACCCAACAGCGCATCACAAACTGCATGCAGCACCACATCACCGTCAGAATGAGCAAGCAAACCTTGCTCACCGGGAAATTCAACGCCACCTAAAATTAGTGGGCTGTCGCCACCAAATTTATGTACGTCATAACCATGACCAATACGAAACATAGAAATCCTAACACTCGCGCTTTGACAAAACTGAATGCTAGGATCTTACCTGCATACTGCGTTCATGCCAAACCAATTGCTCCGCTTCGGCCAATGGACGCCCTATTTCCGCCAATTGAGTGCGCCCTTGTTCGGTCACCTGCTGGTACGACTGAATATTCATAAAGCTTTGCACGCATAAACCACTGGAACGATTAGCGCTGCCCATGGTCGGTAAGGTGTGGTTAGGCCCAGCACAATAATCGCCAAAGGCAACCGCGCTATTCTGGCCAATAAAGAGTGAACCATAGTGCTTCAACTGTTCTGGTTGAATTCTCTCATCGGCCAGCAACAAGTGCTCTGGCGCATACCGATTGCTGAACTTAATCATGTCGTCGACGTTGCGAGCCTGTAACAACACAATTTGCTCATCTTTTAACAGGTTATATAGCTCTTCATTGGCAATAAGCTGTTGCTCGACAGATTCTAAAAATGCTAGATCATCACTGACCAACACGCTTTGCGCCTGTGGATCGTGCTCCGCCTGCGCTGCCATATCCGCAATCAGCCATTCCTGATTAGCCTCAGCATTGGCCAGGATCAGCAATTCGCTTGGCCCGGCCGCCACATCAATCTTGATACGACTTTGCAGCAACTGCTTAGTCACATTGACATATTGATTACCGGGTCCCACCACCATCTGCACCGGCAACATATCCTGATAACCAAATGCCATGGCTGCAACGGCTTGCGCTCCACCGATCTGCCAAAACTCAGTAGCGCCAGCCAGCGATGCCGCAGCTAAAATCGCAGGGTGTACTGATGGCGAGCAGGCTATTCGACGTTCGCAACCTGCAACTCGTGCCGGAATTAATGTCATTAAAGCCGTAGAGATAAGCGGAAAACGGCCGCCCGGAATATAAGCACCAATCGCCTCTATCGGACTGTACTGAAATCCAAAGACGCCATTTTTTTCTTCAATCTGCTGCGGCTGCAAAGTGTCTTTCTGCAAAGTACAAAAAGCTTCTATTCGCTGCGCAGCCTGCTCAATGGAGTTCAGTAGCTGTGGGGCGAGCTCATAATCACGATAAGGTTTCAGTTCAATTTTGCGCGGCTGATAGCCATCAAAACGTTTACTCAAACTATCAATCGCCAGATCGCCACCAGTTTCAATTTCTTGCAACAGTTTTGCCACCTGCTGAAACAACTCAGGTGATTGGGTGAGATTAGGACGCTTCCAGTTAGAGGAGCATTCAATGTAAGATTTATCCGCCATTACGTGCTCCTAATTCGTTAATGATATCGCTCGATGAAACACCTTTTGATTTAGCACGAGCCAAGGCAAAGAAGATCAAGTCCGCGGCTTCCCAGCGAACTTCATCTTTATCATCAGCTTCGATTAATTCTTCGCATTCTTCGCGTAGCTTTTCCTGTTGCAGTTCATCACTGGCTAACAATTTCTGACTGAAAGTTTTTACTTCTGAAGTTTGCATGCGCTGCTCGAAAACACGATCCAGGGTATCCAGCTCGAACGATGCTGACTGACCGGCGAAACAACTATAGCGCTCAAAATGACAGGCATTACCTGTTTGTCTGACTTTGAACAATAAAGTATCGCCATCGCAGTCATAATCGACATTAACCAACTGTTGTTGATTACCACTGGTTAAGCCTTTCTCCCATAACTCATTACGCGAACGGCTGAAGTAAATACCAGCACGCTTGCTGATGGCAGCTTCTAGCGAAGCCTGATTAGAATAGGCCAGCATCAGTACAATGCCCGTATCAACATCCTGGACAATGGTAGGAATCAACGGCGCTTTCTCAAAATCGAGACAAGCCATAACTGCTTCATCCAGTTTCAACTTACCGGTATAAATCGACATGCCAAGCTGGCTATTAGCACCCAGCTTGTTGATGTATTTGATGTCGTCCAGATCGGTGATGCCACCAGCGACTGTTACCGGAATCTTCGACTGCTTGATGACCTGCTCTATACGCTCACGATCAATGCCCTGCATCATCCCTTCTTTTTCCACTTGGGTATAAAGAAACTCTGAGCAGTTTTGTTGCAACTCATCAATCATGGCTGCGACTTTATTACTTGAAGCGGACTGCCAACCATGTGTCACCCAATCATCGCCTTTTGCATCAATGGCAAAAATGAGCTGTGACTTTGGCAACTTTTTAACAAACTCTTCGCGACAACAAGTGCCTAAAATAATCTTTTTAGCACCACTGGCAAGATAATCTCTGGCCGTATCATAATCTCTAATCCCCCCACCTACGCGACACGGAAACTTCTTAATCATTTGCTTAATTAAATCTTTATTGTCGCCTCTGCCTAAAGCGGCATTTAAATCAATAATGGCGACTTCGCCAAACAAAGAAAACTCTTCCAACAATTCGAACAAGTTGTCTTTTTCAACAATCTTCCGGCTGGCATCGCCTTGCTGTAATTGCACTGCCTTGCCATCTAATAAATCAATACTTGGAATTAACATATTTTTAAACCTTAACCTTTTAAGTATTCGTTTCGAACGGCAACACCGTTTCTTAATAATTCGTCTTTCACCTGGCCAACTGTATATTCACCGCGATGGAACATGCCTGCAGCCAGTGCTGCGTCGCTGCCTGCGAGAAAGGTTTCGGTAAAGTGTTCAGGTTTTGACGCTCCGCCAGAGGCAATCACTTGAATACCAAGTTGCTGACTGACCTTGCTCATCAATTCATTATCAAAGCCTAGGCCAGTACCATCACGATGCATCGCTGTCAGCAAGACTTCACCAGCACCTCGCTGCTCTACTTCTGCAAGCCACTGCATCGCATCTAAATCGGTTGGGGTATTGCCACCGTTGATAAAGACCTGGTAATTTTCGCCCTCTAGTTGCTGGTCTTTCTCTTGATTTAAGTCCACAGCCACCACTACACACTGCGAACCAAAACCCTTAGCAATCTGGTCAATCAAATCAGGGTGCTTAACTGCAGCACTGTTCAGTGCCACTTTGTCTGCTCCGGCGTTTAGGAACTGTGCCACATCAGTGTAAGTATTAAGGCCCCCGCCGACGGTAAAGGGAATCGACAAATTTTCAGCTACCCGGGTTACCGTTTCTAAAGCATTAGCGCGCTGCTCAAGAGTCGCCTTGATATCAAGAAATACAATCTCATCAGCACCCTGCTCCTGGTAACGAATTGCTAATTCAACGGGGTCGCCCATATCCTGCAAGCCTTTAAAATTGACACCTTTGACCACACGGCCATGTGCCACATCAAGGCATACAATGACGCGCGACTTAAGGCCCTGTTCAGTTTTCTTGATTAACTCAGAGCTGTTTAACTCAGACATTGCTTTAATACCTCTTCGCCAGCTATACCCGATTTTTCCGGGTGGCATTGAAATGCAATCATGTTCTTGCTCGAAACGGCCGCTACAAATGTTTGCCCATAAGTCACTGTCGCAATGGATTGAACGCTGGTTCTAACACCATAACTATTCACAAAATAAAGTGTCTGGTTATTAAGCCAGTCTTGACTCGACTGAACATCAGCCCAGCCAACCATAGGCTGTTTTGGACTTTGTAGGCGAGTCACTTTGCCCTGCAACAATCCCAGCCCTGCAACATCAGGATCTTCTTCAGATTCTTCAAACATAATCTGCAAGCCAACACAGATACCAATCAGTTTTTTGTTGTCCCGATACCAGTTCGTTATAACCTCATCCAAGCCACTAGCCTTCAGATTGGTCATCACAGTTCCAAATCGTCCCTGACCAGGAACCACCAAAGCGGAAAGCTCGCAGCGCTCCAGATCGCTCGCTTGGTTGATAGTGACCGGGTAAAACCCTATACGGCGCAAGCAACCGTTTAAGCTGTATAAGTTGCCAGCACCGGTATTGATAATACCGATCTTTTTGTGGCGCTCATTAATGATAGCTTCAATCATAAACTCCCCTTGGAGCTGTTGGCTCCCAGCTTAGGAATCAATGCCTCGCGCAGTGCAAAAGCGAGGCCTTTAAAGCTGGCTTCAATCAAGTGGTGATTGTTATCGAAATACTCCACTTTAATGTGCAGACTGATTTGCGCATTAATGGCAAAGGTGTAGAAAAAGTGTTTCCACATCTCGGTTGCGATATTACCAATCATCTCGCGAGTAAAAGGTAAGTCGGTTACACCATAACCACGGCCACAAACATCCACCGCGACCATGATCAGGCTGGCATCCATTGGTAATAAGCGTTGACCATAACGGGTAATCGATTGCTGTTGACGCCACGCTTGTTGCAAAGCCTGGCCTAAACAAATCGCTACATCTTCAATCAAGTGATGGTCATCAACCTCTAAGTCACCTTTCGCTTCAAGCTGTAAATCCCAACCCGCATGCAACGCTAACTGGGTCAGCATGTGATCGTAAAACGGTAAACCTGTATTGATTTTGAGTTGCTGTGTGCCATAAATATTCAGCTCCAATCGAATCGCGGTTTCTTTGGTTTGGCGGACTATTGAAACTATCGACTGATTTTTCGTTTGTTCTGTCATAACAACCTCTCTAATTCATTGACAGACGCCACTACCAGATCGGCCCCCGCCTGGTATAAATTATTAGCGCTTTCGCTTTCGGCAATACCTATGGCCAATGCCCCAGCGGCTTTAGCCGCCTGAATATCATCCGGTGTATCACCCAGCATCCAGCAGTAAGTTGAACCGTAATAGGTTTTGCACTGATTGATGCCCTCTGGCGCAGGCTTGGATTCAATAACGTCACAATCACTGACCAGATATGTATTTCGAATACCCAATAGCTCCAAGCCAATTTCTGCTTCTCCACGAGGACGCCCCGTGACCACCGCAGTTTTAAATTGCTTGCTATTCTGCACAAATAACTGAGTGCAAAGCTTGGTACTTAATAAGGCCTCTTCTAATTGATTAAGACCTGCCTGCTCACCGTTACCCAAGTAAAACTGCTGAAACTGTTCAACCACTGACTCGTAGTCTGGTAATGATTCATCCTGTTGCTGCTTTATCAATTCATAAGTCAGTACCCAGTCATTATTAAATCCACCACGTGAACGTAATGTGTCGATTGCCTGCTGCTCAAGTTTTGTCTTAGTAAAAAACTCTACAGTTTGCTTAATAGCAGCGTCATAACTTTTACTGGTATCAATTAGGACACCATCCATATCAAAGCAAATCAATTCAGGTTTAAGCGCGAGTACCAAAGCCTGTCTTAGCGCTTCAATCTCATAAGGAATGGCAATACGTATGGCTGACTGCTCTTGTGAACCCAACTCCTTTTGCTCTAAGCCAACCAAATCAGTTTTAATCTGGATATTGCTTTGTTCACAAGCCGCTTTAATCAGCTGCAATCGTTGCGAGTTATCCACAATCAGAATAAAGTTGGCCTCGCTATCTAGCACATTCAAACCACGCTGGCGCAAAAACTGCACTAACAGATCACGGTTCTCTGCGATGCGTTGAGTAAAGTCCGCCACATCATGCTGCGCTGCTTGAGTGAATGCCTGAATTGCGATTTCCAGAGTTGGCTGCGGCACATTGAATGGCATCTTGCGCTCAGCAAATCGCTGGATGAAAGCTTTGCTGCCCAATAGATAGCCACATCGAATGCCAGCCAGTCCATAAGCTTTAGATAAAGTGCGAAGCAGCACCAGATTGTCGAACTCTTCCAGCAAAGACAGCGACTCTGTTGTCTGTCCTGTAAACTCGATATAAGCCTGATCAAGAAAGACCTCCGCTCCTTTGTTCTTAGCCTTTTGACAAGCATCTCTAATGACATCCAAACTCAGGGTTTCACCGGTTGGGTTATTAGGACTGGTCAATACCAGAATCGAATTCTCTGTTAGCGCTTGCAGGCTTGCCTCAAGATCAATTGATAGATCTGGCTTAGCTGGAATCAGTTTAGCTTTACTGTTCCAAACTTTGATACCTGATAAATATTGACTAAAAGCAGGCATAGGAATGATCAACTCACGCTGCTCAAGCGTTGCCAGTTTGAACATCAGTTCAATCGCTTCGTCGCCACCGTTGGTTACTAAAATCTGCTCGGGGCTCAAACCCAATTGCTTACTCATTGCTGACTTCAACTGTGACTGATCGGGATAGCGCCAATAATTCTGTGGCGATAGTTTGCTGATATCTAACCACTCAGGAAAACGATCCGCCCGCTCATTAAAATCGAGCTTTAAAGGCTCAGTTCTAGTTTCTTGCATATTCATCACACTTATCCTTTTGTAAACGGTGTTACAGCACTTTACGGATCGGCGTTTCTAAAATATCCGTCGCACCGGCAGTAATCAGCTTTGGCAACAAGTCTTTAATCAGCTTACGCTCAATAGCAGCTTTAATGGCAAAACCATCGGCGTTATATAAACGGCTCACGGTTGGTGCGCGCATTGCTGGTAGCAAATCAACCACTTGGTCAATACTTTCTTCCGAACAGTTCATCTCAAGCAAGACACGCTTACGACCATTCAAAACACCTCGCATTAATAGCAATAAATCATCAATCTGCTGACGCTTCTCTGGATCATTAAGCACATTTTTATTGGCAATAAGCTGGGTCGAACTTTCCATGACGGTATCCACAATCTTCAAACGATTAGCACGAATGGTTGAACCGGTACTGGTATTGTCGATGACCATATCCGCATCCTCTGGCGGGAATACTTCGGTCGCCCCATAAGCACGGAGCAGCTGATATTGAACGCCTAATTTATCAAGGTACTTTGCTGAAATCTTTTTATACTCAGAAGCAACAATGATTTTACGTTGCTGCACTTCATTCCAGTCCCAGTCTTCTGGAATACAGGAAACCAGTCTGACCGGGTTAAAACCTAAATCTTCAAGTACCTCAACATCCGCCTCCTGTTCCAGGATCCAGTCCATACCGGCAAAACCAATATCGTGTTGACCCAACGCCACCATTTCTGGAATATTCTGACTTTTCAGCAACTTAACCTCGATATCACAGCCAAATAGCTGAGGGCGATAATTGCGACTGTCACCAACCAGCGTCAAACCAATATCAGAAAGTAGCTCAGCCACCTTGTCATACAACTTCCCTTTTGGGATTACCATTTTTAAAGCCATGTCATTTCTCCTAAAGTTTAAAAAATTAAAAGTTTCAAAATCATCATTTATTAAAGCCAATAAAAAACCCCGTTGACCTTGCGGAGCAACGGGGTTCTTAAACCTGAGTGTCATAACTGTTTAAACTGAATCCTGATAAAGTCTTAAACATAAGCACCACCACCGTCGCTCGCGCAGTGTATGATGATGGTGATGATGTAAGCTCTTGTTTAAAAACATGTTTATCTCAGTTTGTCAGTTTCAGTGTTCGGTTATAAATAATCGGTTAAAAGTTACAGGTATAAAAAAAGCCCCGCTTGTCGGCGGGGCTTTTAGAAATTCCTAATCAGTAAATTTCACACATAAAGCAACACCGCCAATCGGTCTGAATGGTGGTGATGGTGGTGAATTTGCGTCATTACTGTATTCATGAAGCTGATTAAAACCTATTCGGTGGTTTGAGTCAACAGTGTCATTAATATTTAATAGTTGTATCAGGTAGTTACTTGTAGTGGTTTACAAACTATGGGGTTAACTCAGTGTTTCGCTTCTCAGCGACCTCCTTTTTATGAAGTACATCCCCGTACTTCACCCAAGGGGCTAGCTTCGCTATTGAAAATCGTTCCAGACGATTTTTTCTTTTTCGCGTAAGACAAATTTGTCTGGAACAAATTTGAACAGCGGAGTAAAACGACGCTGGCTTTAGCGGAATACAGGATGTATTCCGTAAAAAGAAGGTCGCCGACGGGCGAAATAACCAATCAAAGAATCACATCCCTGCCAACCAAACTGACGCCAGTATCATATCTTCCGGTTCGGTGACTTTAATATTTTTACGAGTTCCTATGACCAGGGCTGGATGTTGGCCTTGCGCTTCAATAGCGGAGGCTTCATCAGTTATCGACAGTCCTTGCTGCAAACCGGTTTCAATTGCTATGGCTAAAGCTTCAACGGGAAAATATTGCGGTGTTTGAGCCAGCCAGATTTGTTCGCGGTTAAGTGTTTTATCGATCGTTTGGTTAGCGTTTGCAAGTTTGACCGTATCTACTGAAGGAATAGCCAGAATAGCGCCGTGTTTTGAATCTTTGCCTGCCTGGATCAGTGCATCGATGCTACCTGCATCAAGGCAGGGCCTTGCGGCATCATGCACCATCACCCAGTCACTGCCACCCTTTTGCTGCTGTATGGCTTGCAGGCCATTAAGCACAGACTCAGCACGCGTTTCACCACCTTTAACGGTAATCATCTTTGGATGCTTAGCAATTTTTAGCTTTACCCAATAATTGTCATTCGGATGCAAAGCGACTACGACTTTATCAATAGAAGGATGTTCGAGAAACTTGGAGAGGCTATGCTCGAGAATGGTTTTGCCATCTATTTCAAGGTATTGCTTGGGTACTACGGCTTTCATGCGACTGCCAATTCCTGCTGCTGGAATCAGTGCCCATATCTTGGCTTTACTGTCATTCATATGGTTTGAGTCTTAACGCTGCTCTTGAGGGTTCTCTTGGTAAGAGCTTTGACGGGTCTCTTGGCGAGAGCCCTCCCTCGAATCAAGAATACGGAAGAAGGTTTCACCCTCTTTGATCATGCCCAGCTGATAACGGGCACGCTCTTCGATGGCGTCGGTTCCTTCTCTCAGGTCATGAATTTCAGCGAGAATTTTTTGGTTACGCAGAGCAAGTTCTGCGTTTTCTGATTTGACGAGTTCAATTCTGGCTTCTTGTTGCTTTATTTCACGAAAAGAGGTTTGCCCGAACCACATTCGGTATTGAAGACTGGCTAAAACAACCAGCAATGTCAGGACTACCCATTTCATAAACGTAACAATGCCAGAAAACAGGGGGCAAATAAAGCAAATATGATAGTACTTACTTGCCCCATAAGGCTATAGTTTATTAGAACTTGAAGGCTTTCTTGCCAGGATAAGGTGCTTTTTCACCTAATGCTGACTCAATGCGCAACAACTGATTGTATTTAGCAACTCGGTCAGAGCGGCACAATGAACCGGTTTTAATCTGACCAGCAGCTGTTGCCACAGCCAAATCAGCAATAGTGGTATCTTCAGTTTCACCGGAACGGTGTGAAATCACAGCGGTGTAACCAGCCTTATGCGCCATATCAATCGCCGCTAAGGTTTCAGTCAAAGTACCTATTTGGTTCACTTTGATTAGAATCGAGTTAGCCACACCCTGCTCAATACCTTTTGACAAGATCTTAGTGTTAGTAACGAATAAATCATCACCGACCAGCTGACACTTGCTACCGATCTTGTCAGTCAACAATTTCCAGCCTTCCCAGTCACTTTCGTCCATACCGTCTTCAATAGACACAATTGGGTAACGCTCAACCCAGTCTGCTAAATAATCGGTAAACTCAGCTGAGCTTAATACTTTACCTTCGCCCGACAAGTGATATTTGCCGTCTTTGTAGAATTCGCTAGAGGCAATGTCTAAAGCCAGAGCAACGTCTTCACCCAGCTTATAGCCAGCACGGTCAACCGCTTCGACGATAGCTTGAATCGCTTCTTCGTTTGAACCCAAGTCCGGAGCAAAACCACCTTCATCACCCACTGCGGTATTCAAACCTTTTTCTTGTAATACCTTACGTAAGTTGTGGAAAATTTCCGCACCCATACGCAAAGCTTCAGAGAAAGTTGGTGCACCAACAGGCATGACCATAAACTCTTGAATATCCACGTTATTATCAGCATGCTCGCCACCATTAATGATGTTCATCATTGGCACTGGCATCGCAAACTTACCATCACGGTTGATGTGCTCATACAACGGCTTGCCCAATGCCTGTGCAGCTGCTTTTGCATTCGCTAAAGACACGGCAAGAATCGCATTCGCACCTAATTTCTCTTTATTTTCAGTACCATCCAGATCCAGCATGATTTGGTCAATGGCTGCCT
This sequence comes from Kangiella sp., assembly GCF_014762745.1. GTDB lineage: Bacteria > Pseudomonadota > Gammaproteobacteria > Enterobacterales > Kangiellaceae > Kangiella. The sequence goes on from NZ_JABURJ010000015.1 coordinate 96,641, forward strand.
GATCGGTAGCATCTTTGCCCACTAAGGCTGACTTGATTTCATTGTTCACATGGCCAACAGCTTTTAAAACACCCTTGCCAAGGTAACGAGATTTATCACCATCACGCAACTCCAATGCTTCGCGTGAACCGGTTGATGCACCTGATGGTGAGCAGGCAATGGCGCGCACGCCATTCTCCAGTACCACTTCTGCTTCAACTGTTGGATTGCCGCGCGAATCCAATACTTCGCGACCGATGATATCTGTAATTTTCAAGCCAATACCCTCTTAAATTGTTTCAACCAAAACTAAACGAGAAAAATAAATCACTAAATAAAAAATGAAAGACATAAAAAAACACTCCTGAGAACAGGAGTGTTTGAAATTTATAGCAAGTCGCCCTTGCCAAAGTCGTGGATTGAGTCCTCGATGTAGCCGGCCTTTTTAACCACATCATCCAGCTCTTTCATGACACGTAGCATTTCTTCGATGCGATACATGGGGAAAGAGTTAGGACCATCGCACTTGGCTACTTCTGGATTTGGGTGAGACTCCATGAATACACCAGAAACACCGGCGGCAATGGCAGCACGGGCTAGCACTGGTATCACATCACGCAAACCACCTGAAGATGAACCTTGTCCACCCGGTAATTGAGCAGAATGGGTCGCGTCATAAACCACAGGACAACCAGTATCGCGCATAATCGACAGCGAACGCATATCCGACACCAGGTTGTTATAGCCAAAAGAAACGCCGCGCTCACAGACCATAATATTCTTGTTGCCGGTTTCACGCGCCTTATCGACCACATTCTTCATATCCCAAGGTGAAAGAAACTGGCCTTTCTTGATGTTGACCGGAATACCTGCCTCACACACTTTACGAATGAAATTGGTTTGGCGGCATAGAAACGCCGGTGTCTGCATGACATCAACCACCTCAGCAACTTCCTGAATTGGTGTGTCTTCATGGACATCAGTCAAGACTGGCACGCCCACCTGCTCCTTAACTTTTTGCAGAATACGCAAGCCTTCCTCAAGACCGGGCCCACGGAAACTTTTACTGGATGAACGATTTGCTTTATCAAATGACGACTTGTAAATATAAGGAATTCCTAGTCGATCCGTGATTTCTTTCATGTAGCCTGCCGTATCAATCGCCAGCTGTTCACTTTCGATGACACAGGGTCCACATATTAAGAAAAACGGTTTGTCGATACCAACTTCCCAATCCAGTAATTTCATATTCTTACCTTAATAACTAGTCTCACCTTAATAACCACTTGATTATCCAGCAGTTTGCTTCTCATGGTAATCTTTCGCCGCATTCACGAAAGCACTAAATAATGGGTGCCCGTCGCGAGGAGTCGACGTAAATTCTGGGTGGAACTGACAGGCCACATACCAAGGGTGATCCTTCAGCTCTACCATCTCCACCAGCTTCTTCTCGGTAGAAGTACATGATACCACAAGACCAGCTTCTTCAAGCTTTGGCAGTAAGTTATTGTTAACTTCGTAACGGTGACGGTGGCGTTCATTGATCACTTCACTTTGGTAGATATCAAAAGCTTTAGTTCCTTTCTTGATATCTGCAGGTTGAGCACCTAGACGCATAGTACCGCCTAAATCAGAGTCATCTGCACGCTCTTCTTTAGAACCATCACGATTGATCCACTCGGTAATCAGGCCGATAACGGGATACGGGCTTTCAGGATTAAACTCTGAACTGTTAGCATTTTCCATGCCAGCTTTATGGCGGGCATACTCAATCACAGCGACCTGCATACCGAGGCAGATGCCGAGATATGGAATTTTGTTTTCACGCGCATACTGAGCAGTAGCAATCTTGCCTTCAACACCACGCTCGCCGAACCCACCAGGAATCAAGATGGCATCCATGTCTTTTAGTAAGACAGTGCCTTTCTTTTCAATATCCTGCGAGTCGATATAGTGAATTTTGACTGACTGGCGAGTTTGTAAGCCCGCGTGCTTTAAAGCTTCAGTCAATGATTTATAGGCTTCGGTCAAATCCATGTACTTACCAACCATGGCGATATTTACTTCGCCCTTCGGGTTGGCTTCACGATATAAAACGTCTTCCCATTCAGACAGATCGGCTTCTGGAGCTTTCAGCTCAAAACGCTCAAGAATGAAATCATCAACATGCTGATTAAGAAGAATGGAAGGAATACGATAAATGCTGTCAACGTCCTGCAAAGAAACAACCGCGCGCTCTTTTACGTTGGTGAATAGCGCAATTTTGGCACGCTCACCGGCTGGAATCGAACGATCAGAACGGCAGATCAGCATATCTGGCTGAATACCAATCGAGCGTAATTCTTTAACTGAGTGCTGAGTAGGCTTGGTTTTAAGTTCGCCAGCAGTGGCGATATAAGGCAATAAGGTCAGATGCACAAACATGGCATTTTCTTTGCCCACTTCAAAACGTAACTGACGAATCGCTTCCATGAAAGGTAATGACTCGATGTCACCCACAGTACCACCGATCTCAACCATCGCGATATCAGCACCCTTGGCGCCTTCGATGATTTTATGCTTAATTTCGTCAGTGATATGAGGAATAACCTGAACCGTGCCGCCAAGATAGTCACCGCGGCGTTCTTTTTTCAAAACGTCCGAATAAACACGGCCAGTAGTGAAGTTGTTACGCTGATGCATGCGGGTACGCACGAAACGCTCATAGTGGCCCAAATCCATATCGGTTTCTGCGCCATCTTCAGTCACAAACACTTCACCGTGTTGGAATGGGCTCATAGTGCCGGGGTCCACGTTAATATAAGGGTCCAGTTTCAACATGGTCACTTTCAGACCTCGCGACTCTAGAAGCGCAGCAATCGAAGCCGCCGCGATACCCTTACCCAAAGAAGAAACAACACCACCGGTTACAAATACGTACTTGGTCATAAGCCTAACCCAACTTAAATAATTGCGAGCAGCTAGCTCTGCTCAAAAACACCACAAACTACAATATAAAAATTACACCAATACAAAAACGGGCCTGAAGGCCTTATATATCGTAGCTTTTCGAATTCTGACACACTTAAAATCGGCCAAGGAACTCGGCCAAATGTCGATGAGAAGAAAGGGTCTCAAGACGGGAAGGCAGTATATCAAAAAGGTCGGAGCATTGGCGAGGAGTTTTTGTAAAATTACTGGAGTCGAATAAATGCACCAGACCAAGACTTGAGCAGTAATTCTTTGAGAACTCATATAAAATGGCCACTTTGAAAGTCATTGTTGAGACACCACATGAAAATCTGGGTTGATGCGGACGCCTGTCCCGTGGTCATCAAAGACATTTTGTTTCGTGCCGCAGAGCGCACCAAAACACATCTAATCCTGGTCGCTAACCAGTTTATTCGCACGCCACCCTCGCCTTACCTCAAAGCAATTCAGGTCAGTTCTGGCTTTGATGTGGCAGATAATGAAATCGTGCAACGTGCAGAGAAAGGCGATCTGATTATCACTTCTGATATTCCATTGGCTGCTGAGGTCATTGAAAAAGGCTGTCAGGCGTTAAGTCCTCGTGGTGAGCTTTACACCAAGGACAATATTCGAGGACGGCTTAATATGCGCGACTTTATGGACACCATGCGTTCAAGCGGTATTCACACCGGTGGCCCACCACCATTAAGCCATAATGACCGGATGAACTTCGCCAATCATCTGGATAGGATATTAACGAAAAGCTGAGATTGGCGGCAAGAAAGTTAAGCGGATATGAAAAGTCCCGAACAGTAACACTGATCGGGACTCGATACTTCCAAACTAGTTATTAGAATGCCATGTTGCTTGTGATGGCACCTAAGAATCCAAGCATGAATGCAAGCACAAAGAATATAACAGCAATCAATGCAAGAACACCCATAATAATGAAGTAAGTCTTAAGCTTTGCTAAAGACTCTGCCAATGCCATTTCATCTTCGGAGTTATAAGCTCTTTCAATTGCTCCAGCAGACTGAAATAAAAGAACCCCCATCCAAATTGGTAGCCAAGCCACGACAATACCAATAATACTCAGTGCTGTGAAAACCCCCTGAACAAATAGCAAGACTGCTGTTAATTTCATCCAGCCTTTTGCTGAGTACAAGCTACTACTTAGTTGTTTTATATCCATTTTTTTTCCTTTTGGTCTGTTTAAAATCCAAAAGATATTAGCAAGCATTAAATAAGCTATCAACTACAAATATAGACTGAGCATCTGGCTAGAAAGTACGAAATTTCTTTAAATGAACTGCTAATTTGGGAAAGGTTTTCGATTTATTGTGACTTTATACTGCGCCAGCCTTCATCCAACTGCTCAAGCGTTGCGCTGTCCACAGACAATTTTTTCTGAGTCAAATAATCTTCCAGTTTTCTGAATCGAGCTTCAAACTTACGAGCGCTTTTTCGTAATGCGGCTTCGGCATCAACTTTAAGATGGCGCGACAAGTTCACGCAAGAAAATAGTAAATCACCAATTTCTTCTTCAATGTTTTGACGATCATCATTTGCGATAGCCTGCTTGAGCTCTTGAATCTCCTCTTCGATTTTATCAATAACACCACTGATTTCAGGCCAGTCAAAGCCATGGCGACCAACGCGCTTTTGCATTTTTTGTGCAAGCGACAAAGCTGGGAAATGTTTGGGTAAGTCATCCAACAAGCTGGTATTGGACTCATTTTTACCCTGGCGCTCACGGTGCTTCTGTTGCTCCCAGTTCTTTTTCAACTCTTCATCAGTGGTAAATTCTTTATCGCCAAACACATGAGGATGGCGGCTGACTAATTTGTCAGAAACCTTTTCAGCAATCGACTCAAAATCAAAGCGCCCTTCTTCCTGACCAATCTGGGCATAGAAAATGACCTGAAATAATAAGTCACCTAATTCTCCATGTAATTCTTCAAAATCACCACGCTCAATGGCATCGGCAACTTCATAGGCTTCTTCCAGCGTATACGGAACGATGGTTTCATAGGTTTGCTTGCGGTCCCAGGGGCAACCGGACACAGGGTCACGCAGAGCCTGCATGATAGTCAGTAAACGATGAGTCTGTGGCAGGGAAGTAACAACTTTAGTATCGCTCATAATAATGGCTTATCCACGTCGGCGTTCGACTTTGAATATATTAGGCAGCTGCTTAAGCAGTGTAATGACACGCTGTAAATCTTCAAGTTGTGACAGCTCAATTTCAATGTTGATCTGAACCTGTTCGCCACGCTTACTAGTGGACAAGTCCGTTACGCCGGCATTTTCATTAGCAAGCACCGTAGTAATGTCTTTAAGCAGACTTTTTCTATCCATTGCAAAGATCACCAGATCGACTGCATAGGCATTGCTCGATTCAGCTTCCCACTGCACCGGAACAATCCGCTCAGGCTTATCGCGCAGTGCCTTTTTGGCATGGGTACAGTCTTTATGGTGAATAACAATGCCACGCCCCTGGGTGATATAGCCAATAATGTCCTCACCCGGCACTGGCTTACAGCACTTGGCAATACTGGTCAGCAGATCACCGACACCCGATACCGACACATCATTATAAGACTTACGCTTGGACTTTTTACGCAAGGTCGGCTGAATGTCGCGTTGTGGCTTTTTCGCTTCCAACAATTCTTTAGCGCGATTGATCGCCTGCATGATACCCAGATTACCAGTGCCTATCTTGGTGTACATTTCGACATCACTGGCCAGATGCAATTTTTGTGCTAGCTCCTGATGAGGCACATTCGCCAGGTCATTTCGCGCCAATTCTTTTTCCAATAACTGACGGCCAGCATTGGCATTATCTTCTTGATCCAACTTATTAAAAAACTGCTGGATTTTGTGGCGGGTGCGGCTACTGTTGATATAGCCATTGTGTGGAATCAGCCAGTCACGACTCGGCGACTCCTCTTTCTGTGTCATGATTTCTATGACTTCGCCAGTATGAACCTGATAGGTTAGCGGAACAATTCGGCCATTGATTTTAGCACCGACGCAACGGTGGCCGATCGAACTGTGAATCCGATAGGCAAAGTCAATCGGCGTGCTACCAGCAGGTAAGTCAATGACCTTACCTTGCGGTGTAAACACAAACACCCGATCTTCCGAAACAGAGCTTTGGAACTCCTGCATTAACTCATCGGCATTAACATCTGCCAGCTCACTTTGCCATTCGAGCAACTGACGCATCCAGGCAATTTTTTCATCCACACCGACCTTGGCCAGATTGGCACCTTCTTTGTAAGCCCAATGTGCCGCAATGCCCTTTTCGGCTTCTTCATGCATCTGAAAGGTTCGAATCTGCACTTCTAGAATTTTGCCTTCTGGCCCCACCACAGCTGTATGAATTGACCGGTACCCGTTTTCTTTTGGCGTTGCCACATAGTCATCAAACTCTTTCGGAATATGTTGCCACTCGCCATGCACAATCCCCAGCGCGCCATAACAGTCCTGCACCCGCTCAACCAGAATCCTCACCGCACGAACATCATAAATTTCTTCAAAGCCTACATTCTTACGGGTCATCTTTTTCCAGATGCTGTAGATATGTTTTACTCGGCCAGACACTTCCCCTTTAATATTTTCTTCTTTCAGTTTTTGCTCAAGTAATTTCGTAACGTCTTCAATGTAACGTTCGCGATCGACACGTTTTTCTTTAAGGCTTTTAGCAATAGAAAGATAAGCTTCAGGTTCAAGGTAGCGGAATGCAAGATCTTCCAACTCCCACTTAAGCTGACCAATTCCCAAGCGATTCGCCAAAGGGGCAAAAATATTTTTCGTTTCGCGAGCAAAAGTCAGCTGGATATCTCGGCTGGCATCTTTGATATGACGTAGCGACACCACCCGATCAGCAAGCTTTAACAAGACCACCCGCGCATCGTTAACCATGCCCAGCAGCATCTTACGCAGGCTCTCCACCTGCTGCTGGTCATTTTCAGCACCGGCCTGCTGCTGCAAACTGCGCATAGCCTCCATCTGGCCAGCACCTTCCACCAGACTGGCAATAGTCGAGCCGACCTTGTCCTTGATGGTTTCAACTTTAACTGAACCAGCAATGACAGAGGGCAATAAGACCGCAGCGGTCAAAGTGTCGAAATCAGCATTGAAATGAGTCAGAACCTCAGCCAGCTCAAGACCTGCCGCCAAGGTATTCAGCTTCAAAACAGGCGTCACCGATACATTCTGCTGCGCCATAGTCACCGCCTTCTCCAGCTTCGACTTGGGCTTACCCTCAACCGTAAGTTGATTCAGCTCAAGCCACTGCTCAAAGGCAAACTGCGACTTCTCAACCAGCTCAAATATATCGTGATCTTTACGTTTCATAATATTGGTTTGAATTCTTTCCCTGAGGTTAAATCAATGGGCACTGTTGATGATCAAAGAGCTATATTAGCAGTATTGGTTTTTATTGGAAGTGGATAAAAGGAATAAGGGTGTAAGCAAGTACAATGGTGTTTACTGGCTCGCAGAAAGATACAGCCAGCCGCGATCTTGTGTTAATTTATTGACAACAAATCAGAACTGGCAAAACAATGGATATCATCATAACTGGCGTCATAGCTAGCCTCATAGCGGGAATGATGACCGCAGTAGGCGCTTTAGGCGTTTATTTCGTACGGACCCTCTCGCCAAAAATTGAAGACTCCATGCTCAGCTTCGCTGCAGGTATCATGCTAGCAGCTTCGATATTTTCACTGATTATTCCAGCCATCAATTACGGAGAAGCCCATTTTGCCAATAAAGAATACGCTGTCGCCTGGGTAGTATTTGCCATCATGGCAGGCGCAGTTATTCTATATCTGATTCACCAATTTGTACCGCATGAACATTTCCAGCTGGGCTATGAAGGCCCAGATACCGAAAAACTCAGTCGCATCTGGCTATTCATCATCGCCATCACACTGCACAATTTCCCGGAGGGAATGGCCGTTGGTGTTGGCTTTGCTGGTGAAGACATTAACAATGGATACAACCTGGCGCTTGGTATCGGTATCCAAAATATCCCCGAAGGACTCGCCGTCGCCCTATCACTACTCTCCGTCGGCTACTCGAAACACACCAGCTTCTTCATCGCTTTCATCACAGGACTTGCTGAACCCATTGGCGGATTTATCGGCACCCTCGCCTCAACCTTCTCAGGCATATTCCTGCCCTTCTCCCTCGCCTTCGCTGCCGGAGCCATGCTCTTTATCATCAGCAACGAAATCATCCCCGAAACCCACCGCAGCGAATTCGCCAGTCGTGCCACCTTCGCACTACTGATAGGCTTTGGCCTAATGATGTACCTTGATGCGACATTGGGGTGAAAGGCAATACCAAATAAACTAAACTCTTTGCTTCATAACAATATTGGAAAAAAGCCTTAATATGCGTGATTACAGAATTACAAAGTATAACCCTAAAAACCGTAATGAAAGCGGCCACTATTTAATTGACGAATGGACTGAACCGGAGCAAATAGGAAAATCTTTCAATGGAGTTAAAGCAAGCAAATCAGACTATTTCGCAACTGAAGAGAAATATGTCCTATCGATTATTGAAGTTCTTAAATCTTTATCAATAAGCCACTTGAGGGTTGTCGACCTAGATAATAACTACACAGAATGGCTTTTATCACAAAGAGAAAAAGCATGGCTTAGAGAAGATGTGTTCTCTGAAATTGAGGTGTTTGAGGATAAGTCTGTTGGACTATCCGAAATCGAAACGATAATAAGAATGAACTTAAGACACTTCCTGTCCTGTAGATTAGAAATTAATAATAAATTTGGTTTGAGATTTGGCTTTGACTTTTATATGTATGTGCTTTGTCATGAATTACCTGCCGAGGTACAGGATAAGATCCATCAAATAGGTCTTTTCGTTGAAGAGATTGAGCCGATGTACCTAATGGATAGGTGCGATTTTTATATACAGGTATCAAAAAAAGGGGGTGAATTTGTTGATCACGAAATACTTCTAAAGAAAATGACCAGAAAAAAAATCAAAATAGGCCTTGGTTTATCAGCAGAACATCCCGGCAACCATAGTTTTAAAATAATACCCAAAAATTCAGTGATTTTTATAGACGAACTCCAGTTTGACTTTGATAAGTATGAATACTATCTAAACTGCGACAAAATCTATTGGTAGTCGTTTTGTTGGCTGGGATGAAGAATGAATCTGAGCGTTTTTCTCAGATGGATGCGTGGGTAGTAAACTGAGAAAATATATTTCTACTGCTTATACTAATATTTAAAAAGAAATAGATTCCCGCCTTCGCGGGAATGACAATGCTTTAGGTTAATTGCTTTAGATTTACAGATGTTAGTTCCGTTAAATTACCGCACCACAGAGAACTAAAATGCTTAAGTTCGCGGCAAAGAGTTGCGAAAGAGCGGAGGTGACCTAGAATGTCATTGAGCATCTTGAGCAACTCTCTAACAAAGCATAAAAAAGAACTAGCGACATTCTTTCCGACATGGTTTTAAAGCAGGATTTTCCTTTCAAGACAAGGCATGAGACTTTTTGAGGCGCGGAGCGGACTAGTCGTCCGTGAGCACCTCAAATAAGTCTTATAACGCGGTATTGGGAGAAAAAGACTATTTAAAACTAGACTTTCTTAAATAGAGCGATGGATTCTGTATGTGACGTATGCGGAAACATATCCATAACCCCCGCCTTCACCAACTTATAACCTCTTTCTTTCAACTCACCGGCATCGCGCGCTAAGGTCGCTGGATTGCATGACACATAGACGATGCGTTCTGGATTGAATCGGGTAATGTTTTGCACGACATCCAGTGCGCCGCTGCGTGGTGGGTCGATTAGAATTTTGTTGAAACCCTGCTGTGCCCATTCTTCCTGGGTGAAATCGTCTTGCAGGTTTGTTGCGTGAAACTCTACATTGCTCAGATTGTTGTGTTTGGCGTTCATCTGGCCGCGCTCAACCATGGCTTCGCTGCCTTCGACGCCAACCACGTTTTGTGCCTGGGTTGCCAATGGTATGGTGAAGTTTCCTAGACCGCAGAAGAGATCGAGGATTCGGTCTTCTGCTTTGGGTTCGAGCCATTCGATGGCGCGTTTAACCATTTTCTGGTTGATACTGGCGTTAACCTGAGTGAAATCCATGGGGTGGAACAGCATTTCCACATCATAATCTTCAAAGCGATAGGACAACCAATCGCGAGTGTCTGGACCATAAAGCAAATGAACTGTATCCGGTCCTTTCGGTTGCAGGTAAATATAGAGGCCATGCTCCTTGCCAAAATCGATCCAGAGGTTCTGGTCTTTCTCGGTTAATGGCACCAGATGGCGAACAACCAAAGCAACCTGGTCATCGCCCATAGCGACTTCCAGCTGGGCGGTTTTATCATTGCTATCAAGCTCACTGATCATGTTTTTCAATGGCGTGATTAGTTGCCCTACTCTTGGGTCCAGTACCACGCATGAATCTATGGTTGCTAAAAAGTTGCTTCGCTTCTCACGAAAACCAACCAGAGCACCACCTTTTTTCGGTACATACTTAACACCAAGACGAGCTTTGCGGCGATAACCCAGAACATCTGCTTGTAATGGCTCTACCAATTCATAGTCACCATTTTTATGTGAATAACCACCAAAGTGTTCAAACTGCTCCACTAACACATTTTGCTTATGGCCTATTTGTGCAGCGTTGCTCATGTGTTGAAGACTGCATCCGCCACAAATTTCGGCATGTTCACAAGGCGGGGTTACTCGATCCTCAGAAGCTTTATGGATCTCAATAGCCACGCCTTCATCAAACTTGCCGCGCTTTTCGGTGTACTGGAATGATACTTCTTCGCCCTTTAGAGCATTGTCTACAAAAACCGTTTTGCCTTCGACACTACAGATGCCGCGACCTTCGTGGGAAAAAGCATGAATGGTTGCGTTGACGGGTTCTGTCGGTAACGGCTTTCTACGACGTCTTCTTGCCATGATTAATTCTCAACTTGATTTCGTTAAAATTCGGTAAATCTGAATGCTGGAGCTTGCTTAAGGTCAGCTCCAGGCTTCGAGGAATTCATTAAAGTGTGGCTGGTTTTCGTGCTTTAGATAATCACGAAGTTTTTGTTCTTCTGCTTCCAGATCCTGCTGGCTTAGATTGCCGCGCATCACTTCAAAACGCAGGTACACCAGATAAGTATTGAGTACATCCGTTTCGCAATAATCGCGGATAGCCTTGAGATTGCCCTGATGATAAGTCTCCCAAACTTTAGCCCCGCTCATGCCCATTTTGCCAGGATAGCCCAACATACTGGCGATTTTATCCAGCGGTGCATTGGCGCGAGGATTATAGGAAGCAATAACGTCCATCAAATCCAGATGACGACTATGGTAACGGCTAATGTAGTTATTCCACTTGAATTGACTGTCCATTTCGCCAGTATCCCAATATTTAGGAGCGGCAATATTATGCTTCATGGCGCGATAATGTAAGACTGGCAAATCAAAGCCAGAACCATTCCAGGACACGATAGTGGGCGTGAAGCGATCGATACCATCAAAAAAGCGTTGAATGATTTCTTTCTCATCCGCCTGTTCGTCACCCAAAGACCAGACCGTTAGCTTGTCGCCATGACGAAATACGGCTGAAATCGCAACCACCTTTTGTAAATACAAAGGCTGAAAAGCATTGCCGGTTTGCTGATAGCGTAGATGCTCCATGGCAGTAACCACGTCTTCGTCGGATAGGCCTTCAAATTCGTTCAGCAAGCGGCCGGTTTCAACGTCTGGAATAGTTTCGATATCAAATACAAATATATTCATAATGTCAGTCTATATATTGAGCCTTGTCCAGCCTATATCTGGCCTTGGGCATCAGAGCTTAAGGCCTTTACTTGCCTATATCCATGGGGCAAGGTAGATTATGCAGCGAAAGCACCACATTATAACGACTTTGCCAGAAAAAGCTTGGAGAAATCACCTTTGAAACCTTTGCCGTGGCTCAGCACAGCAGCTTTGATCTTTTGCCTGTTATTACAGTGCCCATCTGCTGTGGCCGAGCATCCTAGTCGCAAGGTGATTTCAGTTGATGTTTTAGGCCCCTATTCCAGTTCACAAGAGCAGGAACTGCTGTTTGGATTGCGCCAGGCAATGGAGCAAAAATATGACCTCGGGCTAAAGCAGAACCTGTTGTTCTGGCAAAAACAACATAACTGGGCCAGTTATATCAATAATTCTGAAGCTGACTATATTATAACGGTCGGTCAGGAAGCGCTGGAACTGGTATTGCAGGAGCGCCCAAGCCGTCCTGTCATCGCGTTGATGAATACCGCGGATAGTATCGAACTCCTACGCCAGAACCCGCATGACAATCTTTATGCCATTACTCATGAACAACCGCTGTTGCGCTATTTTGCCCTGATTAAAAGCCTCAATATCTATCAGGCGCAGACCGCAACATTTTTTCGCCAGAACGATAGCCACATGAAGTCACGTTATCAGCAAATGGCGCGCTTTTTTAATCTGCCCTATAAATCTTTGATGGTTGAACCAAAGCTGAAAACTCTGGATGCCATCAATCAACTGAAAAGCTGTTGCCGTATCATGCTACATGATACTGATAGAATTTACCCACCAGGACGCTCCCGAAAATCATTGCTTTATAACAGTTACCGTCATCGGGTGGTCGTGATCGGTAATTCGCCGAGTATGCTACAGGAAGGCGCGATGCTGGCATTATTCAGCAAGCCCTATACAATAGGCGAACAAACTGCTGACTTAATCTATCAGATTGAAAATGGGCAAGTTAAAGAGCGGTATCAATACCCGAATACGTTTGTATTGGATGCTAACCGCCGAATTGCTGGGTTGCTTGGTTTTTCTGAATTGACTTTAGGTGAGTTAATTGGTCAGATCGAGATGTTAGAAAATGTATATTACGAAATGGAACAGTAGATGAAAGAATGGGGAATCAGTAAACGGATTATGACCTTGGCGCTAACGCCAACCATTTTGGTTGCCTTATTATTGGGAACCCTCTTCATCAGTAATCACATCAACGATAGTAAATACTCTTTAACCGCCCGCGGAAAAACCATTGCCACTCATCTTGCTCTTGCCAGCGAATACGGGCTGATCACTTTAGATGAAAAGAATCTTGCCGAAATGGCCCAGGCTGCGCGCGACAATGACAAAGACTTAATTGCGGTCGCTATTTTCGACCAGAACAACCGAGTTTTAGCCTCGGTTGGATCAGCCGAAACGCTCAGTGAGATGAGCATTGATAACCCATACTCCCTTGCCAGATCCGGTTCATCCAATAATTTAATGCGTTTTGCCCGAACGGCTGAGAGTGAGCAAGGAAAACTATTCTATGCTCCGATCATTTCAAAGTTCCCCGAAACCTACGAGTCCTGGCAGAACTACAGCCAGGCCAATGCTCAGCTATTAGGCTATGTTGCGGTCATGATGACCGACGAGTTTTCTGCCATCAGCCGCTACAACACCATTTTAACCACTTTATTTATTACCCTGATTGGCTTGCTTATTGGCGGCTTTTTGGCCCGCAGAATGTCCATGAGCGTGACAACTCCGATCGAAAAGATGGTTGAGGGGATTAACCGAATTAAAGACGGCCGACTTGATACGCGAATTGAGTCAGAGGCCAGCGCAGAACTGTTGACACTACAGGAAGGGATTAACCTGATGGCTGAAAACATGGAACATAATCAGGACGAAATGCAGCTGGCAGTTGATCAGGCAACCGAAGACTTACAGGAAACGCTGGAAACTCTTGAGGTAAATAATCTTGAGCTGGATATCGCACGTCGTCAGGCGCTTGAGGCAAGCCGAGTTAAAACCGAGTTTCTGGCCAATATGAGTCACGAAATTCGTACTCCAATGAATGGTGTGATCGGCTTTACAGAGCTATTATTAAAAACCGAACTCAATAACAAACAGAAAGACTTCCTGTTTGATATTAAACGCTCTGCCACCAGTCTGTTATCAATTATTGACGATATCCTTGATTACTCGAAAATTGAAGCGGGTAAAATGTCCTTCGAGCGTTATCCGTTTGATTTACGCGAATGTGTAGATGATATCTTCCGAATGCTGGGACCCAACGCCAATAAAAAAGGTATCGAACTGGTTTCACTGATCTATTCAGATGTTCCGAAAGCCTTGTTAGGCGATCCAATTCGAATCAAACAGATTATTACCAACCTTGTTAACAATGCCATTAAGTTTACCAAGTCTGGCAGCGTTGAGCTCTATGCCGAGGTTGAGTCCGAAAATAAGAAAGGGCTTAAGCTTAAAATTCAGGTCAAAGATTCAGGCATTGGCCTGACACAAGATCAACAGCGCAACCTGTTTAAAGCCTTCAGTCAGGCCGACAGCTCAACCAAACGCGAATTTGGTGGCACAGGTCTGGGCCTGGTGATTTCCAAGTCACTGGTGGAAAAAATGGGTGGCAACATTGGTGTAAGCAGCACCCAGGGCGAAGGCTCAACCTTCTGGTTTACCTTGCAGTGCGAACGTACCGATGCCCTGCCAGAAGATGGCCTGACGGGCGAGTTCCTTGCCAATAAGTCAGTTCTGGTGTTCGATCCCCATCCTTCCACTCGCCTGTCCATCACTCAGATTCTGGAAGAATGGAGTATGCTGGTTCGCTCGTTTGACAAGATTGATGACCTAATGACAGAAATCGATCTTTATAGTCAAAGCGGCAAAAGTATTGAATTAATTATCATTGGCGGCCAACGATTCCGACGTCGACAGCAGCAACTGGAATACATCTGCAATAAAGCGCAAACTCAGCTTTATTGCCCAGTTATTACATTCACTACAGCAGGCAATGCAGACTTCCTTGAGCACCTTCATTCAATCGGTGTCAGTCGTGCCATGACCAAGCCAGTCACTCACCGCGCACTCTATAACTCCCTGATCGAGCTCTTAAAAACACCTTCAGTGCACTCTGGCAAGGAGCCTGCTGAAGTACCTGTCGGTGATGCCAGTTTACTAAAAGATATCTACGTGCTGGCAGTTGATGATAATCCTGCTAACCTACGCCTGGTGACGACCCTGTTACAGGACTTAAACATCAAGGTTGATGCTGCCGAAAGTGGTATGCAGGCAGTTTCGCTGAGTAAGAATAAAGTTTACGACGCCATATTGATGGATATTCAGATGCCGGAAATGGATGGTCTTGAAGCCACTCGAACCATACGTGCTAATCGTACCAACCTGAGCACCCCAATCATCGCCCTAACCGCTCATGCCATGGCTAATGAGCGAGAACAATTATTAGAAGCAGGCATGGATGACTATATGACTAAACCTGTTTCTGAGCAGGCTCTGGTCAATCTACTATTGAAATGGACACAGGCGGCTTCGGACATCAATCCAACCCCAACTGAAGAACCTCAGGCTGAGGACAATAGTCAGGAGCAATCGCTGGACTGGAGCCTAAGTCTTAAACTTGCAAATAATAATGAGCAACTGGCGATAGATATGCTGAAAATGCTGGTTGATTCAAACTTTGAAACAGGCCGCAATATTCATGCCGCCTATCAGTCCCAGGACTTCGACCAGCTGTTGCAGCATGTTCATAAACTGCACGGCGCCAGCTGCTACGTCGGCACACCGAAGCTTAAACACCTCAGTAATGTTTATGAAACACGCCTGAAAAAACAACAGTACAACAAACTTGAAGAATTACACGAACAACTTCTGGCTGAACTTGAAGTGATTAACAAAGAGGCAGAGCGATTCTTAAAACCCGAAAAGCCAGAAACGGTAGATAATTCCTGAGGTAATTAAAAAGGGGCTGAATCAGCCCCTTTTTTAAAAATTGTTAATGTGCAATCTAAGCAATGGTTTTAACAGCTATTGCTGATGATTCACTTGCAGGAACCTCATCAACAATGACACCATTCAAATAACCATTTTCAGAATCAACACTCTTTATTTCAGTGTTCAAAATCAGGCGCTCAGGACTTAAACCTACCGGAATTTCGACTGCAACTTTATGGTAGTTAGGCGTATATCCAAAGTAGCGCTGCTTGCCGTCTTCGGTAAACTGGTTCGAGCTTTCCCAAAGCACAGGAACGGTCAGACCAACCTGACGCTTAAGCTCCTCGACTTTAAGTCTGGCGGCTAATTCATGGAGACGATGACTACGCTCCTTTTTAACCTCCTTACTGATTTTATCCGGTAAACGAGCGGCCTTGGTGCCCTCGCGATCAGAATAAGTGAAAATATGAATATGCCCGAAACCGACGGCTTCAATATATTGCATGGTTTGCTCGAACTCTTCATCAGTTTCACCGGGAAAGCCAACAATGACATCAGTGGTCACATTAAAACCAGGCACCTGAGTTCTTGCCTGCTGAACCAGCTCACTAAAGGAAGAGGTTTTACAGCGACGCGACATACGTCTTAACACAGTATCAGCACCACTTTGAATGGGTAAGTGCATGTGTGGCATCAAGCGGGGATTGGCAAACAACTCGAAGAAATTCTCACCCAGATCCCACGGCTCAACCGAAGCGAAACGTATACGAGGCATATCCGTCTCGCGCAATATAGTTTCGACTAACTCATACAGACTTGAATCAATATCAGAACCATAACCGCCCACATGCACACCAGCCAGAACAATTTCCTGAACACCTTCGGCGTGTAGCTGGTTAATTTCATCAATCAGGTCCTGAATCGTGCGGCTTTTCTCTTCGCCACGCGCCACCGTGACAATGCAGTAGGTACAACGATAACGGCAGCCATCTTGAATTTTGATAAAGGCCCGCTCGCGGTTACGGGCAAATAAAGCACTTTCGCCCGGTTCAGTGGCAAATTCCGGCATGGCTGGAATATCAAGAAGCTGCCTGGCCTGTTCAACTAAAACCTCTTTATCTTCATTAGCCACCACCAGATCAACGCCCATGATCTGAGCAACCTCTTCTGGCTCCAACGAGGCATAACAGCCGGTAACCACCTTGCGCGCCTGAGGATTTGCCCTGTGAAAACGACGGACTGTCTGACGAGATTTACGAGCAGCCTCAGCAGTTACCGCGCAGGTATTCAGTACGATCAAGTCTGCAGCATCAGCTTCAGAAGTTAGGGACAGGCCCAGACGTTGGAACGAATTTGCCCAGTTCTGAAGCTCCGCCTCATTCAATCGACACCCTAGTGCACTTAAATGTACCTGCATAACCACCTGACTCTCAAAACTCAGCAAAGGCAAAGGATCTCACTTTGCCCCATAAAATTGGGCGCTAATTGTACAGTTTCTAGCCGTTATTGGCACTACCTTTTAACGTTGAATTTTTCCAAGTATCAAAAAAGGCACCCTAGGGTGCCTTGAAGAATCTGTAATAAACGCTTACTTTTCAACCGTATGCAGATGCACATCGCGCTGAGGATACGGGATACTGATATTATTAGCATCCAGAGCCTTTTTGATAGCTTCTAGGTTTTCGAAATAAACGCCCCAGTAATCGCCACTGTCCGCCCAGACCCTAAGCACGAAATTCACCGAGCTGTCTGCCAGCGCTGAAACTGCAATAAATGGCTCTGGATCTTTATGAACACGCTCATCTTTATTGATGACACCCAAAATAACATCGCGGGCCTTATCAATATCATCGTCATAGCCTATGCCAATGGTGAAGTCGACACGGCGTTTCGGCTGTGTGCTGTAGTTAATCATTGAGCCAGTAGAGATAGGGGAGTTAGGAATAATAATGGTTTTATTGTCCGGAGTAGTCAGAATGGTGTTAAAGATTTGAATCTCTTTAACAGTGCCCGAATGGCCCTGCATTTCAACAAAGTCACCCACTCGATAAGGACGTAAAATCAGAAGAATAACGCCACCGGCGAAGTTCTGCAAAGTACCCGACAGAGCCAAACCAATAGCCAAACCAGCTGCACCCAACATGGCGACGAAGGTGGTCATCTGAATACCGAGCATACCAATTACAGTGATGGCCAGTGCCGCCTTGAGCAAAATGCTAATCATACTGACCAGGAAGCGTTGCAGGGTTATATCAAAGTTCTTTTTTTCAAAACCTTTTCGAACACCATTAACGATCATACGGATGATGATCAAGCCAACAATCAGGACCACTAAAGCGGAAACAACTTTTGGCGTGTATTCCAAAACTATCTGCCAGCCCTTCTCAGCGAAACTGGTTATCTGAGCAGTATCAACGGGTAATTTCATAGCTATCCTCTTGATTTTAGTATTGTAAATTTCTGCTTGCCATTCTAGCCAACTGAATAGAAAGTTGCTAATTTCAAGCTCAAAATTTACAAAAATGTCACGATATCGGTCATATTATCGAGCAAATACTGGCAAGATGCTAAATCTCGTGCAACACTCTAGTTATTAAAGAGACCAAACAGGAAACGGGCATGATCAATAAATCATTCATTAGATTAAGCCTCATCAGCGTTGTGATGGGAACATTTTTAAGCGGCTGTAGTACCGCCCAACCAGCAGAAATCGACAGCAAACTATCCGCCTGGCAGGGTGCTGAAATTGAAACCTTGATTCAAACCTGGGGACTGCCAACGGGCGAGCAGCAAGTCAATGATTTAACTTATGCCGAATGGAATACTCGAGACATCAAAAATAAGCCTTCCATGAGTGTCGGAGTCGGTGGCTTTGGTGGGAATTTCTTTGGCAGCATAGGCACAACATTATTCGGTGGCCGGGAAGAGGTGCACTGCCGAGTACAGGTTGGCTATAATCAGCAAGGCCGCGTGGTCACCACTAACTGGACTGGCGATCCGGAAGCCTGTGACGTAGCGATTCCTGAGCGCCAGCCTTAAGCGTTATGAATATCTGACTCTAAGCCAGTCGCTCAAAATACTGAATCAGTAATTGCAGCTCTGGAACATTAAAGTAATCATTAATATCCGGTTTATAAACAGCCCGTATTCTGTTTGCTGGCTGTGACAGCCAATCCTCAACATCAATTCTGAAGGCTATGGCCTGCACCGCATTTTCTTGCTCTGGGCTTCTCAAGGTGAGTTTCAAATGGTTCTCACCAACAATTCGATGGTTCAAAACCTCAAACTCACCATCAAAAGCCGGTTCTGGAAAACCTTGCCCGAATGGCCCAGCCTGGGCTAACTGAACGGCTGTTTCAATGGAGAGCTCTTCTTCTGCAAGTTCGCCATCGGTTTCAATCACATCCTCAATGGCTTTACCATTCAGCAAGTCAGTAACCGCTTGCTCAAACGCTTGCTGAAAGGCTTTAAGGTTATCCAGCGACAGCGACAGGCCAGCTGCCATGGCATGACCGCCAAATTTATCTATTAATTTGGGATGGCGACTGTCAATCAGAGCCAAGGCATCACGAATATGAACCTCCTTTACCGAACGAGCAGAACCTTTAACGTTGCTATCATCGGCATTGGCAAACACAATACAGGGTTTATTAACCTTGTCCTTAATACGCGAGGCCAGTAAACCAACCACACCCTGATGCCAATGGGGCTCATACAAACATACAGAATGAGCAAACTCACCGGCATGCCAGTCCATCTCTTCCAATTTAGACAGGGCTTCATCCTGCATTTCCTGCTCAACCTGCTGACGATCACTGTTAAGGCTGTGCAGAATTTCAGCCAGCTCATTCGCTCTGTTCTTCTCTTCTGCCAGTAAACACTCAATACCAATCGACATATCGTCCAATCGCCCTGCGGCATTTAATCGTGGTCCGACTGCAAACCCCAGATCTGTCGCTGTGACTTTTGCCAGCTGGCGTTTGGCTAATTGCAATAAAGCACTTATCCCGGGACGACAGCGCCCCGCTCGAATCAGGCGTAAACCGTTATGCACTAATAGTCGATTATTGGCATCCAGTGGAACCACATCAGCAACCGTGCCCAGTGCCACAATGTCGAGATAGTGCGCCAGATTAGGCTCTGCTATCTGCTGCTTTTCAAACCAGCCGAGCTCACGAAGTCTCGCACGCAAAGCCAGCAAAACATAAAACACCACACCTACTCCTGCCAGGTTCTTGCTGGGGAAGGTATCACCGGGCTGGTTAGGATTGACGATGGCATCAGCTTCGGGAAGCTCATCCCCCGCCAGATGATGGTCGGTGACCAGCACTTTAATGCCTGCCTCTTGCGCTGCTTTGACTCCAGCGATACTGGAAATACCATTATCCACAGTAACGATTAAATCAGGTCGGAATTGCTTTGCCACATCCACCAGCTCTGGAGACAGACCGTAGCCAAACTCAAAGCGATTTGGCACCAGAAAATCAACATGACTTGCACCAAAGTCTGTTAGCACCAGCTTGCTCAAGGCACTGCTGGTGGCACCATCAGCGTCAAAGTCACCCACAATCAATATGCGTTGTTGCTGATACACTGCCTCCACCAACAAATCGACCGCGATATCAATACCCGTTAATTGATTATAGGGAAGTAGATGATGCAGGCTATAGTCCAGCTCAGACGCATCCTCAATCCCCCGGTGAGAATACACTCGATTAAGCACCGAACTTGTGGTCAAAGGCTTGATACTATCTTTAGGTTGCCGCTGTCGAATACGTTTTTGCATAAAGTTATCGGTTTCTGTCGAATGGAGACTTTGATCCTGCCTTCAAGGAGTTGCTATTATAGGGACACACTTCAGAAGATTAAAACCATCTATGGACTTTTCGCAGGACAAAACCAGCGGACGTTACACCATTCGTTCCTATCGCTCAGGTTCCATTATCATCAATGATGCGACATATCAGGACCCAATAGTTCTTGGCCTGGAACATTTGCAAGAGAACAAACTACCTTCTGATCTCGATGAGCTGGATAAAAGGTTACTGAGTGAGCTTGAGATTGGCAGCTATGAAGTGGTCATCTTAGGAACAGGGCAAAGACAGCAATTTCCGTCCTGGGATATACTGGAAGTAGCTCAGATAATGGGAACTCCGCTGGAGGTAATGGCTACCGATGCTGCCTGTCGCACCTATACCATTTTAGCCAGCGATGGCAGAAATGTATTAGCCTTGCTTTATCCTTAGCACTCTTTATTAATCTATAGTCCTAATTTTAAAAGAGCCTGCTTTAGCATTACCACAGCAGGGTTTGAGGGGGACTCAAGATCAGTTTTTTTTTGCTCTGCCTTTTGTTCTTTCTTCAACTGATCTAGACGCTGACGCATGATCTCTGCTGGCAAGTAACCACCAATAAGGTCACCATTTTCCAGAACTATCCCCGGAGTACCGCGAATGCCAAATTTTCTGACCAGACTCATTTGCTCTGCAAATGGTGTTTTACAATTGCCTTCACGATATTTTCGTTCGAGC
This sequence comes from Kangiella sp., assembly GCF_014762745.1. Lineage (GTDB taxonomy): Bacteria > Pseudomonadota > Gammaproteobacteria > Enterobacterales > Kangiellaceae > Kangiella. The sequence continues at coordinate 117,874 of NZ_JABURJ010000015.1, forward strand.
TTTGCTTCCGTCATAGCTGTCTGCTGATCTTTTGCACACCAGATCCCTTCTAACTTCTTAGCCGAAGAAGAGTTCAGACCTGCTCTGGGAAATGCAAGATAGCGTATGGTAATACCACGGCTTAAATAATCATTACGCTCACGATGCATCTTCTGGCAATAGCCACAATCAATATCTGTGAATACGTTAATAACATACTTTTCGTTGGGAGCTTTAAAAATGACCAGGTCTTCATCTTTCACCTTAGCCATTTCACGCTTACGCATTGGCGATTTCATCTGATCGAGCTGAGTAATTCGCTCCTGTGAGACATTACGGATTTGTTCTGTTGAGATATCCAGCATCTTGCCATCAATTAAATATTTACCATCATCAGAGATATAGTAGAGATCACCTTGTAATACAAATGAATACAGGGAGTTGATTTCAGAAGGAGCCACATGTTCAATTGACGCTCCCGGGAATCTAGCCTCTAGCATGGCTCGAATTTCATCTTCGTTAAGCGCTTTACTGGCTGCCGATGCAAGCGGGACACTCAAGCTTAGCATTAATAGAATAAACAGCTTTTTCATCTGATAAGAACTCCAGGACGTTCGATTGAATTGGATGAGAGACGTTGCCTCAAGACTGAGGGCGCATCATAAACAGTCTTATTCTAGCGATCAGCTGGTCAAGGTTTAAGCCGATTTACAAACCTTTACACCCTATAAACATTGGACTCTTAGCTACCCTCGAGGGTGGTGCTGACTATGTAATTGCTTAAGACGCTCTTTTGCCACATAGGTATAAATTTGTGTGGTCGACAAATCACTATGGCCCAACAACATTTGCAACGTCCTTAAGTCTGCACCATGATTCAGAAGGTGTGTAGCAAACGCATGCCGCAGAGTATGCGGAGACAGATGCTTTCTGATACCAGCGGTTTTGGCATAGAACTTAATTCGATGCCAGAAGGTCTGGCGGGTCATCTTTTGCCCGCGAGTGCTTAAAAATAGCCAATCGCAGACCTTTTCATTGGCTAACTCGGCTCTACCGTGTCGAATATAGGCTGCAATTGCCTGCAACGCTTCTTCGCCAATTGGCACAATTCTTTCCTTGTTACCCTTACCAATCACTCTCATCACGCCCTGTTGAAATCCGATCTGGTTGATTTCAACTGAAATCAGCTCAGTAATGCGTAAACCGCTGCTGTACAGCAATTCCAGCATTGCCTTATCGCGCAAGCCTAATGCGGTATCCAGATCCGGCTGACTCAGAAGATTATCCACTTCATTTTCACTTAATGACTTAGGCACGGGAGGTTGAATCTTTGGACTCTCTATCTGTTGAGTAGGGTCGACTTTGACTTGATTGGACTGCAAAAGATAACGGTAAAATTTTCGGGCCGAAGACAAAAAGCGAGCTGTTGAACGACTGCTGTACTGCTGAGTGTATCGTTCAGCTAAATACTGCTGAATATCCGGAGCGCTGGCATTAACTATATTTTTACCCTGCTTATCGAGCCACCGGCTAAATAATTTTAGATCGCTGCGATAACTCGACAAGGTTGCATCAGAAAGTCCCTGCTCCATCCAGATCTGATCACAAAACTGTTCGATGACCGATTCACTCATAGCTTCTGTACCACAACTCAAAGTGCTCTAACTGTACCAGAATACAATCTTACAGGCATAAAAAAAGCAGTCACGAAGACTGCTTTTCTTTTGAAAAAATGGATATTACTTTTTAACAGCCAATTTTTCTTTAATACGTGCAGACTTACCTGAACGTTCACGCAAGTAGTAGATTTTCGCTTTACGAACATCACCACGACGCTTAACTTCAATGCTATCAATCAATGGGCTATAAGTTTGGAATGTACGCTCAACGCCTACACCAGAAGAAATCTTACGCACAGTGAATGCAGAATTAAGACCACGGTTACGCTTTGCGATTACAACGCCTTCAAAAGCCTGTAGACGCTCACGGTTACCTTCTTTAACTTTAACTTGAACAACAACTGTGTCACCCGCGCCAAAAGTCGGGATTTCTTTAGTCATTTGCTCAGCTTCTAATTGCTGGATGATGTTACTCATGGCTGTA
>NZ_JABURJ010000031.1 GCF_014762745.1 Kangiella sp.
AAAAAGCTTGGCTAGACTACCCAAAATCATCCTCTAAGTCACTATATTCTAAGGGCAGCTGAATAAAGTTAGTGGATTCGGCAGCCTGAAATCGCACCCCAATCCCCAACAGGCGAACTGATTTCTCGCGCCGATGAAAGCCCTCTTCCATCAATTCGTAAAACAGATCATCGTTAATTCCAAAGCTGGTTCGCTCAACGGTTGTGGCGGTGAAATCGCTGAATTTAAGCTTGGCAAAGAGCTTATTAACCGGAGCGCCGACCCCAGAACGGGCAACCCGTCGTTTTAAGGTTTGCAATAAATAAGGCAGCTCATCAAGACACTCCTCGAGCGTTACCAGATCCTGGTCATAAGTATTTTCTACACTTAACGACTTTCTTGGATAATGGGTAATCACCTTGCGATGGTCTACGCCTCGCGCCAGCTCATACAGTCGCTGGCCAAAACTACCGAAAGTTTTACTCAGAGTCAGCAGGTCAATCTCACGTAGCTCCTTGCAGGATTCGATACCCATACGCTGCAGCTTTTCAGTGGTTTTTTTACCGACCCCATGGATTTTTGCAACGGGTAGTTGCTTAACGAAGTCATCCACTTCTTCCGGGGTAATCACAAACTGGCCGTTAGGCTTGTTCCAGTCTGAGGCAATTTTGGCCAGAAACTTATTCGGTGCAACGCCGGCAGATGCTGTCAACTGTAATTTCTCGTAGATCTGATAGCGAATAGCCTGGGCGATGAAGGTTGCGCTACCTTTATATTCATTACAATCGGTAACGTCCAGATAGGCTTCGTCCAGCGATAATGGCTCAATCAGGTCCGTATATTGAGCAAAGATCTCGCGAATGACTTTTGAATCATGACGATACTTATCAAAGTTCGGAGGTACGATAATCAGCCCTGGACAGAGACGCTTGGCGTAGGCAGATGGCATTGCAGAACGGACGCCATAAGAACGGGCTTCATAATTGCAGGTGGCGATGACGCCGCGTTTATCAGGCGAACCACCGACTGCAATGGGTTGATTTTTCAGAGAAGGATCGTCCCGCATCTCAATAGCCGCATAATAACAGTCCATATCAACATGGATAATTTTACGGACTGATTCATTCAAATCTGCTTGAGACATCTGATCATTTAAGATTATACAAAAGGACAGTTTACACTATGCCCGAAGCATGACGGATTATTATTTAGAAAGTCAGTTTGACTAAAGCACCACCCAATTGACTCGTATCTATCTCAATATCCCCACGATAGGCGTCGACAATTTCTTTAACCACAGACATCCCTATGCCTTGCCCTTCCACAGACTCATCCAGCCGTTTGCCTCTAGAAAGTACCGACTGGCGAACCTCTTCCGCAATCCCTGGGCCATCATCTTCAATGATAATGATAGTTTTAAGGCCCTGCTGCTGAGCACTGACCTTTACGTTTTGCTTAGCCCATTTGCAGGCATTGTCCAGCAAGTTACCACAAATCTCATAGAGGTCTCCCTCATTGAGTAACACTTTAACCCCATCAGACATGTCGATCTGAATGCTAATGCCTTTATGTGCGTAGACTTTTTCCAGCCCCTTCACCAGCTTTGCAATCGCAGGTTTTAATGACATGGATTTCATCATCACCTGCGGGCCGCTGGTAGCACGCTGTAATTGATAACCGACAATCTGATTCATGCGTTGTAGCTGTTCGCCACAAATACGTTCCAGATCCTTTTTTTCTGCTTCGTTTTGCAGTGCCGCCTGCATAACCGCCAACGGTGTTTTCAGGCTGTGCGCCAAATTTCCCAGGGTCTCTTTATAGCGCTTACTTTGATGACGCTCATTGCTAATAAAACGATTAATGTTATGGGTTAACAGTCTGATTTCCTGCGGATAGCGATCAGAGAGCTTATCCAATACGCCCTGCTCAACTTTACGTAACTCCTTAACGGCCTGACGAATAGGTTTCAGAGTCCAGCGAAGAACCACAAACAGAATTAAAATTAACGAAGCCGCCAATCCAGCAAGCCACATCCAAAGAGTATTACGGTAGGTTTCTATAACCTGATTGAATGGTCGTTTGTTCTCAAGAACCACAAAATGATACAGCGACACCTCGCCTGTTTCCGACTCCCACTCCGCTATATAGTGAAACTGGAAAAAGTCTTCCTCGCCCAGGCTAATTGACTGCAAAGTTGCTTCGCCCGGCAGCGATAATGGTAAAGGGATTTTCCCCTGCTCAATTTCATAGGTCGCTGATAAGGATTGCCAGATCAAACTTTCAGTTTCATCATAAACCAGCGCCGAAATGCCGCTACCGTATTGATTAAAGCGTTTATCGGAGGGAATTTCTTCGGGAAGGAACAGATCACCAGGCTCGAGCTGATCAGCTACCGAAAGCAAACTATAAAATTGCGCATACAGTCGCTCAAAGGTTGCCTGCCGAATACCGGCCTTATATGTGTTTAACAAAATGAAACTCATGGCAGCAATAAAAAATACCAGCACGACACTGGTATTTAATAATATTCGCTTCTGTAATGAGTAGGAGTGATTCAAACTCACAGATCCGTTCTTAAGCGATAGCCACGACCACGCAAAGTATCAATCGGCTTAATGGTGCCATCTGGATCAATTTTCTTACGCAGACGTCCAACAAAAACTTCCAGCACGTTTGAGTCACGATCATAATCCTGGGCATACAAGTGCTCGGTGAGCTCGGTTTTAGAAACCACTTTGTCTGGATTGAGCATCAGGTATTCAAGAACTTTATACTCATAAGCAGTTAAATCCATAACTTCGCCATTGACCTTAACTTCCTGCTTCAAGCTGTTCAGCGTAATCGGACCTTTAACAATTTCAGGTTTTGCATAACCGGAGGCGCGACGTAACAAGGCATTAATGCGGGCCAGTAATTCTTCGGTTTGGAACGGCTTAACCAGATAATCATCAGCACCAGCTGCCAGGCCGTCCACCTTATCCTGCCAATGACCGCGCGCGGTCAAAATTAGCACCGGAAACTGAACATCTTCATCACGTAGTGTCGAAATCACTTCCATGCCTGAAATGTCAGGCAGCCCCAAATCGAAAATTCCCAGATCAAATTGATATTCACGCGCCAGATATAAGGCTTCTTCGCCATTAGGCGCTTCTTCCACCACATAATTCTGCGCCTTTAATGCACTAACCAATTGTTCACGCAATGCATCATCATCTTCAACCAGTAACAGTTTCATACCCTATTCCACCCCATTCCATATCACAATTTTATGCTCAATCAACTTGCTTTGTTCTTAACATCAAAACCCGTTAACGGATCACTCGACCATTACAGGCATTAACCAACACATGACTCACTCGACCATTTGGGCTTAAAACCTTCACCCGATAGACAGGCGGCTTGCGATTCATGTTAAGGGAAGCAGACAACACGCGGCCGTCCGTTTTGCGGGCAACGGCACTCATGGCAGCACTTTTGCCGATTGGAACGCAAGCAGCCTGCTCTTCACGCTCAACTTTTGTGTCAATGCGAATGCCGGCAGCTTCTGCTGATTGAAACATCAATGCCGACATTGCCAAAATAACGATCAATATATATTTCATAATAACCTTTAATAAATGCTATGAGTTTAGTGTCTATAGCCACGACCAGGTCTTACACTAACTTCTACATCAACCCAGCGTCCGGGATCATAATCCATGAAGGTAGTATAGCGCTGGCCTTTGTACTTGTAGGTGACATTATAGCCAATAATAGCAGCATGACCATATCGCTCTTCGACCCTTTCACAGCGATAACGACTGTCTCGGCCTTTATCAGCAACTGATTGACCTATCGCTGAACCGACCACCGCGCCAGCCACCGAACCAAGGCGTTTCTCTCCACGATCACCGCCCAAGTTGTAGCCAACGACACTACCAACGACCGCTCCTACAATCGAGCCTTTGCGACGGTCTCTATCTGAGCTGTCCATATAGCAGCGCTCTCTTGGATATCGACTTTCGCTATAACCGGAAACAGGTTCAACATGAACAACTTTTGCACGCGCATAACGTACATCATCATAATAACGATAATCGTCACGTGCATTAGCTACGCTAGCCATACCAAGGCTAACCAGAATAGTTGTTAAAACAAATAATTTTTTCATGCACAATACCTCTGATTGTGGACGGAGCCTACCTATGCAGGTTCCTTAACTTTAAGGTAAGTGTAGAAAGGTGTAGCTGAATGCTGTCTGAATCGACAGCATTGAATAGGAATGGATTACTTTTTAGCAAACATTCGTTGCAGAGCGAGCAGAATAACAGCACCCAGGGTAGCAGTTAATAAGGTCTTGATATTAAAGCCTGATATTTCTCCAAAACCGAAAAAGCTACCAACATAGCCACCAAGGATGGCACCAATAATTCCAATCACAATCGTCATTATGATACCTTCGTTTCTAGCACCAGGAATAATCACTTTGGCCAAAAGCCCAGCAATCAAACCAACAACAATCCACGTCAAAAATCCCATAATATACTCCTTCAGTTATTGATCTATCGTAAAATGACTCATCAGTCCCAGATGATCATTTCTTGCTTCTTGTAGTGCTTTTCAATTAGCGACTGATAATGTTTTTCCACCTGCTGACGACGAGTCTTTAGAGTTGGTGTAATCAAGCCATTTTCAGTGGTCCAGGCTTCATCCACAAAAATCAGCTTAGCCAGGCGCTCATGCTTTTCAAGCTGGTTATTCAATTTCTGCAAAGTCTGTTCGGTTTCCTGGGTAAATGCAGCACGATCTTTTATAGTTTTGCCATGGATAGAAGCAATGGCAACCGGTGATGGAAGCCCATCGCCAACAACGCACAAATGCTCAACGCCAAGCTCAGGCTCCAGTTTCGCTTCAATCGGCGCAGGTGATACATATTTACCCTTTGAAGTTTTGAAGATGTCTTTGACCCGCCCAGTGATAAACAGGAAACCATCGTCATCAATCGTCCCTATGTCACCTGTATGAAAGTAACCCTCTTCATCAATAACCTCAGAGGTTTTAATCGGTTCTTTATAATAGCCTTTCATTAAGCAGGGGCTTCTTAATAATATCTCTCCGTTATCAGCAATTTTAGCTTCCGCTGTCGGCATGGCCACACCAACCGAGCCCTTTTTGCGGCAACCCGGTTTACTGGCATGAGAAAATGCCATAGTTTCAGTCAGGCCATAAGCCTCGCAAATTTCTAATCCAAGGCTATCAAAGAAATCCATGGTTGCTCTAGGTAAGGCCGCAGCACCCGATAAAACAATTTTGGCCTGGTCCAGCCCCAATCCGTTTAATACTTTTTTTCGAATAATATTTTTAATAATAGGTAGCTTTAGTAAAAGCCAAAGCTTCCTTTTGCCCACCTTGTCTTCGATTCCCTGTTGAAATTTAAGCCAGATTCGAGGCACGCCAAAGAATATGGTTGGTCGGACAGATACAATATTGTCCTGAAAACGGTCTAGGGATTCGGTAAAGGAAATAACACTGCCAGTATGAATACTGATAATTTCAGTTAGCTCACGCTCTGCACAATGCGCAAGCGGCAAGTATGAGAAGGCACGTTCCTGGCCAATATCGACGAATTGAGCAGCCGCTGCAGCACCATTAGACAAGGCACGATAATCGATCATGACGCCTTTCGGGATGCCAGTTGTGCCCGAGGTATAGACAATAGTCGCCAACTCATCCAGGTCAGGAACTGGAGACTCAGCCATCGGCTCAGTTTCAGCAATGATTTCATCCCACTCTTTAATACCAGAATGAGGTTGATAGAAGCTGATTTTAGGTAAATCATCAGCTACAGCTTCTTTTTTCGATGGCCAATCCGGCAGCTTTCCGACAAACAGCAGTTTAGACTCGCTATGCTCCAGGATTGTAGTAATGGTTTCTTTACCAGCGGTTGGATAAATGGGCACGGATATGTGGCCTGCCATCATAATGGCCAGATCTGCCATAATCCAGTGTGAACAGTTTAGCGATAAAATCGCAACCTTACTTTTTGGCGGCAAGCTGGTTTTAAGATAATGAGCCATTTTACGGACCTGCTGCCCAACTTCATGCCAGTTATATTCTTTCCAGTCATTGCCAAAAGGTTGTCGCAGAAAAACTTGGTCGGCAGCAACGGTTTCCCAGTGGTAGAAGGCTTTTAGGGTTGATTCTAATTGTGACTGACTCATAAATTATTCTCTTTATACTAATGTTTTTGACATGAAGTAATGAGGCCCGATCCCAGCGATCTGAAACTCCTCTCCCTTTATAACAAAATTAAGCTTGCTGTAAAATGGCACCGCTTCCGTACGGGCATTACACCAAAGCACATCGCCGCCAGCTTTCGCGCATAAATCCATACCATACATCAGCAACTGCGCCCCCAGTCCTCTAGCGCGATAATCTGGATCCGTAGCCATGCCTCTTAAGCGCCAGGCATTACTCGATGCAGCAAGCTGATGTGATTCGGGATAAAAAGATGCTATCCCAATAACCTTTCCCTGCTCAAGAGTCGCCACATGAAAACACCCCTCGGCCAGATCTTCTTTATAAGTACACTCTTCTACCGGTCGGCCAGGTCGTAAAACTTTATGTCTCAATGGAATAATTGATTCAAGCGGAACCACTTGGGTTTGGTACATAGCTGCTCACTTACAAAAGTTAAAATAGGTTTTTCCGACTATATTTTATATCCTATTGAGGCCAGCTTGGCCAACAAAACCGTAGCCATAAAAAAAGCCACTCATATGAGTGGCTTTCGTCAGATCTTATAAACAAAATCAGAAGCTAACTACTGGTCGTCCCCAGTCTTTTCCTCAACTTCTTCTTCAGCTTCTTCAAGCTCTTCTTCCGCTGAATGCATCATTTCTTCTGCTTCTGCCTTAGCGTCATCAACCATCTGGTCTGCTTCTGCTTTAGCTTCATCTACCATCTCTTCAGCTTCTGCTTTAGTTTCTTCATAATTCTCTTCAGCAGCTTCTTGCAATGAAGTCACAGTTTCTTCAGTTGTTTCGGCAGTGTCTTCAACCGCTTTTTCTGTCGCTTCGACAGCATCAGCGGTAGTTTCTTTTACTGATTCAACAGCTTCCTGCGCTTCATCTTTCGCTGACTCTTGCTTATCATCGCTACAAGCAACCGCCAGTGTTGATGCTAAAAGTGCAATAGCTAAACGTTTCATTCCTATCTCCTCCTCGGATTATTTACTTATAAGTAAAGTCACAAAAAATTTCATAACCTTTTATAATGCTTGAGCAACAAACATACAGCATTTATTGCTCAAGCGATAAATAATACAACAAGTTAGATTACTTTTTCGCCAGGAAAAGCCACGTTTCGAGAACTGTGTCAGGATTTAATGACACACTATCAATGCCCTGCTCCATCAGCCATTTGGCCAAATCAGGGTGATCCGATGGACCCTGACCACAAATACCGATGTATTTATTGGCTTTTTTACAGGCCTTGATGGCATTGGCTAACAACACCTTTACCGTAGGATCACGCTCATCAAACAGGTGAGAAATAATGCCAGAATCACGATCCAGACCCAATGAAAGCTGAGTCAAATCATTGGAACCTACTGAGAAGCCATCAAAGAACTTGAGGAATTCCTGAGCCAAAATAGCATTCGAAGGCAGCTCGCACATCATGATAACGCGTAGACCGTTATCGCCACGACGCAAGCCATTCTCTGCAAGAAGCTCAATAACCTTCTCAGCTTCGCCCAAAGTACGCACGAATGGAATCATCACTTCAACATTGTTAAAGCCCATCTTGTTGCGCACACGTTTAATCGCTTCACACTCAAGCTCGAAGCACTCACGGAACTCTTCGGAGATGTAGCGAGAAGCACCACGGAAGCCAAGCATTGGGTTTTCCTCATGCGGCTCGTATAAGTGACCGCCAATGAGATTCGCATACTCGTTCGACTTAAAGTCAGACATACGAACAATGACTTTTTCTGGTGCAAAAGCACAGGCAATGGTTGAAATACCTTCAACCAGCTTGCTGATATAGAATTCTTTAGGATTTGGATAGCCTGCCATTTGCATAGCAATGGTTTTCTTGAGGCTTTCATCTTCGAGTTTGTCGTAATCCAACAATGCTTTCGGATGCACTCCGATCATGCGGTTAATGATGAACTCAAGACGAGCCAGGCCAACACCGGCATTCGGAAGATGTGCAAAATCGAAAGCACGATCAGGATTGCCCACATTCATCATGATTTTGAACGGCAGTTCAGGCATATCTTCGACCGAGTCTTTGCTCACGTCAAAATCCAGTAGACCAGCATAAATCTTACCGGTATCACCTTCGGCGCAAGATACGGTCACTTCAACCCCATCTTTAATACGGTCGGTGGCATCACCGCAACCTACAACTGCTGGAATTCCCAGCTCACGCGCAATAATCGCTGCATGGCAGGTACGGCCACCACGATTGGTCACGATCGCCGCCGCACGCTTCATCACTGGCTCCCAATCCGGATCAGTCATGTCTGTCACTAAGACATCGCCAGGCTGCACACTTGCCATCTGGTCAATCGAGCTGATAACACGGGCCTTACCCTTGCCAATTTTCTGGCCAATGGCACGACCGGTAGCAACCACGTCAGAAGTATTTTTCAAACGATAGCGCTCAATAATGTTTTTATCAGAACGGCTTTTAACCGTTTCTGGGCGTGCCTGAACGATATAAATCTTACCATCAGCACCATCTTTGGCCCATTCGATATCCATTGGGCGCTTGTAATGCTGCTCAATAATCATAGCCTGCTTGGCAAGTTCCTGAACTTCTGCGTTGTTAATACAGAACTGCATACGCTCATTAACATCAACATCAACGGTTTCAACGGTCTTGCCGTGATCCGTATCATTGGTGTAGATCATCTTGATGGCTTTACCACCAAGCGTTTTGCGTACGATTGACTGACGACCTTCAGCCAAGGCAGGTTTATACACATAAAATTCGTCAGGATTGACCGCGCCCTGCACAACCGTTTCGCCAAGACCGTAGGCACCGGTGATAAAAACCACATCATTAAAGCCTGATTCAGTATCCATAGTGAACATAACGCCGCTGGCTGCAATATCACTACGCACCATTTTCTGCACACCGGCAGAAAGCGCGACTAAAGAGTGTTCGAAACCCTGGTGGACACGATAGGCAATCGCTCGATCATTAAACAATGATGCAAACACTTCTTTCAGCGCTTTCATGACATTGTCTAAACCACGAACATTAAGGAAAGTTTCTTGCTGGCCTGCGAATGAGGCATCTGGTAAATCTTCTGCAGTAGCTGATGAGCGGACCGCAACGGCAAAATCATCATTGGCATCAGCTTTTAATTTGGCATAAGCCTCGGTGATAGCCTGCTCCATCTCTGGAATAAATGGAGTATCCATCACCCAGCCACGTATTTTGGCACCAACTTCAGCAAGTTTGGTCACGTCATCAACGTCAAGGTTTGCTAACTCTTCGTTGATGCGTTGATTTAAGCCACTTTGCTCAAGGAAAGCACGGAAAGCATCGGCTGTTGTCGCGAAACCGTTAGGAACGCTAACGCCCATATTGCTTAAGTTACTAATCATTTCCCCAAGTGACGCGTTCTTACCGCCAACGCGCTCAACGTCACCCATACCAAGTTGGTCATACCAAAGTACGTATTTATCCAAGGTTCTATCTCCAGTTTATAAATTTGGAATTACCGCAAACCGCCCATTTTTGGCTGATGTTCTTGCCGATAGTGAGCGTAAATGCTTAAATTCACGAACAAAGTGGTCTTTGTGGCCGCTATTTTACTGATAAATGAGCAAATATGAAACGCACAGTCTTTTTTATTTCCGACCGTACCGGTATTACCTCTGAAATGCTGGGCCAATCGCTAACTTCCCAGTTCGAAAATGATGTGAAATTCACCTATCACACCATTCCGTTTGTTGATGATGTGGATAAGGCCAATGCAGCTGTCACGCGCATTAATCAAACTGCAATCCGTGACGGACACAAGCCGATTGTCTTTGAAACCATCGTAAAACCTGAGATCCGCAACATTATTACCACTGCCAATGCACTGCTGGTGGATTTCTTCCACACCTATATTGGTCCACTAGAGCAGGAGCTCGGCGTCCACAGCTCCTTTCGTGTTGGTAAATCACACTCAACCGATGATCGCCAGGCCTACGACACCCGTATGAGCGCAGTGAACTTTGCTTTAAACAATGATGATGGTGCAACTACCAAGCATTATGATCAGGCAGATATCATTCTGGTCGGCCCGTCACGCTGTGGCAAAACCCCAACATCACTCTACATGGCAATGCAATTTGGTATCTTTGCCGCCAATTACCCCTTTACCGACGAAGACTTGCCGAATATTAAGCTCAAGCCCGGACTGGCACAGAATAAGCACAAACTCTACGGCCTGACCATCGACCCAATGCAGCTACATGAGATCCGCAACAAACGGAGACCTAACAGTAAGTATGCAGCGCTGAATCAATGTATGTTGGAAATTCGTGAAGTGGAAGCTCTGTATCGACGGGAAAAGATCCCTTTTATTGATACCACTTCACGTTCAGTGGAAGAGCTGGCAGTGAAAATTATGGCTGATAAAGAAATCCAGCGTAGGATTTTTTAAAGTAACTGTCTCTGAAAATAGCCCATCGAGCTAACTCTGACGAGTCAATTAAAAGCGCGTCATTGCGAGTCATGAGGTCAGTTCTCTGACCGAATGACGTGGCAATCTCGTGAACTTTACTACTGAAACCTTTTAAGCTAGATTGCCACGCTCCGTTAAGTCGCTCGCAATGACGTGCTATAAAATCTCTCCGAACTTCTGCAAGGATCAACCTAAGCTAACCGGCTCAATCAACAGAGCCATTCTCTGTCCAATCGGAACCTTGTTGTTTGGAAAAACAATCGCCTCACCATCCGACTCTATGACATAAGGCTCTTGAGGATCTGACAGCAGCTCAACGCCCTGCTTGAACTCTGTAAAGTTAGCCAGATCATCGTCCACATTAAGGTGTGAATCGTCGGAAACCCGCAGCAACTCTTTTTTGACCGCAAAAAGGTTCATATCATCAATCACGCGGTCATTATTAAAGTGATAATTATTGGCGACCAGCTGTCTTAAACAGGTTTCAGCCTTTTCAAAATCTGTACGGTTATTTTCACCAAAAGGTTTTACCTTACCCAGCTCGACTGTAAAAGCATCTGCTTTGAAGTGGTGACTGGTGTGGTAAGAAAAAGTCGAACCTGGTTTGTGATATAAAAGCACAGTATTCACTCCGCAATCCTGCATGAGAGCTAACTGTTCAACCTTATGCTCACGCCCATCCAGATAAGGATAGATGGCAAAGCGTTGATGCTTGGAAGCGCGGATTGCCGTATGCAGATCGTAATGGTAACGACGTGCATTATCAGGTGATTGTTCAAAGAAATCTTTTACTGCCTCTTCCAGTCGCTTCGCGCGCAAAGCTTCGTAGCAATGGGGGTCGGCTTCAAGATAGGATTTCCAATGATGATTAAACATGCGGTTCAGATTGAACTCCAGAAACCGCTCCTGTTGCATCATGGCTTTGGGATTACCAAGCAGAATCAAAAGATTAACCTTGAGAGTCTGCGTCCCGACCAGAATATCACGCACCATGTCGCTGACAATTTCCATGGGTGCTGTTTCGTTACCGTGAACACCACAGGAAAGGCACACATACTGATCACTGACTTGACCAGGTTTAAACTCGATGATACCTGCGTCATGAAAGACAGCTTTACCCTGCTCAATATCTAATTCAAAGCATTCATGCTGATCAGGGTTTTGGCGAACAAAATCGATAAAATTAAAGGTATTAAAATCTTGTGTCGTTAACATAAGTATTGTGCTACTTAGATCCTGTTTTAGTTTCTGTTTCTTCAAATGGAGGAACTAACAGTTGGGGATCCAGACGATGGCTCAACCAGTTTAAGCGCCAGTCAAGATGTGGACCTGTAGCCCGACCGGTCGCGCCAATTCGACCAATAAAATCGCCCTGCTTAACTTGCTGGCCAACCTCTACATCAACACTGCTTAAATGCAGGAAAGTCGAGTTCACACCAAAGCCATGATCAATAATAATGGTACCGCCAGAAAAGAACATATCAGGATGTACCAGACGAACAACCCCATCGGCCGGGGCAACAACTTCAGTACCCGTTGGCGCTGCAACATCAACACCAAAATGGGGGCGTTTCGGATCGCCATTTAAAATTCGCTGGCTGCCATAAAAACCGCTCAGGCGACCTTTTGCTGGCCAGATAAAATCCTGCATGAAATATTTCAAATCAGTAATTTCTTGGCGAGCTTTTACAACCAGTGCCGTTTCACGCTTAATGCGCTCAAGTACTTCGGGCTTGCGAGGCGTTACTTTTGAAGGTGGCAAGCCATCAATCCGTTCAATGTTATATTGACGTTTACGAACAGTTATCGGCTGCGTTTCTTTTTGTTCACCTTTCGACACAACCAATGTGGCCTTTTCAGGCATATCACGATGAAAACCGAACACAAAGTGTCCGTCTTCGGAAACCTTGATTGGCTCACCCTCAAACTCGACTTTTGAGCCTGGAACGGCCTGACCAATGACTAAGCCACCCTGAGTAAAGTCACCTTTTAATGACAATATCAAAGGCTCCTGAGCAGCCAGTTTAGAAACGCTAAAACCAGCCATTAATAATAAAACCAAAACAAACAATTTTTTCATTTCATCAACCTATTCAGAATCTTTCTTGTTTTCGAGCTTGGCAGTGGCCGCCACTTCTATAGAGTGCTCATGATCCTCATGGTTCAACTCAACCTGCTCAATCTTCTCAAAACGACTACTGATTTTATTGGCGGACGTGGTCACTTCTTTAACGTCCTTACGAACATTATCAATATGGCGCGACAGATTATTCATGCGTGTTCTAAAACGATCGAAGTCTTTAGAAAGCATGCCGAGGTGCTCCTGAATAATGTGCACCTGCTTACGCGTCGCCTCATCTTTAAGAACCGCGCTAGCCGTAGTCAGCAAGGCCATCATGGTGGTTGGCGAAACCATCCAGACTTTTTGTTGCTGAGCAAACTCAACCAGCTCAGGGTGATGGGCATGAATTTCAGCAAAGACCGCTTCCGCAGGGATAAACATTACTGCACCCATCGCCGTTTCACGCTCAATGATGTACTTGCTGGCGATATCATTAACATGCTTTTTAATATCTTTAATAAAAGCTTTATGCGCCTGATCACGCTCTGGCGCAGAGCGCTCGACATCAACCATCTTCTGGTAATTTTCTAATGGGAATTTAGCATCGACACCGATAACACCCGTTGGCTCTGGCAGGAACAAAGCACAATCAACAATTTTGCCATTACTAAATGTATGCTGGAATTTGTAGTTAGAAGAAGGCATCACATTAGAAACCAGCGACTCAAGCTGCACCTCTCCAAAAGCACCACGTGAACGCTTATCTGCAAGAATCTCCTGCAAGCTCACCACGTTGCTGGACAGTTCGGTAATTTTCTTTTGCGCATCATCAATTAATGCCAAACGTTTTAAAACATCCTGGAAGGTCTGAGTAGTTTTCTCGAACCCATCAGCCAAACGTTTTTCAACCTGACCGCTGATTTCTTTAAGGCGCTCATCCGTAGCCTTGGTCAACCCCGTCATGTTTTTCTCAAAGTTTTCAGCCTGAGTTTTAAGGTTAAGCGTAATTTCCTCACGAACATCTTTCATACCGCGACGGAACTGTTCCTGCAGCATGGTCAAAGCTTCTTTTTGATTCAGCTCGATCTGATCCTTCAACTGCAGGATGTTTTTCTGCAGAGTTTCCTTAAACTGAAACAACTCCTTCTGCTGACTCACCGTGTTGTCGCTAACTTTCTGGCCGAGGTTGTCGCTGAATTTGTTAAAACCACCCTGCACCAGGCTCTGGAACTGCTGGAACGACTCAGAAAGCTTAACCTGATTACCCGCCAGCTTTTCAACAATGCTTTCAGACGCACGCTGGTTCTGCTCCACCAAACGATTAAAATCGTTTTTGGTTTGCTCAAACGCATGATTTTGTCGAGAGTCCATGCTCTTTAACAGATCGCGGGAAATCGACATGTCATCCAGAATTTGCTTAAAGGTATTTTTTTGCCGAATCATCGCGGCCATAAAGGCAATCGCCAGAATGACAATAATCACTAACAGGATGATTTCAATCGGATAATTGTTCCAAAGAGTTTGTAATGACATGAATAGTAGGCTTGTAGTTGTAATAGTTTGACTGAACTTAGGCACTTATTATACACACAAGGCCAGCCATCAAAAGCGGGATTTATAAGCAGTTGCAAGTCAGCGGGCAACCACATTGAGTTGCCCCACCAAGACATCACTTCCATAGAGGCGACTGTAGCCGCGTAAGCTGGATAAGCTACTCAAGCAACTCACCCTGCCGATAATGGCTCGTTGTAGGCTGGCGATGCACCCCTAGGGCAGGACCAACAAAGTGAATCCCAGCGATGCTTCTTTGAGAGCCTTTAAGGTTTAATCCTGTCATCCCGCGGTACCAAGGACACTCCCTTCGGTCACTTACCACGGACTAGTCCTAACCTTAGTTTGCCAACTGCATATTTTTATACTTCGAGTAAGCCTCTCCCAGCGCAACCCTCAACTGTCGCAATGGCAAATACTCAACTCGATATTGGGAGAAGTGTCTTTTAGCTGAAGTAATCACATCAGATTCGGTACCTGATACATATAAACCATCGTACTCATCCCAAAATAAATACAAATTGGCTGGTTGTTCAGAATATCCTTGATACACCAAGTCCCGACTGGCACCGCTTGATTCTTCAATATAGATATTATTTTGTAATTTTGCGGAGTCATTACATCGAGAAACATAGTGAATAGCCTTCAAGTTTCCAGAGTCATTATTAACCACAATTTTTGCTGAGGAAACACAAGTCGTATAGGTTTTGATATGCCCCTCGTCCTTTAGCTTATTGAAGATTAAAGCAGCACATGCAGCTATAACTAAAAGCAATATGAGATTAAGGTGCTTTTTTATGATGGACACTATTCATTCCCTTTAATTATTATAAGACACCCCGAATAGTAGAAACCTTTATCCTTAAAGTCAAAATGCCGTCGGGCGAATGGCGTTCACCCAAATAATCAAACATAACTTCTAATTGCTGGGATTCACTTCGTTGGTCCTGCCCTAGGGGTGCATCACCAGCCTACGAAAACATTCCTTCTTACCCTATTTCGTATCCCCCTCGGCAGCCCCTGCTTCAACAACATAACAAGCTCCCAACCGGTTCACTCTGGTGATAATGACTAATTGTAGGCTGGCGATGAGCAGCGCGAATCCCAGCATCGTAGACTGGGTGAATCCAATTCATGTCATCCCGCGGCTTGACTGCGGGATCCAGTGACTTTTAAGGCAGAGGATCGGGCCGATGAAGGATTACTGCGTCGCTACGCTCCTTGCCCTTCGGGCCGTCGTCGGCTATCGCCTCCAACGTTCAAAGCACTGCGTGCTTTGTCGAACTCCTTCGGAGGTTCTCATCATTTCCTTTGCCACAACGAAAAAAGGCTTCCGGTTTAAGGGAAGCCTTTCGAATAATGGCGCGCATGGAAGGATTCGAACCTCCGACCGCCTGGTTCGTAGCCAGGTACTCTATCCAGCTGAGCTACATGCGCATCTCGTTGTCGGGCGGTATTATGCCACCAGACTGTAATATGTCAACGGCCTTTTGTAAATTTTTCCTGAATATTTCAGTTTTTAGCTTAACAGTCTGTTTTATAAACAGTTTTTGGTGAAAAACAATACAAAACGTTCGCAAATCAACCAAGGCTTAAATCTTACCGTTTTCTTGGGGTAACCGAAAGCTCTTCTTACCTTGCTTTTAGCCCTTTATTCTTCTTCATCATGAAGCTCTACACTATCGGCCAGTTTAGTTACTTTATCTGCCAACTCAATTTGTCCCGAAGCCTTCAGCTTGTCAGAAATCTGCTCAATAAAATAACGTTTATGAGGAGAGTTACTTCTATTCCAATGTTGTTTGGCCAGAACTAAGTCACCCCGCTCTGTAAGAGTCTTAGCGATCATAGTCGATAAGTGAGAGAGCTCTTCCAATGTAGACTTTACATTATAATGCTCATACCTTGACGCGAAGTACTCATCTACCATTGCGGGAGTCCAGCTTTCTGAAGCCAGCTGCTTATAACTTGGCCCTTGATAGTCTCTAAAAGCTTTTAGCAAGCCTTTACGCAGTCCAGGAAGATATACAGACTGATGGTTTTCTTGTTCCAAAGTATATACTTTCACCCGTTTATCTAAACCTAATTTCTCCCAGATAGGCTCGAAGGTCTCAATCATACGAGCTTCTTCATTTCCATAAATTATAGTTAAATTAGATACGTTACTAATCTCCTTCGCAGGTAATTGAACATAGTTAATTGAATCAAAAACGGGGGATACGCTAATCAATTCCGTAATTTGGGAGTCAGACAAAGCCAACTCTGCTGAAGTCCAGGCAGCACTATAAGAGAATCCTATGAATACTGACTTATTCAATGCTCGATATTGTTCTTTAAACTCAGGCTGGACAACATATTGAAACCAGCTATTGAGTACTTTTCTTTTTGTTGTCACCGCTTGATAAAGGTTTTCAAACTTTAAATGAACAATGATAGTCTCTGGGAAATCATGTAATAGCTCAAGCTGACGTATAGTCTCAACACCTTCTTTTGCAAAATCACCTTTATAGAATGGACTACTATCAAGCAGATAAATTACCGGGTACATCCTGTCGCCCGATGTGTTGTAAGAGGATGGTAAAAACACCTGAACTTCTTCGTTATCTAAAGCCTTCTCGTCTGGAATTTCTAGTAACAACTTTGCTTGTCCACTGAAAGATAAAAGAGTTAGGAAAATAAAGATTATAAATTGTCTACTCATATTAGTTACTCTTTAATGGACTGATCTGTTTTGACAAACTTGGAAAGTACAAAGTTGCGGGCATCCAAAAACTTTACGCACGCCTACCCTTTTAGTCAACGCTCGTGATTCAAGAATCGTACCATCATTCATAAAATACAAACACAAAAAAACCTGCCGAAGCAGGTTTTGAACAGTCTAAATAGCTGTTTAAAGTTTGTGGGGGGGCAATCCTTTCTCTCTTTTCCGGTAAAAAAATATACTTCCGTTTTTTATGTGTACCGAACCACTAGAGTCATTCTTGATGGTAATGATTCTTCGTAAAGGACCAAGAGCGGCAGTATAGGTGTGTTGCTCACTGGGGCTACTAACAAGCGGTCCTGATAAGTCACCCCAACGCATCCACACATGACTGCCTTTTGCAAAGAACTCAATTGATGGCCATTTTTTATCAGACTGATATTCGCCTAATAATTTCTGCCAATCCTTACTCAGTAATGCGAGCTTCTCACGATTAAACGCACGACCACTTTCTCTTTCAAAACTTCTCTTAAAGCTATCAAGTTCTTTTGAATAACGAGCTTTAGCTTCAGAAGGTTCTAGCACCAGGTTGTAGAGATAATTTGCTGCCAAATGAGGTAGGACATAACCACGCTCATCATTAAAGAAAGCAATAACTGCCAATTGCTCACTTGGCATAAAGGAAGCATGGAAACTTACTCCTCCGAAGCCACCAAATCGAGTTAATATCGTTTGATTATGATAGTCCGCAATGTCCCATGCTAAGCTATAACCGCGTCTGTTATAGGTAAAGTAGCGCTTATCTTGAGCAACTATTGACTCATGCAGCGAGGTGAAGAAATCAGGTGATAGATTTAATCGTTTGCCTTTCTCGAGGTTAAATTGCATCCATTTCGCCATATCTGCAAGAGTAGATACTGTCCCGCCTGCAGCATGTAATGTTTTATCGGTCTTATATAAATCGGCACGAAGTATCTGACCATCGCTAGCCACTTCAATACTGGGCAAGATTTCCGATGGAGGATAATCACTTAGATATGAACTGGTGTTGTGCATTTCTAATGGCTCAAATAGCTCTTGCTTCATTAACTCCTGCCACTTCTTGCCTGTGGCTTTTTCCATTGCCATTGCAGCAAGGATGGGGCCAGTATTAGAGTAACGAAACTCTCCCGGGGCTACGACCAACATCTCCTCATTTAATGCCTCAATAAGCTTGGCGTCACTCGCATATCCCAAAAATGCAGTTTTGAATGTATGTAAAACACTGGTGAATCCAGCAGTATGACTCAATAGATCTTCAATGGTAATCATATCCGTAGCAACCCTTGAGTCCAAAATCACATCAGATAAGTAGTGGTCTAAGGATGCCTTTAGATCAAACTTTTCCTGTTGCTGTAGAATTGTTGCCAGCGTCCCTGTGAATGCTTTAGTATGCGAAGCGATTAGGAATGGTGTTTCAACTGTCAGTCCGTTTTTTTCGGAATTAGCTCCCTTTGGGTTTAGCGTGTAAACATAACGCAATCCATCAGCGTCAACGACTGCAATTAATAAATCACCCTGTAAGCGATAATCTTTATAAAGTGTTTCAATTGCTTTTGGGAAGTGCTGCTCTACACGCTTCTGTGCATCCTCGGTATAAGGCGTAGCGCTGCCTGGAAAGGCTGGCAACAATAGAACCATGCTAAGCATGGCTGTAGTTAGAATGTTCATTGTGCTCCTAAATATAAAATTATCGTTATAATTTAGAAACAAGAACGTTATGCATTAGATGCAAACAACTAGATTTTACTGTGCCTTATAAAAAATGAAAATCCCACAATTGACGTTAAAGCAACTGTGAACAAATAGGGTGAGTTTTGTGCAAACTCAATAAGTGGTAGCCAAAGTTGGAAACCGCTCATGATAGCAATAACTAATACAACCAGCGCCGCACAAAAAGTCGCAATCGCTAATATACGTTGTCGTATTTGTTGCTGTTTCTTTATGTTACTTTGTACTGTCTCTACAAAGTTAGCACCATCTAAATAATCACTGTATTCGAGCAATTGTTGGAAGTCCTGTTCAGTTGATAACTTCATAATGAGCTCCGTTTCTGTGGTTGATTACTATTTACCAGCTCTACAAGCTTTTGTTTTCCACGATTAATGTGTGACTTAACAGTTCCTAGTGGCATACCCGTAATTTCAACGATTTCCTGATGACTCATTCCGACGCTGTAAGCTAAAGTCACACAGGTTCGCTCCCCTACCGATAAATGTGACATCAAGCGTTCTACTAAAATATCTTGTTCCGCGTTATGGGTTGTGGAAGGCTCTACAAGCTCCGAAGAAACTTCCCGGGTATAGTGAGCTTTACGCCTGTCGTTTAAGAACATTCTATAAGCAATACTATGTAGCCAGGTGCCAAAACTCGATTCAGCACGAAAGCTTTGCATCTTTGTGTAGGCGGCAAGAAATACCTCTTGCGCCAGATCGTCTGCTAATGAGTGATCGCCTGATGTTAAACGTCGCAGAAAATGACGTATCGGGTGCTGATACTTTCTTACCAGGCTTGCAAATGCATGTTGGTCATTATCCAACAGAACACGAGCGATTAACGCCTGATCATTCATTGTTGCTAAGGAAAGCAGAAACGAAGAATGCTACACCAAGAAACAATGGAAAAACCCCAAATACAGCGCCGAGATTGAACACACCAGCAAACCAACCAGCCGCCAAACACCCCAATCCAAGAGCAAGCAATATCAGCGCTTTCCTCAAATCACTGCGCGAACTAGTCGGCACGGCTCCAAGCTGTTCAAGTAAATCTGGAGACAAAGTACCGCCATTTTCGAGGTGCTGCTTCAAAATAAGCTGAAACTGCTTTTTATAACGCACAGTAACCATCAGATAGACAATAACTCCAGCAGTTATACAGAGCATTCCGGTAATAGGAATCCAAAGGTCAGACATAAACACTCCTATAGATTTAAATATATAGTCATAAATTCATGTGGGTACATATTAAGACACATCAAACGGCAGAATTAGATGCAAGCCGCCAGTTATTTAATTGATATGAGCTTACTCCATAAACTCAACGCATGCTTATCTTGGGCAATTAGCCTTCTAACTGTCAGATTCCTAGTTAAAAATCAAACATTCTTGTTTCATAGTAAGAATCGAGCGGAGAAGTAGCAATAGAATTTTGCAGGGAATGGCGGGTTGGTTGATTTAGGTCATCTGAAGAGACAGGTTTAAGGGCGAATGATAGTTGTAGGGTGTGCCTTGGCACACCACAAAAGATATTAACCATCACTATGCTTATTAAAATTGAGCTTTGTGCTTTTTAATGGTTTCTTGATCTAATTCGAGAAACCTCGCCGCATTGTCATAAAAAATCATCTGTTTTTCTTCAACGGTCAGAAAGTCCATCTCTTGCACAAAGTTTATAGAGTCAGTAATGGCATCCGGCCATACCATCTGATCGCTGCCAAACATAACTCGATCCAGATAACCCATAGTCTTGGCTCCCTGTATAAACTTCTTCATGGTTTCCATGTCGCGATGCTGCTTAACATGACCCAGCACACCTACCTCAACATAAACCTGGGGATACATCTGCATCAACTGCAACATTCTTGGATAGAAAAAACCACCCGCATGCATGACGTAGACTTTTAACTTTGGAAACTCAACGAGCATATCCTCAAGCAATAACGGGTCACCCAGCTTAACTCTGAATTTGGGAGTCGATCGATAAACAATACCGCTTGGCCCCTCTCCCGTATGAATGCCGACAGGAACCCCATGCTGCTCTGCTATTTTCCAGTAAGGACTATATTTATCATCAGAAGGCGATAAACCATGATACTGAGCCATCACCTCCCCAACAACTTCGATATTACCCTTTTGAATATGTTCCTCAAATACTTTCTCAGAAAGCTCATTACTTGGATCATTAAAATTCAAACCTTTTAAAAAACGACCTGGATATTTATCGTCCCAATGCTTTGAAAGCTCAACGCTGGTTGAAGACAGCATACCCAAAACTACACGATTATTATCCAATGTTCGAATCATTTCTGACTCAAACTCTGTGGCAGACGGTGGCGACTTCTTGCCAGTGCGGAAATGTGGTATTGGCCCCCAATAGGTTTGGTCATCATAGGCATGAAGATGCATATCAATAATCGGCCCATCGTAGCGCTCTGAGCCATACGAAGAAACACTAAACAAGAAGAGAAACAAAAAAGCAGACAGATAAAGTTTAGTCATAACACAACTCCCTTTGTTCAAACTTTAGCCAAAATAGCAATAACTGGGTAGGAAGTCTATATTGAACTACCTACTCTTAGAAGAATAAAGCACTCTACAAAAAGAATCATAGTTCACTAGCTTTTTTAGCACCAAAACGACGAAGCAAAGTGATCATGCGCTCGTACTCGCTAATAGCGTGAGCATTTGATTGCTCAATATTCTTATAATATTCGATAAAATCGATTAATGTGCCGTTAGGAACCTTTGGCCCAGGCGTCACCGTATTAAAGATTTCCACCAAGTCCTGTTCACGATTTAACTCTCTTTTATAATAAAGAATGAAGGCTGCTAAATCAGCTCTGCCTCTCGGATTCATCTGTCTAAACTTTAAGAGGTCCTCGCGTCCATCCTCACAGGTTACATGGTGATAGCCTTCTTCAATACTTGAGCCTAATTCTTGAAAAGTTTCTTTAAGCGCATTGAAACCATTAGAGATAAAGTTTCGGCACAAAAGCACCTGCTGATCATCAGTAAACCTCACTGTATCAGCCTCGGTCTGATTGGCTTTAACCGTGGCAGCATAGTCGCTACTAGGGGGGAGGCTTACCGCAACAAGCTGATAAGAGCAATACACACAGTCACCAACCCCTGCAGCATTAACGGCTTGCGAACCCCAAACAAATGGCAACAAAAGCATGATAAGAAATTTCATCGCGGCTCAACTCCTGATAAAGACGGCCCTTTATTATGGCAAAGAACATTAAGAGCTGGTAGCTTAGACTCTGGGTCTTTTAATTCTCATTAATTGATAGTTTATGGGTGTCCAGTAATTTCGGTTCTTCCTCCATTAATTACTAGTCATTAACATCTTCTTAAGGTTATGCCATGGACCATCATATTCATATCTGACCGACTTCAAGTTTTCTTTTAAAATTGTAGAGACTGGACCATTTAACACACACTTAACTGATAGTGGCTCTTTCAGATACAGTATCTCTATGACGTACGAATACTGGGTATCTCTTTCGAACTTATTATAAAGGAGATCATAATCTGGAAGACTTTGCTCTCCTTTTGTTGTGTAACCTTCATGCAAGTATGGTGCTACATGCAACTGACTTGCTGCCTGAATCAACAAGTCTGAACATAAAAGTGAAAAGTTATTCTGAGTTATATCCAATAAGCCACTTCTTTCAAAATGCTCTTGCATTATTTTATCTTTGTATCTCTTATAGTCGACTGCTATCGCTGATAGCATTTTAAATTCATATAGAAAAGAGCCTGAATTCCAATCAAACCTGATAGTGCCTCTCTTACTTTCACTATAATTGTATTCATGATGATATTTTGACCTAACCAACCAATCGAATGATTCTAAGTCATTGATGCTGATAGTTTCGACTTGGTGTTTTTGTATGTAATCCTCTAGTTCAAGGCGAGCTTTGAAAAGAGATATATCTAACAAAGAAGCAGGTTCATTCATAAGTAAACTTTGGTAGCTTTTAGGTTTTGCCAGAGAATCTAGAGAAAAGCAAATACAAAATATAATGGAAATAAATTTACAAATACTTGCTGAACATAATTTTGACTCCGCACAAGAATTTTCAATGATATTAGTCATAGAATGCTCCAATTTTTTTATGATTAGTTAGAGTCAGCATAAACGAATCAAAGCAAAGTTAAAAATAGAGCAGAATAGAAGTCAATGCACACTGACCACATCGACCACATTAATTTCAACACATCCCGATACAAAATTGTCTGTATAAGTATTCCGAGCTAATTTCTCGTGTTCTGTAGAAGTTTCAGATACTTTCACAACCTCTAATGCAACGCCCTTTACAAGCGCGAACGTAACGAGTCGAGACTGATAGGCAGGCTTGCTTGCGCTTTTTAAGCATTTTACTCATATGTGGGCTCTGGAATTTTACTTCTTAAAGCCCACATATCTTCTTTTTCCGCGGTGGAAAGCCTTACTTTGGGGTCATGGGAACACAAGTACTGAACTCGTTCAACAGAAAGGTTCGTCCAGCTAGCTATAGCCCTTGTTGATCTCCACTGATTCTTACTTGTATTTTCTTTAAGCCAATTTCTTATTCTCTTTGATTCAATGAAGTTAATGGCTTTCTGGTGAAAATATTGGATTAAATATACAGTGATCCCAGCGATCGCACCACCAGATGCACCAATCACTATTCCTTCTATGACTTTATCTTCCATATGTATTCCAAATGTTTTGAACATCAACAAACTTTACGTCACACACACCTTCCAGGTCAATTAAACCTTTTAGTTGCTCACAAATTTCAGGCATAAAAAACCTTCCGAAGCAGGTTTAAGTATTCTCATAGCAGAATTAATTACGACTATTTCAGTAAAACTTTGTATTCGTCATCCATAAATTTAATAACATCACCTGACATTATTTTCTTTCGTTTTCTCTTCTCTATCTCACCATTAACTAAAACTAGGCCATCATCGATTACAGCCTTTGCTTCGCCGCCACTACTTACAATGCCCTCGAACTTTAGTATTTTGTAGAGCTCAACAGGCTCTTTTGTAATTTCTACTG